>NZ_JBTLFO010000005.1:0-242996 GCF_054457875.1 Acinetobacter sp. GXMZU3951 | reverse complement strand
GGCAGTGCCGATTCAAGCCTTGATGCAACGTAACCCGACTGTCGATTGGTCACAGGTCGATGACGTGATCTATGGCTGTGCCAACCAAGCCGGTGAAGATAACCGTAATGTGGGTCGTATGTCAGCTCTATTGGCAGGCTTACCGGTGGAAGTGCCAGCCACCACCATCAACCGTTTATGTGGTTCATCTCTGGATGCGATTGCCATTGCGGCACGTGCCATTAAAGCCGAAGAAGCCCATCTGATTATTGCCGGTGGTGTGGAAAGCATGTCGCGAGCGCCCTTTGTGATGGGCAAGTCGGAAAGCGCTTATGGGCGTAGCCAGAAGATTGAAGACACCACCATGGGCTGGCGTTTTATCAATCCAAAGCTCAAAGCCATGTATGGCGTAGAGACCATGCCACAGACTGCAGAGAACGTGGCGCAACAATTTAAGATTGATCGTGCAGATCAAGACCAGTTTGCCTTGACGAGTCAACAGCGCACAGCAACCGCGCAAGCTCAAGGCTTTTTTAAACACGAGATCATTCCGGTGAGTATTGCTCAACGTAAGGGTGATCCAATTGTGGTGGACACGGATGAACATCCGCGTGCATCGACCACACTCGAAGGTTTGGCCAAACTGAAGCCAGTCGTCACAGCAGAGGGCACCGTCACAGCGGGAAACGCGTCAGGCATAAACGACGGTGCGGCTGCTGTACTGATTGCTTCAGAAGCAGCAGTTGAGCAATACCAGCTTAAACCCCGTGCCAAGATTATTGCCTCTACGGCTGTGGGGGTTGAGCCACGCATTATGGGCTTTGCGCCGGCACCTGCGATCAAGAAATTGCTGAAACAAGCCAATCTGACTTTAGAGCAGATGGATGTGATTGAACTGAATGAAGCCTTTGCCGCACAGGCATTGGCGGTGACCCGTGATTTGGGTTTGGCCGATGATACCACGCAAGTGAATCCAAATGGTGGTGCCATTGCGATTGGTCATCCACTCGGTGCATCAGGTGCACGTTTAGTCACTACAGCTTTAAACCAATTGGAACAAACCGGTGGAACCTATGCGCTGTGTTCAATGTGTATTGGCGTGGGTCAAGGCATTGCGCTGATTATTCAGCGGGTTGCTGACTGATTTGAATCGCGAATTTAGAGAACTTAGCTCAAAAAAATGAATGAAGGAATCACAATATGCCGATTTTAACCACGCCCGAAGTACAACTGCATTATCAAACCTTTGGCGATGCCAGTCATCCTGCACTGGTGTTTTCTAATTCCTTAGGCACCAATTATGGCATGTGGCAGCAGCAGTTTAATGCCCTGAAAGAGCAGTTCTTTGTAATTTGTTATGACACCCGTGGTCATGGTGCATCCTCAACTCCGCAAGGGCCTTATAGCCTGCAACAATTGGGGGAAGATGTGATTCAGCTGCTGGATCATCTCAATATTCAGCAAGCGGCTTTCTGTGGCATTTCAATGGGCGGCTTAACCGGTCAGTGGTTGGCGATTCATTATCCTGAACGGTTTAGCCATGTGATTGTCTGTAATACTGCCGCCAAAATTGGTCAGGAACAGGCTTGGCTGGATCGTGCAACACTGGTCAAAACTCAAGGTTTACAACCGATCGCGGACAGTGCAGCCTCGCGATGGTTTACAGCTCCCTTTATCCAAAGTCATACTGCGGTGGTATCCAATCTTCAAAACGACTTGGCAGCTGGCAGTGCCGAAGGTTATGCAAACTGCTGTGCGGCTTTGGCTAAAGCGGATGTTCGGGAGCAGTTAAAAGACATTCAAGTGCCCATGTTGATTATTGCGGGTCAGCAAGACCCTGTAACCACGGTGGCTGATGCGCAGTTTATGCAGGCACAGATTCCGCAGAGTCAGCTGGTCGAGATTGATGCTTCGCATATTTCTAATGTGGAACAGCCGAGTGTGTTTAATCAGCATATCCTGCATTTCTTGCAGATGAATGCAGAATAATTCCAAAAGATAAGCACAATCCAAGTGATCATTAAATTGACCCGATCACTTGGATTTGCTATAAATTTGTACGGATCTTAAGGAATAAGATCTAGATAAAAAAACAAGTTCGTAGAATGGAGTCTTCAAGCATAGGCTTATCATCAAACACTGAAAATAAGGACGTTGATTCTTTCACTGAATATTTGTTGAAAGCCGTATTTTTTGGCAATTCTGGTCTATATCTTGCATTTATCTTTATATATTTTGCGCACAACCGAATCTAAGTGCAGTATTGACACCATTTCGAAATTATTCCGAGCAGAATTTTTAAAGGTGCAATACCAGCAGGAGTTAGCCAAAGGAATAGCGATATGTATCAAGCCAACTCTTCTGAATTAAATGGGCGACATTTTCAAAAAGAATCTATCTTTTCTCCTCATAATTTACTGTTTAGCCATCAAGATATCGATGAAACCTGTAAAAATGTGGGACAAATCTTTAAGCCGCATATCTTGAAAATATCCACTCCACAGAAAAATTTTAGTGCAGCCATGCACCATGTTAGAACAGGTGCTCTATCTATTAGCCGTCTAGTGTATGGCGCAGATGTGATTATAGAACCCGATCATTTAGACAAGTTTTATTTAATTCAAATTCCAACCCATGGCTATGCTGAAATTGAATTTGGACGTCAAAAATTTATGTCCTATTCGCAAGTTGCATCAATCATCTCACCGCAACAATCTTTACGGATGCGTTGGCATGCCAACTCGCCGCAACTGATTTTAAAAATTTCTAAAGAAGATTTTCTGCATCACTGCCGCCAGCATATTCCTGACAGTAATAGCACCTCACTCATTTTCGATCCAAAACTCGATTTTGCTACACAAAATGGCAGCTATTTTTTGCAATTACTCCGTACTTTAATGGATGCTCTGGCCTGTGATAAACACCCACTCCATCACCCATTGGCGTTTAAACAGTTTGAATCGAATCTCTTAAATGCGCTGATTTATGGGCAACCCAATAATGCGCTCAATAAGATTGATTCCCATAAGGATAAAACCATTTCCCCACACTTTATTAAACGGACTGAAGCCTATATTCAACAACATTTACATGAACCCTTAACCGTTGAAACGCTGGCGGAACAAGCGGGCGTAAGTGTGCGTACCTTATTTACGGGCTTTAAAAACTATTTGGGTACAACCCCAATGGCTTATCTCAGAGAATTACGTTTTGAACAGGCTCATTTAGAACTCGTACAAAATGAACATTTAACCGTTACGGACGTGGCATTTAAATGGGGATTTACCCATTTAGGTCGATTTTCTCAAGAATATAAACGACGTTTTGGCACTTTGCCGTCATCTACCCGTCGTTGCAGTTAATAGAATTAAAAATATAGAGGTTGCCCTTTATCCTTCAGAGAATAAAGGGCAATTTTTGACTTAGAAATGATGAATATATCGAACTTGCATCCGCGTTCCCTCAGGACGGTTTTCTGCATCTTGTTCAAAATAAGCATTGGCAACGACATGATTATTGGGTGAAAAACTATACATAGCACCCGGACCAATAGCCCAGACTTTTTCTTTACGTCCTTTCAATTTATCACCATCTACTTCAGTATCGGTGATCTGCTTTAACCAATAACCATTGAGTCCTAAGCGTAATTGAGGCGTAAACGCATACTCTGTGGCAAAATTGGCATGTAATGCTTGACCCGCTTGAATCTCATCTGCATTCGCAAAAGCATAGCTTGGATCATCATTTTTAAAATTATATAGATAATGAATGCGTGTTGAAGCCGTCCATTTTGGATTAAACCAATAGGTTGCCGCCCAATACGGATCTAAGGAAACTGCATGATTACTTGGATTAATATCTTTTTGAGAACTGTAATCGCCTGTTGGCAGGTTTACTTGAAACTCAATCCGATGTACAAATTTTGGACCTGACGCTCCCATAATCGGATCAAACTGGACAAAAGGACCAATCATGAGGTCACCAAAACCAGCTTGAGACTTGATTGCCATATTGTTTAATCCATCATCCATATCCATTTTACTAACAAATGGAATCAGAAAGTTAATGCCTAAACTGGCATGTTCACCCCACCGTAAATTGGACAAATAACTGACTTGTTCCACAATCACCTGATAGTTCAGGTCTGTTTTCGGCAAACCTAATTTTTTCCCCTGTGCATCCACCAACTCATCACTTTCATAATTTTGGAAATAAGTTTGCGCATACCAGCCCGGACCAGCTGGCAAGCCCCCATCTAAAAAACTGGTCATGCCTAAATTGACTGTGGGTAAATCATAGGCATGGGCCATTAAAGAGAGGCATCCCATACTACTTAGTAAAACCGTTCTTTTTATTACACAGTACTTCATTATTCGTTCCTAAATAAAAAGTCACGATGCAACCATCGTGACTCAAGCTTTAATTGCTTAGCTCTGGATGAGCAGCAGCGACTCGGTATTTGCCCGCATGGAAAACTAATGGCTCTCCTTGGCGTTGTTGATATTGCTCGATCTGACCAATAAAAATCAGATGATCTCCCCCTTCATATTGGGTCACATTTCGACAGACTAAGGTGGCCAAAACATCTTCAAGAATCGGAACCCCAACATCGCTATCACGATGGGCAATACCTGCAAATTTATCCACCGAGGCTTTAGCAAAATGCCCTGAAAGTAGGTGGTGCTCCTGAGCCAACATATGAATGGCAAAGTGTTCAGCTTCTACAAAGTCTGAAAGACTTGGGGCAGTCTTAGATAAGCTCCATAAAATTAACGGAGGGTCTAGTGACAAGGAAGAAAAGGAATTGGCTGTCATGCCCACTTTTCGTCCCTGCTTACTGCGGGTCGTAATGACTGTAACCCCTGTTGCAAACTGCCCAAGTAAATTCCGTATTTCTCTTGGGTTTTCTACGTTTACTGGCTGTAGTGCCATCTCTTCAATGTGATCAATCATGAGTAAGATCCTTTTTACAAAACGTGATTACGCAACTTTTTGAGCCGTTTTCATGGCCAGAAAATGCTGAGCCTGTTCAGCGTCAAACCACCACGGCGCAAAGTCACGTGGGTCATCAAAATTATTCGCCATGACAGAAGCAATCGCTTGGTTTTGACTGGCTACTGCCAGCAACTCCACGACATGCGGCTCGGGTGGCATTAACAAGCTGTTGGTCCACGCCACTACTTTTTCAGCATATGCCCAATAGCGCTCGAAGGTTTGTTGCATCCACGCTTCACTGAAAGCTTGATCATCGTTGGCTAAAATCGCATCAAAATAAATCTTGCTGCATTTGGCAGCATTATTGGAGCCTTGACCAGTAATCGGATCATTCACGACTAAGGCATCGGCCATGCCAAAGATTTTTTTGCCTGAAGGCAAAGTCAACACCGGTTGACGTACAGTCGGTGGGAAACGCCCTGCCAAATAGCCGCCAGCATCGGTGAGTTCAACATTGCTGCAACGCTCAAATTCCCATGGCACATATTTTTTAAGCAGTTCTAGACTACGCTGTAAATGCTGTTCAGGCGTTTGTACATCTTGCCAACAGTCCATTGGACCACCGGGAATCCCTTCAAAGACCATAATGTCGCAAGGCCCATTAATGGTCAGTGCAGGAAAACAGAAGTATTCTCCCACTTCAGGAATAATATTGAAGCTAACCCGTGAATACGGTGAGATGGGTTGCATGCCTTTTACATAGGTTAATGCCAGTGCGCGTTGCGGTTTATCAAATACGCTTCTTGCCTCATCCCGTTCAAATTGTTTAACCACTTCCCCCTTACCTGCGGCCAAAAGCACCAGTTCATATTCATTGGCCAGTTGCTCCAGTTCTTCAATGCCAACATCCTGAATAATTAATTGACCGCCACGCTTTTCAAACTCCTGCATCCAAAATGGCATTTTCACGCGCTGATCAACCGATTGTGCATAGCGTTCCAGACGCGCACTCCACTCAAATGCCTTGCCACCCTGCTCGGGGTTAACCAGAGCCAAACTGATGCCCTCTACGGCAGGACATTGCTCTTCCCAAAAATTTAAGCCCAAATCTCGTTCAGTCTGCAAAGCTGTATGAAACATACATTGACTCGACATGACTTTGCCCTGACGAATTTCCTCGGCAGTACGGTTGGTAATTAAAGTCACGTCATAACCTGTATCTAACAGACCTAATCCCAGTTGCAGACCTGATTGTCCTGCTCCAACAATTGCAATACGGCGCATGTGTTTCTCCCAATTTTTACATTTTTTCAATAATTTATAGCTGTTTTAGCTAGCTAAGCGTGGTATGGCGGGTTGAGCGCCTTCTGGCCCCATCACCGAATAGCCGCCATCCACGGCATAATCAGCCCCAGTCACAAAGCTGGCTGCTGGTGACAATAAAAACTGCACCACATTGGCAATTTCTTCTGGATGTCCCAAACGCCCCAATAAGTGATAGTCCGCCGCAACGCCATCTGCCTTTTCACGGTTGTTACCACTCACTTCGGCAATGACTCGTGACCATGTCCAACCAGGGGAAATCGAATTCACCCGTATACCGTCTGTGGCAAAGTCCATGGCCATACTTTGGGTTAATTGACGAATTGCAGCTTTAGAAACCGGATATAACCAACGCCCTGTTTGGGCATACTTGGCGGAAATGGAAGTAAAATTTACGATTGAGCCGCGCTGCTTTTTTAAATCTGGATAGAAAGCACGGGTTAACTCCACCACAGACAATACATTGATATCTAATGCTTTTAACCAATCCTGACGCGAGGACTGAAAACCATCATCCAAATACGTACAGGCCAAATTCACTAAACAGCTCACCTCACCTAAATGCTGATGAATGTTTTTCACTGCCTGCTGAATGGCAAGATCACTGGTTAAATCCACCTGAATAAACATCACATCATAAGGAAAACTTTCCGCAACCTTTTTGCCTTGGGCATCAATATCAAGTATCGCAACCCGTGCTCCCGCATTCACCAGCGCCTGTACCACCGCTTTACCGATTAAGGTTGCACCACCACTGACAACTGCGACTTTGCCCTTTAAGTCCGTATTCATAGCTCATGCTCCTTCACGAATGGGTTTGCCTTCACTGCTCGACCATGACGGCATGAGCGTATTCGAGGGCAAATCCTCATCGAGGAGCTTTTTGGCAGTTTCAACGCCAGCCACAGGTAAACCCTCTGGATTGAGTAAACCTATTTGCACCAGCACCGATGCCTGATCCCAATAAATATGTTCATGACAAAGCTTGTCACCTCTAAACTGTATAACGCCCAACATTGGAATTTCTACGTACTTGCCTGTCGGTTTCACCCCAGGGAGTAACCAGTCAATTTCCGTATCATGGGTAAAACTCATAATGAACTCATCGACCACTTGGGTTGAACCTACCGTGCGTGAAATAGAGGTAATCTTCATATCTTCAGGGTTTTGATGCACAAAATGGTAACGATAGAAGCGTGCTAGCTGGCTTTGACCAACCCCGCCCGTTAAAGTCGGAATGTGGTTGACATAAGGCTCTGCAACCATCGTGGCCATTGTTGCGGGAACATCTCGAGTATCAAACTCATGTCGAATATGCTCTTCCCAAAGTGTTACCAGATCAAAATGTGGCCCAATCGTTTCATGTAATGCGGTTACTGTCCGTTCATGTGCAAAACGCGCTGAGGGCTTGTGATAATGTTCACTTTTAGGTCGTGCAAAAGCATGGTCTACATCTTCATAAACATATGCTTGTACATTGGCATATTGAGCAGCGGCATTGACGATCGCTTGTCTTGCATCTGGCGGGGTGAACTGATCCAGTTCAGCAATATGAAGTACCAGCCGACCTTTTAAATTTTTCAGCTCATCTAAAACCTGCGCTAAACCCACCCCATAGTAACCCACCGCACAGGCAACCTCTGGCAAACGGCAGGCCGCCAAGTACGCCAGTTTGCCACCAAGGCAATATCCAACAACCCCCAAACCTGTTTCAGCATCACACTCGGGGCGTGTTCGTAGATAAGCCAAACTATCTTGAATGTCTTCAACCCCTAAATTTTCATCATACTGTTGATAAAGCGCATAGGCTTGAGCAAAGTCCTCTGCGCTATATCCCAGTTCAATATTCGCAGCATTGCGCCAGAATAAATCAGGGACTAACACGGTATAGCCTTCCTCAGCAAGGAAGTCCGCCTTTTCACGCATGGCGGCATTCACACCAAAAATTTCCTGACACAGCACAATGCCGGGACCTTTACCTGAAGATGGGACAACCAAGTAAGCGCTGAATTGTTTACCTGACTGTGTTTTTATCTGAATCGTTTTACCCGCCATAATTGTCAACTCCTGACTTTGTTATGGCTTTATCTTCTATTTAATTTTTTTTTATGACTGTCCAAAAGCTGCGGAGACTATCCAATCTATGCGTAATTGTCTCAAGCAATGACGCACTTACCGCTTTATTCATTATCCGCTGGATTCAATCTCGTCATGCGTTCGTTTGTTTAATGCCGCTTGGAAAAAATGGATGAAGTTCAGGAGATAGTGGATAGTCGAAAAACCCTAAAAAGAGTTCAATTAAAACAACAACACATGAAATGTCGATGCCTTGCTGTAGATATCCACATGGAACTCTTGAATCAAATATCCTTGGCAAAGCCGTGTGGTGATTGAAATGATATTGTAATGACAAGTCTGAGAACGCTTGGGTCATTCCACTCAATTTGTCACTATTTCTCATTTCAAAGAACACAGACATTTCGGTTAAATCAACAGCCTTCTCATTGAAGCTTATGGCTTAAGACCATAAAACTTCAACGCCAGATATGGATAACAACGTGTGACAGCAAGCTAAGCTGTCCAGCAAAAATAAACCGGTTCAAAGGAATAATGATGAGAACAATTGAAGTCAGTAATATTATCAACCGAGAGCGGCTCTCCCCACTTCAGTGGCTGGTGTTTACACTGGGTTTCTTGGTATTTTTTTGTGATGGTCTCGATACGGGAATTATCGGATTCATTGCCCCAGCCTTACTCGATGATTGGGGGATTAGCAAACCACAACTGGCACCCGTACTGAGTGCGGCCTTGGTCGGTATGTCCATTGGCGCAATTTTGTCAGGACCTCTGTCTGATAAATTTGGACGCAAAGGCATTATTGTAATTACCACATTGCTATTTTCGATCTTTACCATTCTTTGTGGATTCGCAGACTCTACCCAAGAATTGATGATTTACCGTTTTATTACAGGGATTGGCTTAGGTGCTGCCATGCCGAATATCAGTACCATGGTTTCTGAATATATGCCGCTAAAACGCAAAGCCTTTCTGACTGGATTGGCAGGCTGTGGTTTTATGCTCGGTATTTCTTGTGGTGGTGTGCTATCGGCCTATTTACTGGAAATGTTTGGCTGGGCAAAAGTCATCATTATTGGGGGGACTATTCCATTATTTCTGGTCATCACCCTCATTATTGCATTACCAGAGTCGACACAATCCCTGATTGCGCGTAATCAACAAGATAAAGCTCAAGCCATTTTAGAACGCATTCAAGGGCAAGCCTTTAATGAACCGGTCAAATTGGTCTTGGCTCAGACTGAAACCTCAAATGAAAACCCAGTAAAAATGGTGTTAGGCAAATACTTATTTAGTTCGAGCATGTTGTGGTTATGCTGCTTTACTAGTTTATTGGTCTTCTATCTTTTAACCAGCTGGATGCCAACTATTCTGAAAACTGCGGGTTTTAGTACGCAACAATTTAGCTTAATTGCCGCTATTTTCCCTTTTGGTGGTGTGATTGGCGCAACTGTGATGGGCTGGTATATGGATAAAGTGAATCCAACCACCGTCATTAAATATGCCTACTTTATCGCTTTCGGCTTATTTATTTTGGCAGGTTTTGTCAGCTCAAATATTCTATTGCTTGGAATAACCATTTTCCTAATTGGTGCATTACTCGCCGGCGCACAATCTTCTTTATTACCGCTTGCAACCCTGCTTTACCCTGCTATGTGTCGTGCCGTTGGTGTGTCATGGATGCATGGTATTGGCCGAATTGGCGCAATTCTGGGAGCATTCTTCGGATCATTAATCTTTACCTTCAACTTGAGTTTAGGCGGAATTTTCTTTGTCCTCGCTATTCCAACCCTCATTTCATTTATAGCACTTAGCCTAAAAGTGATTATTGAAAAAGCCAAAGAAAAGCAAAGTTATACATTAGAAGAATCTGTCTAGCCTTTCAGATTGATGTAAAAAAACCTGATTAAATCAACTTAATCAGGTTTTTTTAATGGGGACTATTGCCGATTTTTAAGTTTAGTTTCACTCGGCTTTTCTCCAAACTCCTCTTTATAATCTTGAGAAAAACGACTGAGATGGGTAAAGCCCCAGTCATAGGCAAGTTTAGAAATCGACAGTTTAGAATTCACATTGGCATGACTTAAAATTTTATAAATCTGCTGCAAACGATATTTTCTTAAATAAGCCATTGGACTGGTGCCATAATACTGTTGAAACTCGTCATAGAGTTTAGATTTGGAAACACCTGCCAAGCGTTGCAAATCCTCAGCGCAAATTTCTTCATGGGCATGTTCAATAATGAAGTTTTTGACTTTACGGATATACAGCGGCTCTTGTTGTTGTGCCTGTATTTTCAATGCAGCCGTATAATTATGCTCTTGCGACAGCAATAATGCCTTGATCACAAAGTTTTCATAGTCTTGAGACAACATTTGCAACCCGAAAAACCCATTATTTTGAGTATTGAACTGCAAAAAGTTCTGCACATTCTTCCACCACACTTCAATCATTTGCGTGGAGGCCAGATGCATTTCCGGATTGAAAATAATCGGCTGTTCTACTGGCTTATCCAATAAATCGGCCAAAACCATGTGCATACTTTTTTCAGGAATAACCACCTGCAATTTTTGACAGTGCCGGTCAATGATTAATTCCTGACTATCATTATTCGAAACAATCAAGCCTCGATTGGCATCAGAGACATAGTTTTCACCCCGTATCTTTAAGGCTTGGGTACCCTGTATCGGCAAACTAATGCTATAAGCTTTTAAATTCGAGATATTAATGGATACATTTGCACCATAACTGATCGTGCCGATGGCCATATTCCGATTCGGCAAACGCATACCATCATAATGAAAATCTAAAGTGTCACGCGCACTGGTGTCCAAACGGTGTTCACCGCAAATCATGGACATCAAATTCTGAGCATAATCCGCTTGCCGCGAATAATGATTCATATTCATCTGTTGGCTGAGTGATGTCATATCCTTTTTCACCTAGCTAAGACCTAATTGCTTAACAGCAACTTTTGTGCCAATCAAAATCCTTTGATGGCGTATTTTTTCAATGCCAGAAGCATCGAACTTTTTAAAAACATCCTTATTTTTAAGTTAAAAATAAGACTTTGTGAAATACCTCAAAAGTATAATTTTATAACTTTGTGCCAAATTCTCCCTATTCGACTTTATGATCCTTCATCATCATACACAGCAACTATTCAATTAAAAGCGCGTTTGATGTTTTTAGCAAGGCTGAGTCAAGCTGAATGATGCTGCCTTTTTAGGAAGTTCAACAACTCGATAACCTTTATACATATATAAAGTGAATACGGACACACAAACAAAAGTCGGATGTTGGTTTGCCCAAAACTGCAACTTAAGGGCGGACCAACATCGACGCGCACTCGGCTCAAAAGCATGACTGACAACTCATGCGTTCTGTGTGCTTTTTAGCTAATAGGACCGATTATTCAGCCCTAATAAGCAAATACGCTGCCTTTCTTTCGCAATCACAATATTTTAAAGATTAGATTTTCACCAACTGAAAATCAGGAAAGTCTCGATAAGATGCACCCGATTTGACATCAATCACTTCAACATAATCCTGTCCAAAAATAAGCTGATTGCGCTCTTTAACCCCCTGAAGTTGAATTTTCAGTTTTCCAGAATCTTCAAAGGCAAAATGTCCTTGATACTCTTCAGCTTTTTGCGTTTCGCTATTCGGGGTACGTCGCAATTGAAAGCTTTGATCTGACTTGAGATAAATTTCGACCGTTGTACCCTCACATCCATCACAAAATGCAGAACAGGTGATGCACGGGGTAATTCCTTTGTAATGACCGACCCACTTTTGCAGCTCAGGATCTATCACGTTCATGGTTTTTACATGCTCACTGTCTTTTTGTTCGGCTTTTTCAGATTGGCTACAGCCCAAACATAAACTGGCAAAGACAAAACTACATACTAAGGTTTTTTTCATAACGCAAATCTCTTTGAAAAGATGGGCATAGGCTGCATAAACGACAGCCCTTGCCTAGTCTTTTAGAATGTCCAGTTTAAGCTCAGAGTTGCCTTCAGTGGCTCGCCTGGTTGTACCCAGTTATTGGTATAACTGGACACGTAATAATCTTGGTCAAACAGATTTTCGATATTCAACTGGGCACGCACATCAGGATGGAGTTGCAGATAGCCACCCACATTCACGACAGTGAAATCAGGCAAACTTGTACCATTATCCATATAGTTTGCACTGCGCTTGCCGTAATAATTCAGATTGGCAATTAAACCAGAAGCATGTCCTGCCAGATTAAACTGGTAATCCGCAGTCAAATTTGCGGTATGTTTAGGAATGTTTTTCAGTCTTGCACCTTTTGCTTCAACTTCACTTTCCACGACGGAAGCATCGGTAAAGGTATAGTTGGCATTTAAGCGCAACTGTTCAGTCAATTGATGCTGTAACTCAAATTCCAGTCCATGACTTTGCACTCGCCCGCTGTCTACATAACTATCGCTAATACCTTCGGTTAACAAATGCTGTTTTTGCATATCAAAATATGTCAGACCTAACCAGCTTTTGGCTAAGAACTGATATTTAGCACCTACTTCCCAGCTTTCTGTTTTTTCAGGCTCATACAGCTCATTATCTTTGTTCAAGCCCGTATTCAGTTCAAACGCTTTGCCCCAGTTGCTATAAAATGACAACTTTTCAGTGGGTTGATAATTGATTCCCGCACGTGGGGTAAATGGACTAAAGGCCTGATTCGCACTTTTCCCTGTACGATGATCATCAATCTGTTGTTCTAAACGGTTGTAACGTCCACCCAATAAGATATTCCACTGATCATTCAAGAAAATGTGGTCTTGGAGATTAAAGCCCAACATCTCTTGCGTTTCTTTACTGTCTTTGGTGGTGCGGGTTAAATTTGATGTATGACCGTACGTTGGATCATAGATATTTATTGGAATATAAGCGTCTTCTACAGAACAACTCGTTGAATTAACCTGATTACAATTTCGTTGTTGAACTTGATCAATGGTGTATTGGCTTGCTTCAAAGTTCGCAACCACTTCATGCCTTATATTCCCTGCGTTTACTTTGCCTCGGAAAATGGACTGGAGTTGAGCTGTACTCGTTTCAAATTGGCGGTAACGACGGAAACGCTTTGCTGTAGTATTTTCGATTGGATTTAATATTCCCCATTCACTATCTTTCTTTGCATCTGGAAAGCAGCTTTTATCAGGATATACTCCACATAACTCAGTGGAAGTCCCCGCGCGCTCACCATGGTTATAAGTAATGGCTGTAGTATTGTTCCAATCATCATTAAATGCATGATTTAAGCGCAATTGATACATCTGATTTTTAATCGTGATATCGCCATCACTCGGCTCACCCAAAAAGGTCTTTTTATTCAGCGTCAATTGACCATTAAGCATCGGAATGCCTCGATCAAACACCCCGTTGGACTGTGCAAATTCCATATCTAAATTCAGTTGGGTTTGCTCTGAAATTTTCCATGCCAATTGTGGGGCAATGTAATAGTGTTGACTGTCTACGTGATCACGGAAGCTCTGATTATTTTCATAGGCCAAGCCTAGTCGATAAGCCAGCGCCTGATTCACTGCACCCGTATCATCTAGCGCAGCTCGGTATTCTTCTAAGGTGCTGCCACTCAGGCTGTAACTGCCTTTCGATTGCCATTCTGGTTGTTTGGTGGTGATATTCATGATGCCACCGATCGCCCCTTGTCCATACATGGCTGCCATCGGACCTTTTAAGAAATCAATCGCTTGTATATTCACCATATCTCGAGGTGTATGAATGCCACTCACAGAACTCAAGCCATTACGCATGTAAATCGTCCCCATGTTTGGGTCAGTACTAAAGCCACGGAATGAGTAATTATCCCAAAATCCGCCACCATAACTGTCTTGATACACCACCCCATTCACCAATGACAAAGCATCGCTAATGCGCTGTACATTATGATTTTGAATATCCGTCTCGGACACATGCGACTTGGTAAAAGGCACGTCCAATAAATCATGGTTAAACTGAGTGATGGCTTGTGATGAAGTATGACGTTCATCCTGCTTTTCTGCGGTTAAGGTAATGGTGGATAACTGTGTAATATCCGTGTCTTGCTCAGTTGCTTCAGCGGCAAACACCACATTAATTGAAAGTTGCGCCAGCAAAATACTCAACGAGAGCGGGTGAACAATAAATTTCGCCATGAAAAAAATAACCTAAAATTCTAATACTGAAATCCATGCAAACTCCACAAGGTGCGCAAGTGATGCTGGTTTCATTGAATAATTGAATGGTTTGAATTTCCCTCAAGCTTCAGGCAGCGCTATATTTCTTTCATCGCCAAACTTGTGCCACGGAAGCAATAGATGAAATCCTGCAGGATGAGGTTTGCCTGTTGCAACAGCACTCAAAGCATAAGATGTGAAATACCTATGCCATTACGCAGTCATACAGACAATGATTCAAACCAGACTCAACACAGACCATTGGAAGATTCCAATATCTGTGCATGCTTTATGTAGAAAATTTAGGCCAATACAGGTGGGGCACGTCCCTGAGGACTTAGAAATAACCGCTGTAAAACAAAGAAAACATGGCGAAAGGCTTGTTGAAATGCCAATAAGCGAACATTTAAGCGTTTAACCACTTCTTTAATTTCTATATTTAAATGCGGCAGCAAATGTCCATACACGGTACAGAAAATACAGTGATGATCCAGTTGGTGTTGGTGCTTAGACGTGGAATGCTGCATTTGCAACAGATCATGAGACTGCGAAGTGTCCGCAGTTGAATGATGCAGCGATTGATGAGTGGATGATTTTACTTGTAGCGTTAATTCGGCAATAGTGACGCATACCGGAGAAATCTGAAATTCCTCAGGTAAGAGTGGCTGTAAAAATACAGCTACTTGTAAAAACATCGCCATTAAAGCGAGAACCAAAGCTGTTCTCAACCCGCTATACATCCATCAATTGTGCGAGGCGGAAACTAACATAATACATCCGCGTGAATCAATTGGTTTAACCTTGCGCTTGGTTGAGTTTGCCTGAGGAAAAATTCACCATCCAGTCAAAATTTCAGTGATTTACATATGATTTAACAAGATTTATGTCTACCATTTCACAAAACATTTGCTATAGTGTTGTGCTAATGATTTCCAAAAGAGATCACATTAGGTGCTTATGTGTTTCGGAAGACTGTTTGGTTTCTTTGCAGTCTTATTACAGATAGCGGTGTTTTTACAGCCACTTTTGCCAGAGAAGTTCCAAATTTCTCCTGTCTGTGAAACTATTGCCCAAGCACTTAAAATAGGTGATTTTTCCACCAAAACTTTACCCAATTTGCAGCAGTCCCATCAACATCACAACATGATGAACATGACGGATCATGCGCAACATTTGGGGCATACTCTAGCAAGCAACGATCAAGCCAGTCCAACAACGCACTCACATCATGACGCTAATCATCAGTGTCAGTACTGCGTGGTCTATAGCCATGTCTTGCCGTTACCCGAGACCGATTTCAAGCTGATTTTACTGCGAATACAGATTCGTTTTCTGGCATTCCGTGAAAACTTCTTGCATGTGTTCTTTGAACTACAGCAGCTCTTTCTCATTCCTCAAGGTCGAGCACCACCACTGTCTTTTGCAATCTAAGTCACGCAGCAGTTTTGCTGTGCTTTTCATTTTATTGCATCGAAGAGACAGATCTTATGTTTATATCTTTTTTTGATACTCCAATGTGGGTAGAGCCCAATTCATCTCGATATTTCCTAATTTTGTACCCAGCATTGCGTGGGGTGACAGCATGAATTTAGGTTTAACTGCACTAGAACTGGCACGTATTCAGTTTGCCTTTACCGTTTCCTTTCATATTATTTTTCCAGCAATTTCCATTGGGCTTGCTAGCTTTTTGGCTGTACTTGAATGGCGCTGGTTAAGAACCAACAATCCAATTTATCAGGACTTGTTTAAATTCTGGGTGAAAATTTTTGCGGTCGCTTTTGGCATGGGCGTGGTCTCGGGCGTGGTGATGAGCTATCAGTTTGGCACCAACTGGAGTGAATTTTCACGTTTTGCTGGCGGTGTCACTGGGCCATTATTGGCTTATGAAGTATTAAGTGCCTTTTTCCTAGAAGCCGGTTTCTTGGGCATTATGCTCTTCGGCTGGGGGCGCGTGGGTAAAAAAGCCCACTTCTTTGCCACCTTAATGGTCGCAGTCGGGACCTGTATTTCCATGTTCTGGATTTTATCTTCAAACAGTTGGATGCAAACCCCGCAAGGCTTTAGCATCGAAAACGGCGTGATTGTGCCGCAAGACTGGTTTGCAATTGTCTTTAACCCCTCTTTTCATTACCGTTTAGCACATATGGCGATTGCGGCCTTTATGGTTGCGGCCTTACTGGTGGCAGCAACAGCGGCATGGCATCTCCTCAAGGGACGTCGTGATGAACTGGTCAAAAAATCTTTCTCAATGGCGCTTTGGCTGATTCTGATTCTTGCACCACTGCAAGTATTGATTGGAGATGCCCACGGCTTAAATACCTTAAAGCATCAGCCTGCCAAACTTGCCGCGATGGAAGGTCATTGGGAAACCAATCATGATGAAGGCATGCCGCTTTATTTATTTGGTCTTCCTGATATGCAAGAAGAACGTACCAAATATGCCCTTGCTATTCCCAATCTCGGTAGCCTCATTCTGACACACTCTAAAGATGGCACCGTACAGGGGTTAAAAGATTTTGCCCCTGAAGATCGCCCTAATTCCACTGTGGTGTTCTGGAGCTTCCGCATTATGGTTGGCTTAGGCATGTTGATGTTGCTTTTGGCATTGGCAGGACTCTGGCTCAGAAAAGGCAATCAACTTTATGAAAATAAATGGCTGCAACGTTTCGCATTGTTCATGGGGCCCTCAGGATTTATCGCTTTACTGGCGGGTTGGTTCACCACAGAGGTTGGACGCCAACCTTGGGTAATCTACGGGGTGATGCGTACCAAAGACGCGCTTTCTCCTGTTTCTGCGGAACAAGTCGGACTTACATTAATTATTTTTGTTGTCGTGTACTGCATCGTATTTGGGATCGGCATTTATTACATGCTGAAACTCATGCATAAAGGACCTGAGTTTATTCATAGTACTGCTGAAGAAGTTGGTGGTGTAGGTCATTTCAAAACACCCATGCGCCCATTAAGTGCCGCAGATGACTTTATTGACGATCAAAATCAGGGAGCATCATCATGATCGATTTATCTTTAATTTGGATTGTCATTATTGCCATTGGCGTCTTTATTTATGTGGTCCTAGATGGCTTCGATTTAGGGATTGGGATTCTGTTTCCTTTTATAAAAAGCCAACAAGAACGCGATGTAATGATGAATACCGTCGCCCCAGTCTGGGATGGCAATGAAACGTGGATGGTGCTGGGTGGTGCTGGTTTATTTGCAGCATTTCCGATGGTTTATTCGGCGGTACTTTCAGCGCTTTATCTACCGATTATTCTCATGGTCATTGCCTTGATTTTCCGTGGGGTTGCTTTCGAATTTCGCTTTAAAGCCAATCGCACCAAGTATTTATGGGACAAAGCTTTTATTAGTGGCTCTTTCTGTTCTAGCTTTTTACAAGGGGTCATTTTAGGTGCTTATATTCAAGGCATTCATATTGTGGATGGTCGTTATGCCGGCGGTGGCCTCGACTGGCTGACTCCCTTTTCATTGTTTACCGGCTTAGGCGTTGTGATTGTTTATGCTGCACTCGGTTGTGGCTGGCTGATTTTAAAAACCGACCAGCATCTACAACAACAGATGTATAAACTGATGCCGAAATTGATGCTGGCATTGTTCATCATTTTTGTGGTGGTGAGTATTTATACCCCTATGGCGCATCCCCGCATTGCCGAGCGTTGGTTTACTCAACCGCAATTGCTCTATTTTAGCCCTGTGCCAATACTGGTGGTGGTGTTTAGCTATCTCACTATTCAGGCCTGTCGTAAGCAGCAGGAATCGACACCCTTTTTATATACGCTGGCTTTGGTGTTCTTGGCCTATACGGGTTTTTTAATCAGCATTTTCCCTTACGTCATTCCACCATCCATCACCATTTGGGATGCCGCTGCACCCGCCAATAGTCAATTATTTGCCCTTATCGGGGCTTTAATCTTAATCCCGATCATTATTATGTACACCATTTTGTCCTACTGGGTGTTCCGTGACAAAGTCCGTGTCGGTGATGAAGGCTACCATTAAGGAGTGACTTATGAAATTATCTCAATTTCAGTGGTTTATTGTGCTTTGGTTGGCAGGGTTTCTGGGGCTGTTGGTGATTGCCCTACTGTTTAGACTATTGCTACAACTGGCCTATTGAATCGGGAGCATGACATGCATTTATCAGCACAAGCTCAGGCATTTCATGAGCGTTATGTCTCGAAGCAAGCCTTTAACTGGTCAGAAAGCATTATCCGAACCAGACATAAAATGAAGATTTCACAGCTCGAACTTGCCACAAAACTTGGCATTTCGGTCAGGACTTTAGAAAGTTGGGAGCGTGGTGTCCGCCAACCTTCGAGTTCTGCTCAGGCACTCATTCGCCTCTTTCTCAAATCCCCACAATTTGTGCTAGAAAATTTGGCATAAATGACAGGAGTACCATGCACATGCATGGTACTTCACATCTCTAGCTTGAGTTGCAACTTCGCGCTAATCAATTGAAATTAAAATAAAGATTAAGATGGTCGCTTAAAATGTTGATACCCTTGCACCAGTGCAAAAACAGTATGAAATAACACGATACTGACTACCCAGATTGGGACTAAGCAATACAGTACAACCATCGCAACCAACAGTAGCATTAAAGGCTTCAAATTACGCTGTTGCCACAGACGTTTTAAATTTTCATTAAAACTCTGTATGGTTTGAATCGGTCGGCTATAACTCCACCATGCACGATAGGCCAAGAGAATAATCGCCAAGATGCCTAACGCACTGATTACAAGCAGCAACTGATTCACCCAACCGAACAGCACGCCTATATGCATATCAACGCCCCAGCGGGTCAGTTTGGCCGAGAGTGGAAAATCCTGAAAATGCACAGCATCAATCACTTTATGCTGCTGCATGTCTACCGCTAAAGCATCGACTTGAATCGGATGGCGATGATTCATTTCTTCAACTTTCCATGCCAGATGCATGTCATAACTCGGCTTAATCTGTAAGGCTGATGCCATCAAACCGTTGGCTCTAGCAATTGCAATAATTCGATCAAACTGATTCAGGTCTAGCTTTTGCGATGCAGCATCTGACATCTGCATCATGGCATGATGTTCTGCGTGTAAATTTGGAGTAGTTGCCTGCGAAACATGTGCAATCTGTAAGTTTAAGCTTGGTGTATCACTGTTTAGCCAATGCCGAATTTGCGCAATATTCTCACCTGCCCATTTTGACCACGTGAGTCCGGTCAGGGATAGAAATAACAGCATGGGCAATATCAGTAATGCCGTAAGATAATGCCACCTGATGAACGTATGCCGCGCATGCGATGCTTGTTGAATTGTTTTTCGCTTCAGCCACCATTGCAACAAGCCCGTGAGGGTAAAAATTCCCAACCAACTCGCTGCCAGCTCACTATAAAGCCGTCCCCATTCACCCAAGAACAAATTGCGGTGTAGCTGATCCAGAAAAGTCCGCACAGGTAACACACCACTCGTACCATAGACAGGTAACTGACCTTGTATCGCTAACGTATAAGGGTTCACAAAAATAGCCGTACTGGTCACAGCATCTTCAGCGGATTGATACAGAACACGCGTGGTACTGTCTGCGCTTGCTGGAGTACGCACAGCCAGAATAGTCGCGCCATCAGGCAAGGCCTGTTGTGCCGCTTTAACCTGTAAGCTTAAAGCTTGTGGCTCCTGCTCTGGCTGATGTTCAGCAAATAACTGTTGCCGATAAATGCTCTGCTCGATTTGTGGAGTTAAGGCATACAGCAGACCCGTCATAGCCGCAATAAAAATGAGCGGTGCCATGAACACCCCCAATTGACTATGAGTTAAATTTAATAAGGTCTTCCACATCATGCCATCCGCATACCATCTTTGATCAAACCGACAAGGTTCATCTGCTTAAACTTAAGGCGGCATTATACGGGCAAAACAGCACAAAATTGCTAGCTGTATGGGGAAATTCAGAATAATTGAAAACGGTATAACCTGAAGACGAGACATCATGTTTTCAAGAACTGCTGTGAAATACACTTCTTAGATCATTAATAAAGTACTGTTCCAGTAAGGAGAGCTCTCTATCTTTATGCCAAGCCACGGATATTGGAATAATCGAGACATAGGGAAATGGCGGCAGTTGCTTAAACAAACGCTGTTTCTGGCTTTTTTCAATAATATTTTTGGGCAATAGCCCAATACCAATGCCATTTTGAATAAACCGGATCACTTCATCCATATTATTGGTGGTCACTAATAGCCTATTATTTTTCAGAATGCTTTCCCGCACCTCATTTAATGGCGATGCTGGATTATTTAACTGTTCACTTTGGAAAGAAATAAATCCATGTCCTTTAATTTGCTCAATGCTTTGAATATTCTCGTGATAAAGCGGATGTTGATCACTGCAAAATAGTGCATATTTTTGATTAATTAAGGTATGGTAATTCAATTTTGGATGATGGGTTTGATTAATCCCAATACCCAAAGCGGGAATTTTTTGTAATAACAATTGTTGAATTTCTTTACTCTTTAAAACATCAACCTGAAAATCCACCAATGGATATTTTTGATGAAAGTCATGCAAGAGCTGATCATACCGGCTCGATTCTATACGGCTCAGCACCAAAAGTTTAATCGTACCTGATAAGCTATTTTTCTCTGTATTCAGTCTTTCTTCATAGTCCAATAATTGACTATAAATCATCATACTCGCTTCAAAAACAATTTCACCCGTGGCTGTTAAGTAAAACTTGCCCCCTGTGCGCACAATCAGCGTTTCACCAATTTGCTCTTCCAGTCTTTTTAGGCTTTGGCTAATCGCGGATTGGGTGAGAAAAAGCTTGATCGCAGCTTTATTTAAACTGCCTTCTTGAACAATCACGCGAAAGATGCGCAGCAAAGACCAATTACATTTATCGAGTAATACATTTGATCGCATGCTTAAATCCCTCTTTGGTGCTGTTCCATCCATTGCATTCTGATCATATCAAAATTATGTGCTTATCGTTCAGATTTGCTAAGGCATCGTTCAAGCAAAACCTGAGCCAAAAAAATTATGATTCAGTGAGAAAATTCACCTCCGAGAAATGATCCTGAATATGCAAGGTAAAATATCGGTCATACTGCGCCTTCGTTAAATTACCGAATACAAAATGTGGCTGAAGCTGACCTTCATAAGCCAAAAATTGATCAATAATCTGTATCAAAATCTCTAAAGCTGGACGATGCTGTACCTCTATTGCTGCTGCACCCTCTAAGTCTGCCTGTAAATTATGCTGCATTCGATTACGGTAGAAAAACCAAGCCAAAACACAAGGACCAATGGTATTGCGAATAATCCGCGGTTTTAACTTCGGATAGCCTGTCATTGCACAAAGAATGGTCTGAGCACAATGCGTACAAATCTGCATTAGTGACCAATGCACTGTGATTGCTTCACTATGGCTATATTGAAGCAGATAATTTCGTAAACTGCGGAGATCTGAGACTGCGGATAAATTCATACGACAACCACTATAAAAATTTGCCTGATTATAGGAGATTGCAGTTTTCTAAATTGTCTTCTGGCTGACACCTCTCTAGAGAGACTCGCCCTACGTCATCTCATTGCTTCTGGCATCCGTGAAAGTGCCTGACATAAAATTGATCTAATTCCATAAAAAATCCAACGTTGCCCCTTCGACAGCTTTAGGGCTTGTTTTTTTTGCTCGACATTTTAATTTTTTTAGTCGGATGATTGCCCCCTCTATATACTATAGGGTACTATACTATTAAAGAAGCCAAAGACAGATTTCATGCCGAACCAAATTGAAGATAAAAAAAGAATTCTGCTCCGGGTCAGACGTATTAAAGGTCAAACCCAAGCCATTGAAAATGCATTAGAAGAAAATGCAGATTGCGGGGCAATTCTTCAACAAATATGTTCAGTCCGTGGAGCCATTAATGGCTTAATGAATGAAATGCTAGAAATTCACTTAAAAGATACTCTCGTTACAGGCGAGTCAACCGAGCAAGAGCGAAAAGAGGAATTTGTCGATATCGCCAAAATTCTCAAGTCATATTTAAAATAATCTTATCAGGAAGAATTTTATGAAATCACGTGCAGCCGTAGCCTTTGCCCCGGGTCAACCCCTTCAAATCGTTGAAATCGATGTTGCCCCACCGCAAAAAGGTGAAGTCTTAGTGAAAATCACGCATACAGGCGTTTGCCATACCGACGCTTTTACCTTATCAGGTGATGATCCTGAAGGTGTATTCCCTGCGGTATTGGGACATGAAGGTGCAGGTATTGTGGTGGAAGTTGGTGAAGGTGTGACCAGTGTACAACCGGGTGACCATGTAATTCCACTGTATACCGCTGAATGTAAAGAATGTTTATTCTGTAAATCTGGTAAAACCAATCTTTGCGTTGCTGTACGTGCTACTCAAGGCAAAGGTGTTATGCCAGATGGAACTACACGTTTCTCATATAACGGCGAACCTATTTATCACTACATGGGCTGTTCAACCTTTAGTGAATATACGGTTGTGGCTGAAGTTTCTTTGGCCAAAATCAACCCAGAAGCCAATCATGAGCAAGTCTGCCTATTGGGTTGTGGCGTAACTACAGGAATTGGTGCTGTACACAATACAGCTAAAGTACAAGAAGGCGATTCTGTTGCTGTATTTGGCTTGGGTGGTATTGGTCTTGCCGTAGTGCAAGGTGCAAAACAGGCCAAAGCAGGTCGTATTATTGTTGTCGACACCAATCCAGACAAGTTTGAACTGGCCAAACAGTTTGGCGCTACTGATTTCTTAAATCCAAAAGATTATGCACAACCAATTCAACAAGTGATTGTTGAAATGACAGGTTGGGGTGTCGATCATTCCTTTGAATGTATTGGTAATGTGAATGTTATGCGCTCTGCATTAGAGTGTGCACACCGTGGTTGGGGACAGTCAGTTATTATTGGTGTTGCAGGTGCCGGTCAGGAAATTTCAACGCGTCCATTCCAGTTAGTTACGGGTCGTAAATGGATGGGAACTGCATTTGGCGGGGTGAAAGGTCGTACTCAATTGCCTGGTATGGTCGAAGACGCCATGAAAGGTGATATTCAATTAGAACCTTTCGTAACCCATACCATGGGCTTAGAAAAAATCAATGAAGCTTTTGATTTAATGCATGAAGGCAAGTCTATTCGTTCCGTGGTGCATTTCTAAGATTAAAATTACCACTGTATTTGCTATGCATCCTTAACTCAGGTTAAGGATGCATCACTTGCAATAAAACTTAAAGAAACACCAGTTCTTTTAAAGTAAAAACCTTCGTGTTCTCTTATTCAGCATGATACTGATACCAGTGCTCCGCAATATCCCCGCGCCTGCAAATCCATACTTTGTCGTGAGATTGAATATAATCTAAAAATCTTTGCAAAGCTTTAAAACGTCCCGGTCGCCCTAAAATCCGGCAATGCATACCTATCGACAGCATTTTCGGAGAGGCTTCCCCTTCTGCATATAACACATCAAAGGCATCTTTTAAGTATTGGTAAAATTGCTCGGCACTGTTAAAACCCCCTGGTGAGCTGAACTTCATGTCATTGCTGTCCAAGCTATAAGGAATAATTAAATGTGGACGGCTATCACCTGAGGAATCTGTTAATGCACTCCAAAATGGCAAGTCGTCGCCATAGTAATCACAATCGTATTTGATCTGCGGGAACTCGGCTAATAACTGACGGGTATTCGGGCTGTCCCGACCGGTATACCAACCGATAGGTGCTTGTCCAAATAAGGCGTCCAAAACACTGATGGCTTGATTCATATATTGGCGTTCAAGTTCAATCGGCATGTCTTGATAATGTAGCCAACGCTGACCATGTGAAACCACATCATAATTTGCGTCTTTGATCGCTTGTACAATATAGGGATTGCGAATTAATGCCATGCCCACCCCAAAGATCGTCATGGGCAAATTACGTCGTTTAAACTCCTGATGAATACGCCAAAATCCGGCACGAGAACCATATTCATACATGGAATCCATCGACATATGTTTATCGGGAAAGCTTGCTGCCCCAATAATCTCGGATAAGAACTGTTCGGAGCCAGCATCGCCATGTTCAATGTGGTTTTCACCCCCTTCTTCATAATTCAGTACAAACTGCACTGCAATACGAGCGCCATTCGGCCATTGTACTTTGGGTGGCTCACCATGATAGCCAATCAAATCGCGTGAATAAGCTGCATGCTGAATGTGGTCGATGAGTTCCTGCCCACGTAAATAATCTTGTGTCACTTATATTCCTCAGAAGATAGATCAATATAGCTTTGTTATTTGTAAATGCAGCGGTTTTATTGAAATATTTTGACCGCTGCCACTCACAGGCATCGTCTTATCGTTAGCGGGAAAGCCCGCCCATTTGGCAGGCTTTTCAACGTTACATACAAAATTAAAATAAGAAATAACGCTGTGCCATTGGCAATACGGCGGCAGGTTCACAGGTTAAATGCACACCATCTGCGCGTACTTCATAGATTTCTGGATCAACTTCCATGACTGGCGTATAGGTATTGTGCTTCATATCGGCTTTTGAAATATTCCGAGTGTTTTGACATGCCGAAATGATTTTCTTCAGCCCTAATTTTTCAGCCACACCGTTATGAATTGCCGCCTGAGACAAGAAGGTAATACAGGTGTTATGCACACCACGCGCATTTGCCCCAAACATTGGACGATAATGCACAGGCTGAGGCGTTGGAATTGAGGCATTAATATCACCCATTGGTGCAGCGGCAATCATACCGCCTTTAATAATCATTGCAGGTTTCACCCCAAAAAATGCCGGTTTCCACAGCACCAAATCCGCCAGTTTACCTTCTTCGACTGAACCCACCTCATGGCTCAAACCATGGGTAATCGCAGGGTTAATGGTATATTTAGCAATATAGCGTTTGACCCGATGGTTATCGCTATGTGGCGTATCGCCTTCTAAAGGTCCACGTTGCACTTTCATTTTATGCGCGGTTTGCCATGTGCGAATAATCACCTCACCCACACGTCCCATGGCCTGTGAATCGGATGACATCATGGAAATTGCCCCCAAATCCTGCAAAATATCCTCGGCAGCAATGGTTTCACGACGAATCCGACTTTCAGCAAATGCAACATCTTCGGAAATTGCTGGGTCTAAATGGTGACAGACCATCAACATATCCAAATGCTCATCAATGGTATTGATGGTATATGGACGGGTCGGATTGGTTGAGGATGGCAAAACATTGGCTTGACCAATGGCTTTTAAAATATCAGGCGCATGACCACCACCTGCACCTTCGGTATGATAGGTATGAATGGTGCGCTGTTTAAATGCCGCGAGTGTTTCCTCTAAAAAGCCGCTCTCATTTAAAGTATCGGTATGAATTGCCACTTGTACATCGTATTCATCCGCTACAGTCAAGCAATTATCAATGGCTGCAGGTGTTGAACCCCAGTCTTCATGCAATTTTAAACCGACGACACCTGCTTCAATCTGCTCGCGAATCGGGTCAGGCAAACTCAAATTTCCTTTGCCTAACAAGCCTATATTCATGGGCATATCATCAATGGCTTGCAGCATGGTCGCAATATGCCACGGTCCTGGTGTCACGGTGGTGGCCGATGTCCCCGCTGCGGGTCCTGTTCCCCCACCAATCATGGTGGTTGTACCCGACATCAGTGCAGTTTCAACTTGTTGTGGACAAATCCAGTGAATGTGCGTATCAATACCGCCCGCTGTGAGAATCTGTCCTTCACCTGCGATCACTTCAGTCGCAGCACCTAAAGGAATGGTAATATTCGGTTGGATGTCGGGATTTCCCGCCTTTCCGATTTTCCAAATACGGCCATTTTTCAGACCGACATCGGCTTTGACAATGCCCCACCAATCGACAATTAACGCATTGGTAATGACGGTATCCGCGACATCCTCTGCCAATAGCTGGGATTGCCCCATGCCGTCTCGGATGACCTTGCCGCCACCAAATTTAACTTCTTCACCATAAGTGGTCAGATCTTGTTCGACTTCTATAAATAATTCGGTATCCGCCAAGCGAACCCGATCCCCAACCGTGGGGCCAAACATTTCCGCATATGCGCGTCGTGACATTTTCATTCTGGATTACTCTAAATTCTTGAAAGATTTTTCTATTTCTATCTAGTCAAGTTTCCCCATCACTCGACCCGCAAAACCGTAAACTTCCCGCTTCCCCGCCAAAGCCACCAACTCCACATCTCGGCTTTGCCCCGGTTCAAAACGCACTGCGGTACCAGCCGCAATATTCAGGCGATAGCCTTTGGTCTGTGCACGTTCAAATAGCAATGCATCATTGGCTTCATAAAAATGGAAGTGCGAACCAATTTGAATCGGGCGATCTCCTGCATTGGCCACAGTAATTTTGAGCGTTTCGCGTCCAACATTTAACTCAATATCACGATCTGGCGTGATCACTTCACCTGGAATCATCGTTGTTCCTTATTTTTGTCATTACATGATGGGTTGATGGACGGTGACCAGTTTGGAACCATCAGGAAAGGTGGCTTCAACTTGGACTTCAACAATCATTTCCGCAATTCCCTCCATTACATCATTCCGACTTAACAAAGTTGTTCCGTAATGCATTAATTCACTTACACTCATGCCGTCACGTGCGCCTTCAAGCAATGCCGCCGAAATATATGCAATTGCTTCGGGATAGTTCAACTTTAAGCCACGTGCTTTACGGCGCTCTGCAAGCAAACCCGCTGTAAAAATTAAAAGCTTGTCTTTTTCTGTTGGATTTAATTCCATATCTTTTACCTTTCTTAACCTGACGCTTTTTTATGTACTACATGCTCAACATGTGAATGAAACTTAGGCTATTTTGTATATACACAATTGCTAAATAGTCGCTAAGTTCTCCAAATACGCGGAAACTCTTCATCCAGATCATACCAATAGCGTCTGAGTTTCGCCCGAATCGCTGCAAAAGCATCATGGCATTGCCGAACATCCTGACCTAAAAAGCGTGCGCAAACCACATCATCCAACAGCGTTAAGGTCACGGGCACATCCATACGCATGATTAACTCGCGAATTAAATCGAGATGCTGTTCCAAATAAACACTGGCACGATATTCGGTGGGTGGAACAGCCCAGAAACTGCCCATAACAGATTGTCCATGCATGCCTAAGCATGAACTTAGCCAACGATCATTGCCCTTAAAACTCAAAGTATCCGCCACCAACAGGCTCTGATTGCGAAATAGTTTGAATTGGTTAATGTATGCCCCTTGGCTAAATTGTTCATCGCGCGCTTGCCGACCAATGACCAGCATGTCCCAGCCAATAAAACTAGCTGCCTGATCTAAATGAATAAGGGTTTCTGAATGTGCATTTGCCCCATTAAACAACATGGTTTCTTGTGGTAACCATTCAAAAATAGCATTGCCATTCAAACTGATATTGATATGTTGATAGGCCTTTTTGTCGTTGGTTTTGTACCATTTTCCCGCACCTGGGGTAGTCACCACAGCATGTGCCTGTGCATCTACCGACAGATCAAAAGTTAAATGATCACCACCGGCAATGCCTGCGGGTGGATGCACGATAATGGCATGACACACACCCGTCTTTTCTGGCCACAACATTTTTTGTACCCGCACTGGACCATAATGTTTGCGGTGATGTAACACCGTACATTCAGGCTGTTTTTGTGCCTGAAAGCCGAGCTCTAACTTGGCAAACCATAATTGTGTATCATGCGTTCGACTTAAGGTTAAATCTTGCATTATTCCTCTGATGTGACGAATACTAAAATGTGAGCTATGACCGTTTCAGCATGAAAACCGATATAAAATCATTAAGCTAAACCAATCAGTGCGACGAGTGCTGCGATGCCACCAATAATTTTTTTACCATGCGGTACGTATTTTTGAACGAATGCACCCAGCCCTAGCCCACCGACATAAATACAAGACATTGCAACGACCATGCCTATAACCAAACCCACCACATGACCGGATTGGCTCAACTCTGTGCCATGCGCCATGCCGTGAAAACTTGCGAGAATCATCGTGGCCAGTGCAAACAAGCGATTGGCTTTGCTCCAAAGTGCGATGGCTAATATAGACAATGAGAAAATAATGCCGTATTCCGCAATACTCGCGGAAAAGATATTGAGCTGACCTAGCGCAAAACCACTCACCATCGCAATGACCAAGCCTGCTAATCCAGCAAATTTCCAACGTGTAGTCGCAGACCAAAGCAATACACCAAAAGCCATTGCCATCATTAAATGATCAAGACCCGTAAAAGGATGAATAAAACCGGTCATAAAACTACTCTGATGCGCATGTCCGGGATGAGCCATTGCCCACATGGGAAATGCAGCAGCGAAAGTCACCAAAGTTCTTTTTAAATAAGTCATTATGTTTCCCCGAATCAGTTTTTAAATAAGCCTTGTTTTTCAATAAAAGAAATAATTTGTTCCAAACCTGCTTGGGTTTTCATATTGGTGAATAGGAATGGTTTTTCGCCCCGCATGCGTTTTGCATCTTGATCCATCACACTTAAATTTGCGCCCACCATTGGAGCCAAATCTGTTTTATTGATAATTAACAGATCTGATTTGGTAATCCCGGGGCCTCCTTTACGTGGAATCTTTTCACCACCTGCCACATCAATGACATACAGGGTTAAATCTGAAAGCTCTGGGCTAAAAGTTGCGGCTAAATTGTCACCACCACTTTCAATAATGATGAGTTCTAGCCCATCAAATTTTTCACATAAATCATCAATAGCGGCGAGGTTAATGGACGCATCTTCACGAATTGCAGTATGTGGGCAGCCCCCTGTTTCCACACCGACAATTCGGTCTGGTGACATGGCTTCGTTACGGGTTAAAAAATTGGAATCTTCTTTGGTATAAATGTCATTTGTCACCACCGCCATATTATATTTTTCACGTAAAGCCTGACATAAATTTAAGGTTAAGGCTGTTTTCCCCGAACCCACAGGTCCACCAATTCCTACTCGTAATGGGCTACGTTGTGACATGATTTTTTCCTCTAACAATTATGATCTGAATAGTCTGGAATATTGTGTTTCGTGATGCATACTCAGCATGGCGTATTGGGGTAAGGCACTGCTGATCTCGGTATCGTTCAGCGTCAGTGCGCGATTGATCGCTTCTGGGATCAAGCCATGTAAATGCCATAAAATGCGCTGACCACTCATCTGCCCCAGTGGAACTGTTTTTACTGCTGCCAAAACCTGATTTTCTAAAACAGTAAAGGTATAGGCCGTCAGCACATCGGTTTCATTAAGTCCTAAGCTTCCGCACAAGTGTCCATAGACTGGGACAAAGCCGAGATGCTTGTTGACTTTAACTGGTTGTTTTAAAACATCACGAATCCAAGCATTGAGTGAAAATGCCAGTTGTTTGGACTCTGCCAACAGTTCCTTACTCTCGCGGCTAGCACGATAAAAGTTTGCCCAGTAATCAAACTGCTCAATATCCTCACTGTATTGCATTAATCGTTTCAGCACGGGCAATTCAAAACGTACCAGAAGCATTTCGAGCACTTCCTCGAAATAAGCAATACTGGAAGCTTCGTCGTAAATGAGTCCACGATCAATTGCACTTTCTACACCTTGTGAATAACAATATGCCCCTATCGGTAATGCCGTAGAAGACAGTGTTAATAGGCTTAACAGTTGCGCTGGATTAGTGATGGACATGGTGCAAAGTCTTGATTGGACTTAAACGATGATCATGTTGGTGTTGTGCATATGCACCACTTTCAGGCTCAAAAGGATGATCAACATCTTGAATGCTTAATCCCAAGCCTCGAACCATTTCTGCCAACACATGGTCTGGCTCGAAATATAAAGCTGTTGGCGTCAACATGAGTGGCACATGACGATTACCTAGATGATAGGCTGCTTTGAGTAAATCAAATTCATGGGATGCAGAAACTTTCATCAGTTTTTCAGCTTGTGCTTCAACCCTTAGAATATTCCCGCTCTCAGTCGCAATGTACGATCCGCTACGTAAAATACCTGTACGTGGTAAATCTGCACCAATATCTACCCCATTTTTTAAAGTTGCACGAAAACGGCTCTTTTGACGTGTATCAAAATTCAGCTCAATGATGTCAAAGTTACTCTCTTCTGTAACTGTTTCTAATCGTTGAGTATAAATTTCCATGATTTCCCACCCTCAATTTAGCCTTATATTCTTTATGAGCCAAAATGACTCAAAATTAATTCTTGTATGCAAAATCGCACCACAATAAACATATAAGCAATTTTTGAACCAACTTTGGTTGTGAGATGAGAATCTGATTATTTCTGACAATGACCAAGCTAAATTGATTAATTTTTCAGCACCGAGTGATGTTGGATGTGTTAGGAGTATTTTTTTTAAATATCTTTTTCGTTCAGGCCGATGATCAAGTATTCAATTTTCAGCGTACAAATCTCGGATCTGATTATTCCACTTTGGTGAAATCCAATCGATTTGATACCTGATAAAACTTAGATTCATACAGAACAAAAGCTCCCTGACTGGGATCTTTTATGATCAAATTAATGTAGTTTCTTTATGAGGAACCATTGTCTTTGGACTGTCTATTCAATCTATTCAAACTAAACTAACTTATTGCTACTACACATCATCACTGTCTCCATTCACAAACTTGATGTCAGGTTATTGAGCGATCAATTCAGTGCAAGACACTTTCAATGTCAGGTCAATAAGATTCATAAGTATAATCAGGCTTCATAAATTTATTGAACCAGATCTCCCCTATACTCAAGTGACCACTTAAATTGAAGTGATTTAGAAGCGATTTAACTATTCAATAGTTGTGCAAAAAAGTCACTTTAACCCCATAAAAAAAGCCATACTCCTGCAAGAAGTATGGCCAAAATTCGTGTTATGACTACAACAAATTTAAATCAATTAGACCAACAATTCGGCTTGAACAGGATTTGCATATTTTGCACGTGCTGCATGCAATTTTTGGTAGCTATCGAGTAAGCGCTGATGACGATCCAATCCTTCTAGTTTCATACTGGTTGGGGTTAAACCATAGAATCGAACGCTACCATCAACTGAACCTACGGCTGCATCCATGTGTTCATCACCAAACATACGGCGGAAATTGACTTCATAATCTTCAAGTTCCATTTCATCATCCAGTTCTACTTCTAACACAACATTTAAACATTGATAGAACAAGCCACGTTCAACCGTATTGGTGTTGTATTGCAAGAAAGTCTCAACCAGATCTTTGGCTTCTTCAAATTGCTGTAAAGCCAAATAAATCATGAGTTTCAGTTCTAGAATCGTTAATTGCCCCCAAACCGTATTGTCATCAAACTCAACCCCGATCAGGGTTTTGATGTCGGTATAGTCATCCAACTCACTTTCTTCTAGACGTTCAACCAAAGCCTCAAGTTGTTCATCATCCAGACGATGTAAATTCAGCGTATCTTCACGGAACCACAACGCCTTATTGGTATTGTCCCAGATTAAATCTTCAACTAAATACACTTCTGAATAGTCAGGCACTAAAATACGACAAGCTGTAGCACCTAAATGCTCATACACCGCCATGTAAACTTCTTTGCCCATATCCTTAAGAATATCAAACAAAATTTTAGCTTCATCGGTATTTTTCGCATGACCTTCCGCACTAAAGTCCCAATCGACAAAGTCATATTCGGATTTTGCACTAAAGAAACGCCAAGACACCAAGCCACTCGAATCAATAAAGTGTTCGACAAAGTTATTCGGTTCCGTGACCGCCTCTGAACTAAAGGTTGGACGTGGTAAGTCATTCAAGCCTTCAAAGCTACGACCTTGCATTAACTCGGTTAAGCTACGTTCAATTGCCACTTGCATATTTGGATGAGCACCAAACGAAGCAAATACACCCCCAGTACGAGGATTCATTAGGGTCACACACATCACTGGGTATTTTCCGCCCAAGGATGCATCTTTAACCAAAATAGGGAAACCTTGCTCTTCTAAGCTTTTAATCCCTTCAATGATGCTTGGATATTGCGCCAGTACATCCGCAGGTACGTCTGGAAGTGCTATTTCACCTTCAATGATTTCACGCTTCACTGCACGTTCAAAAATTTCAGATAAGCATTGGACTTGTGCTTCGGCAAGGGTATTACCTGCACTCATGCCATTACTTAAATATAAGTTTTCAATTAAATTGGTTGGGAAATACACCACTTCGCCATCGGACTGACGCACGTATGGTAGCGAGCAAATACCACGCTCGATATTGCCTGAGTTGGTGTCGTATAAATGTGTGCCCAAAAGTTCATTTTCAGGGTCATAAATTGCTTTGCAATACTCATCCAGAATTTCTGGTGGTAATTCACCATTCGGTCCAGGTTGGAACCATTTTTCATCTGGATAATGCACAAATTCTGCATTGGCAATTTCTTCACCCCAGAATTGATCGTTATAGAACAAATTACAGTTCAAACGCTCAATAAACTCGCCCAAGGCAGAAGCCAAAGCACTTTCTTTGGTTGCACCTTTACCATTCGAGAAACACATTGGTGAATGTGCATCACGAATATGCAACGACCAAACATTCGGCACAATGTTACGCCAAGACGCAATTTCAATTTTCATGCCCAAGTCAGCCAATAACCCTGACATGTTGGCAATGGTTTCCTCTAAAGGTAAGTCTTTGCCTGTGATATGCGTCAAGTGTTCAGATGCCAAATTCGGCATTAAAAGCGCTTGTGCATCTGCATCAATACTTTCAACTTCTTCAATGACAAAATCCGGTCCAGTTTGAATCACTTTCTTTACAGTACAGCGATCAATCGAACGTAAAATCCCTTGACGATCTTTTTCTGAAATATCGGCAGGCAGTTCAACTTGGATTTTAAAGATTTGTTTATAACGATCTTCAGGATCAACAATATTATTTTGTGATAAGCGAATATTATCGGTTGGAATATTACGTGCAAGGCAATACACCTTAACAAAGTAAGCCGCACACATCGCTGAAGATGCTAAGAAATAGTCGAATGGTCCTGGTGCTGAACCATCGCCTTTGTAGCGAATAGGTTGGTCAGCAATTACAGTAAAGTCATCAAATTTAGCTTCGAGTCGAAGGTTATCGAGATAATTGACTTTTATTTCCATGTTGGCACCTAATGATGCTTATATGCCTAAACCAGACAGATAAACGTCGAAAATATTGAATTAAAAGCAGAATGCAATGAAGAAATGGGCTTGCAAAAAGAATCAGCCAAAGGATTGGAGCTGATAAAAAACGGCTTTACGAATGGACATAGATTTTACAGATTTCTAGCTCAAAGTGGAAATGCTATCTTGCGATTTAAGCAATTTTTCCCATAAGCCCATACATTTTAAATATGCACTATATTCAATTGCTAGGTTGTTAAAACAAAACACATCAAAAAAATATGTACATAACTGTATTAGTTCAGATCTGATCAGACATTGAACTTGAAAAAGAGAAAGTTATCCGTTTTGATAAATGTATCTATAGAATCGGTGACTATTCACATTTTATTTCTCTTTGGTACAACCATTCGAATTTGTTACCATATCGAGTCTGAGTTAGACAAAATCCTCCCACACCTCTTTAATATGATTAAGCCTAAAAAAAGGTACACTAAAAGGTATACTTTTTAAGTGGATTAGATCAGATTGATTCAGAATAAATAGGATCTGGTTGGACAGTCAGACTTGTTTTAAAATTTAATTAATTATTTAAATTCAAGGATTTCATATACATGAGCTTGCAAGACATCATAGCCAATATTGATTCCCACACTCCTATGATGCAGCAATACCTAAAAGTTAAGATGCAACACCCTCATGCCTTAATGTTTTATCGTATGGGTGACTTCTACGAATTATTTTTTGATGATGCCCATAAAGCCGCCAAACTACTCGGCATCACGCTTACGCATCGCGGTAAAACCAATGGTAATCCTATCCCGATGGCAGGAGTGCCTTTTCATGCCGCAGAAGGTTACCTCGCTCGCCTAGTGAAAAAAGGCGAAACCGTTGTTATTTGTGAACAACTTGGTGAAGTGACGGGTAAAGGACCTGTTGAACGCGGTGTTGTGCGTATTCTTACTCCTGGCACACTCACTGACGATGCTTTACTAAATAGCCATCAATCTTCAAATTTGGTGGCTTTGTGCCTCCAGCAAAACCAGATTGGTATTGCCCTGCTCGACTTAAGTGCAGGTTTATTTAAAGTTCAACAACAAGATTTTAAATTAGAACAACTAAGCATTGAACTTGCCCGACTCATGCCAAGTGAAATTTTGGTCGATGAAGATATTGTTGATCCAAACATTTTAGAACAAGTCAAAAAACAACTCGATTGTCCTATCACCAAGCGCCCGAATGTCGACTTTAATTTAAACAACGCACAGAAAACCTTGTCAGATCAGCTCGGTGTTTCGACCTTATCTGGTTTTGGCATTGACCATCTGCCTTTGGCCAAAGCAGCCGCGGCAGCATTGATTCATTATGCCAAAGAAACGCAAAAAACGGCTTTACCCCACATTCGTAGTATTCAGCTCGAACAAAGTAGCGATTTTATTGCACTTGATCCCGTGACACGTCGTAATTTAGAAATTGTTGACCCGCTTTTTGAGCATGGCACATCATTGTTTCAGCTCATCAATGACTGTCAAACGGCCATGGGTGGTCGATTACTCAGTCGTACGCTGATGCAACCGATGCGTGACACCGCCTTACTCGATGCTCGACTTGATGCGATTCAAGCCATCCTGAGTGGTTATCACGACTCACCAATTCGACTGGTATTAAAAGAAATTGGCGATATCGAACGGGTTTTGAGCCGAGTGGCTCTTGGCAGTGCACGACCACGTGACTTGGTACAATTACGCCATGCTAGCGCTCAGTTACCCTTTTTACGTCATGCACTTAATCCAATTGTGCAAAACCATCAATCGAAATTAGTGGTGCAATTGAATGAGGAATTGGGAGATTTTCACGGCCTGCATCAACGCTTACTCACCGCGATTGTAGAAAATCCGCCCGTCTTACTCCGTGATGGCAATGTCATCGCTGAAGGTTTCGACAGCGAACTGGATGAACTGCGCAAAATTCGTGATCATGCAGGACAATTCCTGATTGATCTTGAAATTAAGGAACGTGAATCTACCGGAATTTCTACACTTAAAATTGGCTACAATCGTGTTAGTGGCTACTATATTGAACTGACCCGTGCACAGGCAGAACAAGCACCTGAGCACTACATCCGTCGTCAAACCCTGAAAAATGCAGAACGCTATATCACGCCAGAACTAAAAAGTTTTGAAGATAAAGTATTGTCGAGCGAATCTCGGGCTTTAGCACGTGAAAAAATGTTGTTTGAAATGCTGCTAGATGAGCTGCGTCAAGAAATTGCAGCCTTGCAAATGATGAGTGCTGCAATCGCACAAATTGATTTACTCAGCAATTTTGCTCATCAAGCACGTTTAAGAAATTGGACACGACCTGAGTTTAGTCCAGAAACAGGGATCAAGATCATTGCAGGTCGGCACCCAGTCGTTGAAGCATTAAGTAAAACTGCATTTACCCCAAATGACACACATTTGGATTATGCCCATCGCATGGCCATCATCACAGGCCCCAATATGGGGGGTAAATCGACCTTTATGCGTCAAACAGCATTGATTAGCCTGCTCGCTTATTGTGGCAGTTTCGTGCCAGCACAATCGGCTGTTTTAGGTCCAATTGACCGTATTTTCACGCGAATTGGTTCTGCTGATGATCTATCGACGGGTAAGTCGACCTTTATGGTCGAAATGACCGAAACCTCACAAATTTTACATCATGCGACCAATCTATCTTTAGTACTTATGGATGAAGTCGGTCGAGGAACCAGTACCTATGACGGCTTATCTTTGGCTTGGGCCTGCGTGCTAGATTTGACCAAACGAGTGAAATGTTTGTGCTTGTTTGCCACACATTATTTTGAACTGACGGAACTGAGTAAAGAATCTGGCATCTACAACTACCATGTCAGTGCCAAAGAATTAAATGGTAATTTAATTTTATTACATAAGGTTCAGCAAGGTCCTGCCAGCCAAAGTCATGGCTTGCAAGTGGCTAAACTGGCAGGTATTCCTGTCAATGTGATTAAGGAAGCGCAAAACCGCTTGAAAATTCTCGAGCGTCAACAGCAACAACATGTCAGTACTGCGGTACAACGAGACTTATTTGCTCCAGCTCCTCAACCCGAACCTGATATTATCGAGCGTGTTGTTGAAGTGGAAAAAGTCTCTCCTGCGTTAGAACTCTTAAAAGAGCTTGATGTAGACAATCTCACTCCACGCGAAGCCTTACAGCATTTATATATGTTGAAAGAACAGTTAGAAAATTAAGCACTCGACCATAGATCAGATAAATTAAACTGACCTATGGTCTTGTATTCTTAAATTCGCAATAAGGCTATTACATGTTTAAACATAAGCCCGACAGAATATCTATCTAAATATGAATAGTTACTTTCATAATAAGTTAAACTCAAAAATTACTGTATTATGAATTGCCACCCGCCCAATACCAATAAACCTCTCCCCAATCTAGTTCTGAAAAGGTTGGAAGAATAGCACCTTGCTCAAAATACTGTCGTGAATCTGGTCGTGCGGGAGTTTGCCAATAACCAGTTTGTGGGCATAACTCGCCACCTTTCACTTTAAGTTTTTCTTCTTCCAATGATAAGTTACTAACCTTATTGACTCGTTTCCCTTCAGGCCAACTGCTATTTTCATCAAAACGAGCAATCCATAGGGGTGAGCTTTCTATATCAAATCTTGGGTTAGGGTCATCATCCCATGCATCAAGAGTCGTCAACTTCAAATCATTACATCGTATTGGTTTAATAAGCTCATTTGCCTTTACCAATAAATCTGGAATACCTTCTTCAACAGGATAAAGTGATAATTCTCCCAATTGAATCCAAAGACTGAATTTTTCAGGATCTGTTGGATCTAGCAGTTTGGTGATCTCGATTCGTGGATCATCTAGTTTTAAACGGATTTGCTCCTCACTTAATCCTAATTTTTCTAGCCAATATGGTGAAAGTAAAAAACACCATGTTGGAGTACGTATTCCTGCTGCTAATGATGGTGTATAGATAAAACCATCTATATCATCATGAGAATGACTCATGTTACTAGGATGATCGATATCTAGCCCGTAAAAATAGTCACTAAAAATGCGTTCTACAATTTCAAATTCTGGAGAAACCATAGGAAATTGTGCTGCACTCCCAATTTCATAACCACTATAGGCTTGTATTGGATTGAGTTTAATTAAACATTGCTGTACAAACTGATACCATTGCTTTTTATGCTCTTTATACCATTTTTCGCCAAATGATAATTTTAGACTAGAATATCTTAATCCGTTGTCTCTAATATTACTTTGTAAAGCCCACTGCGCACTTTGGTTGTCTGAATCTCCAGTGGTCGCTGCTATAAAATATACAGAATATTTTTTATAGCCTTCATGCATTTCATCCAATAACTTCTGACGAGTTCTTTGCCATTTTTCAGCCTTTTTCCATGTACTTGTTTTATGCCTGTACTTGAGTTTAAAAGGCTTATCAATTATTTTACTTTCAAACTCCTCATAAATATCAATGATTTTATTAGCAACCTCTTCCACTTCATCATCTTGATGATAAATATAAAATGTGATGTATGGGCAAATACCGAATTCTTCTTGTTCATATCCATAGATATGGTCACTATCCTTCTTAAACTCGGCTATATAATCAGTGACTTCTTCTTGGCTTAAAAATAATTCGTCATTATTCACTTCATTACTCATCATTTTTTACTCGCTGATTTCGATTTTTTTTGCTGCTGGCTAGGCTGATCTTTTGGACTCACATCTTCTGGATAACGGAATAATGACAATTTAAACCCCTCACTTGCTGTAATTTTGCTGGCTTTCTTTTCAGCAGCGCATTGCTTTTTTAGATCATCATAATTATCAAACTGTGCTTTATCAATCTTGTCTCCTTGGAACTTGATTTCCACCAATGCAAAAATATTGGTCAAAGTTAAAGGCTCACCACGATATTCTGGAATAATAATATCAGCACCAATTGTATTCTTTCCTTTATATGGCATTGGCCAAAATGGATTGATATCAGTACCTGTACGCTTGATTCGTGTTGTACCCTCTAATAGAGGTGCAAGGTACTTCTTCGTTTTTACATCATAACCAAAACAAACTTCTGATTTTAATGGACTCTTCCATTTGACAAGCTCATCCATGAATTCAAACATAAAGTTCACAGCAAGCTGCTTTAATCTCACGATGATATATTCATCTACATTTGCCCCCGCAAGTTCTTCAGCAGTCATCTTCAAAAGTTTTGCAACAATATCAACTTTGCTTTTAGGGACAACATCCTTTAGCTTTTTACCTTTTTGCTTCCTTAATTGAATCATAGGCAACTGTTCAGATTTTTCACAGACCTGACTAATGATTGACCGAAATGGTACCTTTTGTTTAATCGCAGCAGTAATCACATTACTTTTTGTTTGGGGGCGTCCAGATGCAGCTTTGGTATTGTTGCTTTGCTTATCGCCAGTAGTTAACGTCGTTAGTAAAACTTTTTCTTTTTCCTTATCTATTTTATCTGAAATCTCTTGACCAAGATTTTTCATGATTTTTTTAATTTCTTCTTTAGCCTTTTTAATATTGTCCTGATAGTTTTTCACCTCACCATAAGCATTAGAAGCTGTACGATATATTTCATATGCAGTTATTGCATATCCTGCCAATTCAACAACGACAATAATAGCTGGCAGCATCGTTACTCTCCATCCAACTCAGATTCTAGTTTTTTTGCTTTTTCTTCTAATTTTGCTTCCCAGTTTTCAGTCAATCGCTCGCTTTCTCTCATCACTGATTTATATCCAATAATTCTTTCTTTGATTTGTGTAATCACTTGCTCCGTAAATCCCTGCTCGTCTGTAACCCCCTCTTTTAATGAGTTATTCTTGCTATCATGTATTGAAAACTTATAACCTTTAAAGTTACGACCATCTGCTTTAAAAAGCTGATATTGAGCTGAGTAAGGTGACTCAGCAAATTCTAGTTTAGGTAATTGGGGTAAATTGCTAGAAACCTTCGCCCCTCCCATAAACACATGCTGCCCTGCCTTCACCTCAAACTTGCCACCCGTAGTCGGGAAAATACCTGAACCATTCAACTTGATTTGCGAGCCTCCAGCAGTAATCACAATCTCTTTCGGACTAGTGATCTCAATCCGATCTTCTGTCGAAATAATCTGAATCCCTTGCTTGGCAAGCAAGTCCATCCCATCTGATTGGGCATGTACCTCATACTTACCTTTAGCCGCCACCTGTTTGATGCCATTCTGTGCGGCAAACAGGCTAATCCTGTTCTGGACATGGGCAACCAGATTCTTTTGCGTGGTGAAATTGATGCTGTCGCCTGCAAACTGGTTAATTTGCCCATCAGCCGAAACATGAATGTCTGCATTGGTGCTTAAACCAATCCCATCTGGCGAGTTTAAAAGTAATAGCGCCTTTTCAAATTTTGCAATCTGCGCTTGAATTTGGTCTGCAAACTCTTTTAACTGATCAATCGACTCAATCTCATCAGTTTGCTGATTCTTGGCGACTTCACTGAGGGCTTTGGCATTACTCTGGTTGTTTTCCAACTGTTGTTTGGCTGGTTGAGCATCCAGATGTTCGCCTTCTGCTTGTGCTTGTGCATGCGTGCTGATTAATAATCCTTCACCTGCGCGTACAGCTCCCCATTGGTCAGTCCGAAGCTCAAAACCTTCACCACGGTCTTCACTTTCTGCATGGTCTTTAGGATGGCTGAGTTTGCCTAAATTAAGCTGACTTGCCGCATGGCTACTTTGCAACTGGGCACTGATTTGTCCCGTGGTGTCATCAAAGCGCAGCTGGTTAAAGCCCTGCCCCTGATATTCTTTGGATTTAATGCCTGCCAGTTTTTTGGTCTCAGGCAATTGCCCTGCATCATCAAATTTTGTTGGGTGACGTTGTGCTTCATGAATACGTCCCACCACAAATGGCCGGTCAATGTCCCCCTGAAAGAAGTCAATCACGACTATTTCACCAATACGTGGCAAGAAACGTGCCCCGTAGCCTTCACCCGCCCATGGGGTCAGTACATCCACCCAAGCCGAGTCAGTATCATTGTCGTTACTGCCTACACCACCATCATGTGCATGGTCTTCATTTCTGGTGAATAGAAAACGGACTTTGATGCGCCCCCATGCATCGACATGAATTTCTTCACCACTTGGTCCGACCACTTTTGCCCGTTGTCGGTATGCAGATGGACGGTGCTGCTCAGGATGATAGGCTGGAATAGTTTTAATCTGCCGACGTTGTAACTGTAATTGATTGGCTTGGCGTTGTTCTGGGTCTATGGTGCCATTCCAGATGGGTTGCTGCCAGTTGCTCTGTTGCAGTAGTCGTAGCAGCTGTTGATTGAGGTCTTTAGGTAGGTTGTTTTGACTATAAAAGGTTTTTTCCGTAATCAGAAACTCTTGGTCCGCACCGCTATGTAAATGAATTTCAGGGTGATCTTCCAGAATAAACCAGTAACCGACCTGAGCATCGCGTACCGTAGAATAGGCACTAAAGTGCTTGGCTTGTGCGTGGTAGTAGTCTGATAGCTGCTGATTGAATTGTTCCAGTTGCGGATTACCCGATGCGGTTGCCCCATCCTCGCCCTTCAGGTCTTGCATCCATGCGGGTGCAAAGTGCCAAGCTTGTTCTAGTCCTAAACTGCTGTGGTCATATTGTTCGCTCTGCTGGTGTTTGCTGTAGACGCTGCCTGCACCATCTTCTTGGCTCAGGGCATCAGCTTGCCAGCGTTGGAGATGTACCGCTGTCGGTTGTAACTGACGTTGTGCCTGCCAGTGAGTAATGCTGTCTGCTGTTTGTACGGCACTGCTCTGCTGAAAGCGGATACTTCGTCTTGGTAGGGCTTGGTAGTGCTGATTGTCATCAATCAGGCGAAGCTTTTGTGCTTGAATCGGGTGATTGATGTGGGGAACTAAGGGCTGTGCTTCATCGACCAGCCAATTGATGCCTTCACTTCTCAGTAAGCGGGTTAAAAAGTCATCATCGCTTTCGTTACTTTGCATAATAAAGGGCCGGACATCGTAGTCTCGACTCAATCCTGTTAAATCAAGGCTTAGACTGGCTGCAAACAGCGGACTTTTTTGTTGCCACTCCTGGAACAGGATGTTGACCACATCCACCACGCTTTTATTCATAAACACACGACTATTACGACGTTGTTTCCATAATGCAGTAGGGTCTTGTACTGTGAGACGATATAGCGTGAGTGCACCATCATGCGCACCAACATCAGCTTGGGTAATGATCCCTGTGATACGACTCAATTGGCCTGTATCCGTCACCTGGTCAATCGCAACCTGACAGCCAATAAACTGTTTTAGCGGAATAAAGGCATGTGTCGACAAGCAAATTAAGCTAGCCGTTAAACCTTGGTTCAACGCATGTGCCCCATCAATCCGCTGTAAATAGACCTGCTGATTGAGCACAGGATGGGAAAACTGAAGATGTAGCACACGTTTTTGCGCAGTGAACCCCAGCTGTTCAAGCGCCGCATAAATATGATTCAACATAATGTTTTTAATAAATATAAAGTTAATGTCGTAATTATAAAGTTTGCCGTATAGTATAAAAAATTAGCGACTATAGCCAGTGCTGATCTTAAATTTAGGGCACTTTGTGACATAAATTGGCAATCAAACTTTTGAAGTTAATCTCAGGAAATAAACATTTCTAGTTAAGAAATAATCGTTTATTACATAATAATTAAATGAATTTAATATTACTTAATCAGTAGAATTTGATGCACTTTGAAGTTAAGAGTAATATTATAATAAAACACACAACCATAAGGCATTGTTTTTTATAAATATCTGCTTAAAGCAGACTTCAAAATGGTCTTTTTCCAAGCCTTTATTTAGATTGATTATCATTTACTTAGATGTATTTCATGCAATTGAATAACAAATATCAATAAAAGCAATTGTTAGTTCAGTACTTTTTTGCCTAAAATACGTCATGAGTAATTAAAACCATATTTTTAGGTAGCTGTCGCCATGACCTTTGTTGTCACTGAAAACTGTATTAAATGTAAATATCAAGACTGCGTAGAAGTTTGCCCTGTTGACTGTTTCTACGAAGGTCCTAACTTCTTGGTGATCAACCCGGATGAATGTATCGACTGCGCATTGTGTGAACCAGAATGTCCAGCAAATGCCATTTTCTCAGAAGATGAATTACCAGAAGGTCAAGAAGTCTTTATTGAGCTAAATGCTGAACTTGCACAAAAATGGCCAAACATTACTCAAATCGGTGACCAACCTGCGGACCGTGAAGAATGGAATGGTAAAGCAGACAAGTTACAGTACTTGGAAAAATAAGCCATAAAAAAGATCAGCAATTGTGCTGATCTTTTTTTATACCAAAAGCACACATTTGATTGCAAAATTTCCAAATTTACTTAAGTATTTTCGATTAAAATAAGCAACTATATTTCTAAGCATTTGATTTTTCATACATGAAGCATTTTTTCAAGGGTTTGCTCGGCTTGAGTATGATCCCTTTGGTTATGATTGGATGCAGCTCATCTCCTCATAAATCTGTGCAAGGCACTCCTCATGGTAAGCGTATTTACATACCACAAGAGCGTGTCATTATCGAACGCCCTATTCCACCAAAGATCATTCCTTATACCTATAATAGCTGGGTTGCAGCAAGTAACAACTTAAGAAATGTGCGTGAGTACGAGATTTTCTTAGACAAAAATAATGTCGGGAACATTGTTCCTAGCTTCGAATTGTTAAGAACAGCACGTGACTGGCAAAAATGTGGTCGCTCGCAATATATGATCCCAACACGTGAATTGTGGAATAACTTAGTTCCGACGCTACGTGTATTTAAATATTTAGTTGCAGCGAAGGTACTCACGGATTTTGAAGTTACCTCGGTGTATCGCGACTTGCCCCTTAATCAATGCGCTGGTGGTGCGAGTTCTTCTCGTCATCTATTCAACTCCGCAATCGACTTTCGTATCGGACCTGAATACCCGCAACCTGAAGATTATGCCTATATTGAACATACTAAATTTAAACTCTGCCAGTTCTGGGAACAACACGGTCAAAGTTTAAATATGGGCTTAGGCTTATACTCATCTGGACAAATTCACATCGATACTCAAGGTTATCGTACTTGGGGACCAGATTTGAGCCGCTACTCATCCATGTGTAATTATTAAATGCTGAATTTTGCAGAGGTCTTTGACCTCTGTTTTTATTTTCATTGATTAATTTAGACAGAGAATTGCACTCTGTCTAGAAAAGTTTAAAATGCACTGATTCAAATTTTAGGCGCCAAGATTATGCAAAAAATGTGGTCAGAGATTGATAATTTTATCGATACACATTTAATTCCAGAAGATCCTATTCTTTTACAAACACTTGAAAATACAGCTCAAAAAGGCTTTCCTGACCACCTTGCTGTTGCGCCAAATCAAGGGATGCTTTTACAAATGTTGATTCAAATGAATCAATGTAAACGTGTGCTTGAACTCGGAACTTTTGCCGCTTATAGCACCATGTGGTTAGCGCGCGCCTTACCTGAAGATGGGTATATTCTCACCATTGAAGGTCGAGATACCCATGCCGCACTCGGTCAAGAAAATATTGACCGAGCAAATTTACCCCAAACGGTTGAATTAAAAGTCGGACGCGCAGCAGATGTGCTTAAAGCCTTACCTGCGGATTTTGAACCTTTCGATTTTATTTTTATCGATGCAGATAAACAAAGTTATCCTGAATATCTTGAACTAAGCTTGAGTTTATCGCATTCCGGTACGGTGATTGTACTCGACAATGTAATTCGTGCAGGCGACATTATCAATCCAGATAATCACAAACCAAGTATCGAGGGTTTACGCGAAACCTTTGCACGTCTTAGAAATCATCCCAAACTCTTGTCTTGCACTGCGCTGCAAACTGTAGGGAGTAAAGGTCATGATGGTTTCGCAATTGCGATTGTAAAATAACCGGTAGCGAGCAAAAAACAACCTTCTGCATTTTTGCTTTAAAATACAGACATTTACATATCCTATCCATATAGTTATCCACATATAATGCGGATAACTATATTCAACACTCAATGTTTCAATATTTACTTCGCTACTAAAAGCGGTACTGTCGAATTTCTGAATATAGTGGTGGTAATACTGCCTAAGAAGAATTGATGAAGCTTGCTATGGCTAAATGCGCCCATGACAATTAATTTAATATCATGTTCTCGCTGATAATCCAAGATATTTTCTGAAACATCTCCATAACGATATTCAACCACTACATCTAAGCCAGCATCTCTTAAATATTGTGAAGGGTCATTTAGTATTTCAGGATGATCACCCACATACAGTAAATGACATTGCAATAAGCGCAATAAATCACTTTGTGCAATGCGATGCATCATCTTCACACATGTAGGCGAATACTCGTAAGCAAAAATAAAACGTGTCGGAGGAACAAAGTTTTCTCCTACTGTTAAAACGGTACTACTCACACCACGAATAAAGTTTTCAACATTGCCACCGATCGGTTTGTTACGTTCTGCTGAGCGCTCCCCTACACGACCAATAACCGCAATATCATCCTCTTGGAGCACATGAAAACTTTGTTCTAGGAAATCCCCTTTTTCTTGTATATGGGTTGCCTCTAGGTCATATTTTTCTTTGACCATTTCAGAAATGTGGTTGAGTAAATTATTACTGTAATCCAGTGCCAATTGGCTTTGTTTTTGTTCAAGCTCGGCGAGTTCTTTCAGTAACATGGCATTACTTTCAAAGCCAATCACCCCACTGATTTCACCTAAATGGTAGCTTGCGGGATAGTAATCTAACACTTGTAATAACACGAGTTCGCGTTGAGTTTGTTTTGCGATCCAAGCCGCGGCTTCAGCGACCGCATTAATGCAAGGAGAAGAATCTATACACGCTATTACCCGTTTCATTGTATGCCTCTCAATTAGCCTCTGGGGACTATAGGTCTAGTTGTTGACTCTAAACTTAGCACATCTATATGAGAGTTGGCATCTTTTGTGTAACCGAGAGTGATGAAAAATAAACAATTATTCTATTCACGGTAACGAATAAAGCGGGCTGGGTTACCTGCAACAATCTCTCTTTCCGCAACATCTTTGGTGACCATACTTTGCATGCCGACTATGGCATAATCCGCTATTTTCACCCCATCTTTGACCCCAACGTGAGCACCGAGCCAGACATCACGTCCAATTTCGATCCCCTGTGAACGCACGGGTTGCTGATAAATAGGCTGATCGAGTTGCATCCCATGATCAAATGCATACAAGTGGCTATATGCAGCAATACGAACCTGATCATGCAATTTAATCCCTGCACGCCCACCATCTAAAATGCAATGATGATTGATGGCGACTTCATTGCCGATGTCCAAAGGACCATGCAAGGTACAGTCTGCAGCAATAAAGCAGTTGTCACCAATGCGAATGGTCCGTCCACGTTCGGCAAAAATATGAGCCAAGGGAGAAATAAAACAATTTTGACCAATCTCTACCGTTTCCATTTCTCTTAAATATTGTTGATATTCATTCTGCCATTGCTCCGCCCAAGCACGGTGCTTCGGCTTTAAACTCCAGTACAGCCAAGGCATGTAATTGAGTCGATGCTTATGCTGCTCACGATATTTTAATAATGGATCTTGCTCAGTCATGTTGCTCTTCTACCACCTTGAGTTGCTCTCTGCCACGGGTCACATCACGAATTTTATCCATTAATTCTGCAATCTGATGAACCTGTAATTGAATTTGTACGCTGACTCCATCTGCGGTGTATTGTTCCTGATAGTCAATGCCTTGCTGATTTAACTCGTATTGAAAAATCGGCCATTCTGAAAACTGACAGCTAAAATGTGCTACTTTCTTTTCAATCAGTTCAATTTTCTCTGCCAATAGTAGCGCTTGACCTGCACACCCACCATAGGCACGCACCAAGCCACCAGTGCCGAGTTTCACTCCACCATACCAACGATTCACCATCACTAACACATTGGTCAGCTCATTGCCTTCTATGGTGGCGAGAATCGGACGTCCAGCTGTCCCCGAAGGCTCTCCATCATCATTAAAGCGGACTTGATGCCCAATCTTCCACGCCCAACATTGATGCGTCGTGGTTAAATCACGATTTTCCTCCAAAAAAGCCTTCACCTCCTGCTCGTTTTCTACAGGCACAGCAAACGCTTGAAATCGACTTTTTTTGATTTCTTCTTCATAAGTAACTTGAGCAGCAATGGTAAATGGCATATCAGACAGGAAATAACAGATAGAAAAAAATAAGGTTCAATACTATATTGAAACACAAGCCTAAGAAAAAACCTCCATTTCAATGGAGGTTTTTATACGAATTATCATCAAACCTTGTGATTAGACCATGAAATCTTCGCCCAAGTAGACCTGACGCACTGTTTCATTTTCCAAGATTTCTTGCGGTGTACCTTCAGCAATTACAGAACCTTCGCTGACAATATAGGCACGCTCACAAATCGCCAAGGTTTCACGCACGTTGTGGTCGGTAATCAACACCCCAATGCCACGGTCTTTGAGCGTGCGAATAATGTCTTTAATGTCATTGACTGAAATTGGATCAACCCCAGCAAACGGCTCATCAAGCAACATAAATTTCGGATCTGCTGCCAAAGCACGGGCAATTTCCGCACGACGGCGCTCACCACCCGACACACTCATGCCTAAAGAATCTTTAATATGGGTGATTTTAAAGTCCGCCAGTAATTCCACTAAACGCTGTTGACGTTGTTGCTTATTTAAATCTTTACGGGTTTCCAAAATCGCCATGATATTTTCAGAAATGGTCAGTTTTCGAAAAATAGAAGCTTCTTGCGGTAAATAACCAATACCCTTGCGCGCGCGCTCATGCATGGCAAGATCGGACATATCCAGATCATCCAGATGGATTTCACCCTTATCCATACGCACCAGTCCTACCACCATATAGAAACTGGTGGTTTTACCAGCACCATTCGGACCAAGCAAGCCCACAATCTGCCCACTTTGCATGCTAAAAGAAACGTCTTTGACGACCCAACGTTTGCTGTAATTTTTGGCAAGATGCTTAATACAAAGCGTTTGTGTTGCAGTATCGACTTGTTCCATTAATCACGCGCTCCTGGGAAGGATTTAGTACTTGAAGGTGGAATCACAATTTGTACACGACCTGATGATGAACCTGTGCTGTTTGGTGTTCCTGTCGCTTCAATATCCCCTTTATTCATACTGTATTTCAGGGTATTCCCGCGAATGCTCGCGCCATCTTGTTCCAACAATGCACCACCAGACATAGTGATGATACCTGTTTCAGCGTTATACACAATTTTTTGGGCCTGCCCTTTGGCTAAGCCCTTATTGGCATCGAGCTGCTGTTGGAAACGCGCAGGTGAACCTGATGCAGTAATTGAACTGATTTGTTTTTTCTGGTTTAGATTGGCAACAATTGACGCTGCCTGTAAACGCATGGTGCCCTGCTCAATAATGACATTGCCTGAGTAGGTTGTGATGCCTGTTTTTTCATTAAAGGTCGCGCGGTCAGCCACCAAGGAAATCGGCTGATTGCGATCTGAAGGAATCGCAAAAGCAGAAGATGCAGCCATAATAACGATACTGAGTACTGCCGCTTTTTTAAGGAAAGCTTTATGAGCTTGAAACTTAAGATTTTGGTTCATACTTTCCTCGAATATTAAAAAATTCGTATTGACCATCATTCAAATTGGCTTTCAATCCCTGACTGATAAATTCTGCCTGAGGAGATTGAACAGTCACTTGATGATCTGTTTCAATGACACGTGTTTGTGGAAATGCTGTCAGTTCATCTGTCAGAAATTGCATTTTCCCTTGCCCTTGATCAAGCAACTTGGTTGCAACAACTTGCTGGGACAGAATGACTTTTTTATTGTCCTCATACCCATTGGCTTGTTTGGCAAAAAAAGTCGCATCAACCGCGCCATTTTTATACATAGAAGCATTCAAGTTTTCGAGCTTAGAGGTTTGCTTTTGCATATCCTGCTCCAGTCGGTCGACTTGAGCACGGACATAGAGATTTCCAGCATCATCGGTTTGGGTTAAATTAATTTTTTCTGCCGAATAGGTCATACTCCGTGCAGATTCAATTTCTAATTTATTTCCCTTACCGCTGTAATAGTAATAACCACCACTTACAGCAGCAATTGCAATCGCCGTGATATATAAAACTTTGGTATCCATAAGTGTGGTTCTTCACTAAAAACAATTATGTACGTATATAAACATTAATGCGGGATTGAAATAAATTTTTCAAGTAGCTCTTGGTAAGTGCCTTTCGCCATTAAAAGCATATCGCAGATTTCACGTACCGCCCCACGTCCACCCATTGCTTGGGTGACTAAGTCTGCACGACGACGTACTTCAACATGACCATTTGGCACGGTCACTTTCATACCTGCAATCGCAAATGCAGAAAGATCAGGCCAGTCATCACCCATATACAGGCAGTCTTCAGGAGAAAGATTTAATTGCGCACAGGCTTCACGTAAAGCTACACCTTTATCTTCACGTCCTTGGAAAACCAAGTCTACACCTAAGTCCGACATTCGTTTTTCAACAATATTGCTTTTACGCCCAGTGATAATAATCACTTTAATGCCAGACTTTTGCACCAATTTCATGCCTAAACCATCACGAATATCAAAGGATTTTATTTCATCCCCTGTATTGGTTAAGGTCACAAAACCATCACTTAAAATACCATCGACATCTAACACTAACGCTTGAATATGACGTGCTTGTTCTAATAACACATAAGATGCCATGGATTAATTTACCCCTGCTTGAATTAGGTCATGCATGCTAATTACACCAATCACTTTATTGGCATTATCAACCACCACAAATTGGTTAATTTTTTTATCGCGTAATTTCTCTAAGGCATGCACAGCACGCGCTTCCTGTGAAATTGTCGCTGGATTTTGGATCATTACTTGCGAAACTGGAAGATTGACATCAAAACCTTGCTGTTTGTCGATGAGACGACGTAAATCCCCATCGGTAAAAATCCCCAATAAACGATCTTCACTGTCTACAACCGTGGTTAAACCCAAACGCTTGTTTGAAATTTCATATAACACTTTATTCATTGGTGTTTCAGGTGCAACCTTTGGCAGCTCATTGCCTGTATGCATTAAGTGTTTTACATGCAATAACAAACGCTTACCCAGAGCACCCGCAGGATGCGAACGAGCAAAATCATCAGCAGTAAAGCCACGCGCTTCCAATAAAGCAACGGCCAAAGCATCACCCAAAGCTAAGGTTGCAGTCGTGCTCGAAGTTGGAGCCAACCCCAGTGGACAAGCCTCTTGAATATTACCCAAAGTCAGTGCCACATCTGCATTTTGTGGCATAGGACCTGTGTCGTCACCACTGATGGTAATTAAAGGCACTTCTAGATGTTTAATCAATGGCATGAGCATCATGATTTCATCACTCTTGCCCGAGTTTGAAATTGCAATCAGTACATCACCACGTACCAACATACCTAAATCACCATGTCCAGCTTCACCTGGATGCATAAAGAAAGATGGTGTGCCAGTAGAAGCAAAGGTTGCCGCCATTTTACGACCAATATGACCAGACTTACCCATGCCTGTCACAACCAAGCGACCTTTGCACTGTAAAATAATTTCGCAAGCACGACTAAAACGCTCATCAATTTGAGTCGCTAAAACGCCTAATGCTTGTTCTTCTATGCGCAAAGTTTCTAATGCGGCTTTTTGAAAATCGATTGGATTCGGCATGGTTTGTAGATTCAACGTTGGCAACCTTAAACTCAATATGAGCTTATTTTAGGGTATTTAATCATTAATCCAATAATGATTTACCCTGTATCAAGTAAAAAAGAATTTTCGCAATTTTATCATATCTATGCAATTCACACGTTTCTAAATGTATAAGTTTTCACTTGCTTATAAAAATAACGCATAAAACTTTGTGAATCATGGACCTTACGTTATGATGAACCATCTTTTTGTTATCGCAATATGAAAGTCCTATGCAACCTTTTGTTCTATACAATTCAGAGCAACGTAAAAAAGTAGAATTTGTGCCACGTAAAGAAGGTCATATCGATATGTATGTCTGTGGTATGACCGTTTACGATTACTGTCATATCGGGCACGCACGTGTGATGGTTGCATTCGACTATATTATTCGCTTTTTGCGTAGTCAGGGCTGGAATGTCAAATACGTCCGCAACATTACCGACATTGACGACAAAATTATTAAACGCGCCAATGAAAATGGTGAAAGTATTACTGCTCTGACGGATCGCTTTATTCAGGCGATGAATGAAGATGCAGAAAACTTGGGTTGTTTACATCCTGATGAAGCGCCACGTGCCACTGACTATATTGACCAAATGCAAAGCATGATTGGCAATTTAGTCGACAAAGGTACAGCTTACCCTGCCAGCAATGGCGATGTGTATTTCCAAGTTGAAAAATTTGCCAAATATGGTCGTCTCTCTGGTCGCAAGCTTGAAGATATGCAAGCAGGTGCTTCAGAGCGCGTCGATGTTGAAGTAGAAAAGAAACATCCTTTTGACTTTGTATTGTGGAAACACGCCAAAGAAAATGAACCCGCTTGGGCTTCACCATGGGGTAATGGGCGTCCAGGTTGGCATATTGAATGTTCAGCAATGTCGACGTGCTGCCTAGGCAACCATTTTGATATTCACGGTGGTGGTTCTGACTTAATGTTCCCGCATCATGAAAATGAAATTGCCCAAAGTGAAGCATCGACAGGTGAACAATATGTGAACTATTGGATGCATGTTGGCTTCATTAATGTTGATGGCGAGAAAATGTCGAAGTCATTAGGCAACTTCTTTACCATCCGTGATGTAATGGATAAATTCCATCCCGAAGTGATTCGCTACTTCATTGTGTCTTCACACTACCGTAGCCCTGTGAACTTCTCTGATGTAGCCTTAAAAGAAGCAAAAACGACCTTAAGCCGTTTCTATCATTCTTTTAAAGCGTATCAACAAGTTTATGGCAACCATTTAATTGAACAATTAGATGACTCTCTGGTTGAACGCTTTAATGCTGCAATGTGTGACGACTTTAATACCGCAGAAGCAATTGCTGTCCTGTTTGAAATCAACAAAGAACTAAATCGCGCTGTAAAAGAAGAAAATGCTGAACAAGCTGCTGTCTTCTATGCAACACTTCGTCACCTCACCAACATTTTAGGTTTGGTTCAGCATGATGTTGAAGAGTTTTTAAAATCGGATATTGGTCAAGAAGCTTTAGGCTTGTCTGAATCTGAAATTGAAGATTTGATCCAACAGCGCCAAGATGCGAAAAAAGCCAAAGATTTTGCTAAGGCAGATGGCATTCGCCAGTCTTTATTGGACCAAGGTGTAGTCTTAGAAGATACTCGCCAAGGTACTGTATGGCGTCGTGCTGATTAATTCAGCAGTTGTGCATCTAGAGAGTTGACAGCTTATTAAAACTCTCTATAATGCACATCCATATTGCGGGAATAGCTCAGTTGGTAGAGCACAACCTTGCCAAGGTTGGGGTCGCGAGTTCGAGTCTCGTTTCCCGCTCCAAAATACGAAAGAGCCCTCATCGAAAGATGAGGGCTTTTTCTTATTGTTTTTTAATAAATTTATTTATCATCAGAAATTCTTACACTCCAAAAAGCAATATTACAAAACTCCCCTTTTTTTAGTTTTCGACTATTCTATTGGTAGAGCGATATCGGAATAAGTTTGATTACAACCACATCCATTATGGAATAACCAACTCGACCACAAGTTCATTTACAACCACTCTCGCAGCCCTAGCCTCACCAAGTCAAAAGACTAAACCACTACCACTGTCCTAAAATTGGTATGAATAATTGATTAAAAAACGATGCTGATCCCAATCTTGACGAGTCATACCGTTAATTTTTTCTCCCAACTGCCCATTTTTAAACTTTGAGTCGTAGCTTAAGTAAGAATAGCGAATATCCATATTCTTCACCCAAGGAATGGTATAACTCAATGTTAAATCTAAGAATTTCTCTTTTCCTTCAAGATCACTACTGATATTACTTTGATGTGCTCCAAACCCATAAATATATTTAGCTTCTGTTTTTAGACCTTTAATCGTATCCTTCCAATCATACTTAAGCCGAAATGCAATAGCTGTTTCATCATTATTAGTAAAATCAGGTCCAATGCTTGAAGAGATAGGAAATGGATTTGTACCATGGTCTTGCGTTAAAACATTGGCACGATCAGAAGATGTAGAAAAACTATCTTCCAACCAAAAACCATCAAATTTAGAAATAGCAAATCCCGCCTCAACATTCTGCTTTGACCAATTCAGATCCAAGAAATATCCTCGCCCTCGGTTATCAATCTCTTGCCCTTTAACGCAATCTAAATCAAATTCAGCACCACATTTGAACAAGTTGCCATTATCACGAGAATAAAATGCCCCACCACTCAAACGCCAATAGTTCTCTGCCACCGGAAGTTTGTATTGAAGTATTGCACCATACTTTTCCAAATAGTCTTTGCTTTTTAGATATTCCGCTGAAACACTCACATTCTGAGCCTGATATAATCCACCAATGACGCCAACATAAGAAATTCGTTCATTATTATCGGTGACTAATTTTTCAAAAGAATCCATACTGCGTGGCTTCCACCGATCATAATAAGAAATATAGGTCTTTACTTGATCATTAAATTTTAACTTAGCACTGGCTCCTGAGAATGTATCGGGAACTGCACGATTTGTTGTACTTTTAAGTAGTATTGAATCTTGCATTTGGCGCCCGACTTTAATCTCACCAATCTCTAAAATTTTGGCCTTAAGATACAATTGCCCCAAAGTTGCAAAATTTTGATCTAATTTTCCATTTGGCTGGAGTTCTAATAATTGGGTTGTAGGTTTACCTGAGTCGAATAATTTCGTCACCGCATACAAAGATCCATCCATTCCCAACCAGTTTGACCAGTATTTAGAGCGATAATTTAATTCAACCCCTAAAGCACTTTGTTCATAGCCAACTTCAGACGGTTTAGGATTACCTAGAGTTGGATGGGCTGTCCCTTCATCATTCCAATAACGAGTATTCAGTTTTAATTCCAATGTCCCTAAATCAGATGGTTGTTCTGCATGACTCCATGTACATATAAAACAGCCCACCACCCCACATAAAATATATGGATTCATTTAAAGTTCCTTTTTTTTAGGCATGAATGACCTTTTGCCTAACTTTTATCGTTAGGCAAAATTCACATTAGAGAGTCAGAAAGTTGTTTAAGGAGAGAGTTTTTCGAGCATTTGACCTTTGGTTTCTATAGCAAACCAGAACGTCACAAGCCCACCAATTAATGCAACCACAGCCAAGACACTGAAAACATATTGGATACCATAACCAGATACCACAAGCCCAACCATGAGAGGCCCAATTGCAGATCCCGCACGTAACCAAGCTGTACTAAATCCAATCCCCATGGCTCTTAGTCTGGTTGGATATAATTCGGCAGCATATAAGTACAAAGAGAAAGAAATGGTCTGTAAAATTGCATAACTTAAAGATGCCAGAACAACAACCTCTGTAGCTGTTTTCGCCCCAAGTATAGACAGACTCATTAATGGAATGATGGCTAAAAAGAATGCCGCAGTATACCAAGGGCGACGCCCCACTTTATCAATCATTAACGCGCAGATGATCGAAGCAATAACCCCAACACCGGAAGTAATCCAGCCGTAGCCTAAACTGGTTTGTAGAGATAAACCAAAATGTTGCTTATAAAGTGATGGTAGCCATGTCACCATTGCATTATTCACCATATAGACACAAAACCACATGCCCCAGAGCGTGAACGTACGCTTACGATAGATCCCTCTAAACAATTCACGCCAATCAGTTTTTGCCATAGATTGTGGATTAATTTCCTTCACTATTGGCTCAGGTAGAACTTTTCCACTTTTTACAGCCCCTTGTTCAAAAAGCGTTACTACACGGTTGGCCTCTTCAAAACGCCCTTTCGACGCTAACCATCGCGGGGATTCTTTTAAGAAAAATCGTAAAGGAATAACCAACACTGAGGGAATAAGCCCGACGATAAACATGACCTTCCAGCCGTATATAGGCATTAAGAAATAAGCAGCCATTCCTGCAAACATTAATCCTAAAGGAAACAAAACTTCATACAATAAGAAAAACTTGCCTCGTTTTTCAGCACCAATAAATTCATTAATGTAGGCACTTGCAACAGGTACTTCTCCACCCGTTCCGACCCCCTGAAAGAATCGAAAAATTAATAAAGACAGTCCACTCCATGCAAATAAACAGGCAATATCCATCAATACAAAAAGCAGGATGGTAAATGAGAGAACTTTTAACCGACCGACCTTTTCAGCCAGTGATCCAAAGAAAACAGCACCAAATAATTGACCAACATATCCAGCAGCAATAATTGCGCCTACATATGCAGGGGTTAAATGCCATTCACTAATCAGTTGAGGTAAAGCGAAGGCAATTGCAAGAACAGTATAGGCATCAAAAAATGTCGCTATACCAATCGTGACTCGCATAAATTGCAAGCGTCGCGTCACAGGAATTCGTTCTAGTCTTGCAATAATTTCAGCATTTTTTTGTTGATGATGATGAATTAACTCCATGTCTGCTAGATTTGTCATCCTCAATCTCCTTATCAACTACGTTCCTCGTAGTTTCTTTGTTATTCGCTGCAACTACCTGTCACCAGCAATGTCGTACTTTTTAATTATTATTTTTAGTTCATGTCCGAAATTTGCCTCAGGCAGCGTACATGATAAAAGGGCTAACGTAAAATGTTAGCCCTTATAGTATTAAGCAACCGCCTGTTTTTCAGACACTTTAGCAATACCCGCCAATCGCATCGCTTCATGAATCTCTTGCTCTGCTCCTTCTGCTAGCGGCAATAATGGCGAACGTACTGTTGCATGATCCAAAATTCCACGTGCAACTAGCGCATGCTTTAATGCCACCGTTCCTTCCATATGTGAACCACGATGGTATACATTACGTGTCACTGGCAAAAGTTGATCATGAATCGCACGGGCTTTTGCATAATCTTTGGCCTTACCCGCTTTAATCATTTCAATTAAAAGTTCTGGCGCGATATTGCCATACCCGACTAATGCACCATCTACATCAAACATGGTATGTAATAGATATTCATCGTGACAGGTTAGAATTTGTAAATCTGGGCGTTCACGACGAATAATTGGAATTTCCACATCCCAACGACGCATATTACGCACGCCATTCTTCATCGCAAAAACACCCGGTTGAGCCGAAATATCCAATAAAGTATCTAAGTCATAAGTGGCTTTAGTCGCATCTGGATATTGGAAAAGAATGGAAGGTAGACCGCTCTCTTCATAAATAGCCTTATAACGATCCTGTGGAGCACCTTTTTGATAACCAAAACGTAACCAGCCATGTGATGGATAAACCAGACCAGCAGCGGCGCCAGCTTCAACTGCACGCTTAGCTTCTTGTGCAGCAACTTCAGTTCCTTCTAAAGTAATTCCTGCAATGACTGGAATCTTGTTATCTACCGACTTAACAAAACTTTCAATGACTTGTTGCTGCTCTTTTTGAGAGAGGAATGTACCTTCCCCTGCATGCCCCAGAACAACCAAACCTTTAACTCCATCAATGCTACCAAGCCAAGAACCTAGTCGTTGGATCGCAGCATGGTCAACAGCACCATCACGAGTAAATGGAGTCACAGGGGCTGGTGTTAAACCGCGTAAATCAATGCTCATCTTTTGCATCCTTGTAAATCATCAAGTTAAAGTTATAAAATTAATATAATTCAACAATTTAATTGAATATTTAAACTTTATGATTAAAGTATAGGATGTATCATTTTTTTCGAGAATCCGTTATTTTCTTATTTCAGCTATACTGAATTCGTATATCTCACAGGAGGGATTAAGTGAACTACATGCAATGGAAATTATTCTTAGATGCAAATGATTTAGGTAGTTTAAGTAAAGTGGCTCAGTTTTATAACAGCAGCCAACCGCACATCAGTCGACAATTACAAGAGTTAGAAGATTTCTGTGGTGGACGCTTATTTCATCGTACAGGTCGAGGGGTCACGCTCACGGATTTAGGCTTATTCTTACTTCCTAAAATCCGTCATTGGGTCAAACTCACTGAACAATTACAAAATGATATTCACCATTCGAGTAAGAATTTAATCGGTAAAGTGCGAATTGGTAGCATTCCCTCTACTGCTCACCCACTACTTACAACTGTTAGTCATCGACTTAAAAAGGAATATCCTCAAATCGAACTCTCAGTACGTGAAGGTCAAGGTGTCTTATTAGAAAAATGGCTTGAAGAAGGATCTGTCGATTTATCTTTACACTATCGATTTAATTCCGCTTCACAAAATGGAGATTTATATTTAGCGGAAGTAGAAACTTATTTAGTTGGCAAAAAAGAAGATCCTTTATTAAAAAATATGAGCATCAATTTTGCACAGCTTGATGGATTACCTTTAGTTACTTTTTGCAGACCAAATAGTTGGGTCACCCATTTAGAAAATATTGCACGCCAAAAACAAACCACCCTTAATATTGCTTTTGAAGCCGACTCCATCAGTATGCAAATGCATTTAATTGAAAGTAGCAATTATTATGGCATTTTAGGCCCTCAAGCAATTAAAAACCATGCCCCCGATAAGGGACTTACCGCAGTCAAAATCATAGATCCCAATATTAAACGCTATTTATCGTTATCCATGTCACCACATACTTATTTAACACCACCCTGTCGAAAAGTGATTGATATAATCAAAGATATATTGAAGTCAGGGGACCTCGATTTTTCTAATGTCAGAGATGATTCTTTAAATTAATGAAACTTTTGATTGATAAAAAATTATAGATGATTGAATTCACTTAAAAAGTCCCATTCACATTTTAAACACTTAGATGAAAACATACGCAAGCCAAATGATTAAGATTTTTGAAGGCTATTCAAGATTTTAATCATCATGAAATTTGATTGGCGGAAATATTTGACGGATTACTTCAAGCTGAAAAATATCACTTCGACTGTAATGTCCTGCAGCATCAAGACTTCTGCGTGCGTTCGCCGCCGCTGCAGGATCAATTTCCACATAAAAAAGCCTTTCTTCACCACCTCGAGGTTCCGAAATACACCTTCCTCCTGGGGCATACACGCTGGCCTTTCCTGGGTTAATACACTCATTTTCATCTGGAAATATCTGCTCTCGATGAGGGAAGCTCGTGGGAATATCTTTTCCATAGATACAACTTGCAACCCCAACAACGTAACACCCCCCTTCACGAGCTATATGCTGTAAAGTACTTTGCCAAATATCGCTACTGTCCCAAGTAGGCGCTAAATAAAGATCGACCCCTTGCGCGTAAAGCGAATATCTTGCTAGCGGCATATAACTTTCCCAGCAGATCAGCACACCAACTCTTCCAACTGGCGTATCTATAACTCGCAAGCCACGTGCATCCCCAATTCCATGAATCATTCGCTCTGAATTAGTGGGCATTAGCTTCCGGTGTAAATTTAACAACTCACCTCTGTGACTTATAAGTGCATTACTGTTAAAAATGGTTCCTCTAGAGAATTTTCCTTCTCGCTCATTCATTCCTATGCTAACCGAAATACTACATTCTTTAGCTGCTTGCTGAATTGGTGAAAGATCTCCAGCTGAAACGTCTACTGAGTTTTCCAATAGTCTGTCATGTATATCGTTATAATAGGCCATATCTGCGCCTGGCTTGAGTCGCCATGACCAAGTTGGATAACCAGGAATAAAACACTCGGGGAGCACCACCAATTGCGCTTCCGCTCGCGCAGCTTCTTCAATTATCGCCACGGCCTTGGCAATAGAGGCTTCCTTGTCTAAAAGAACTGGCGCGACTTGCGCTACTGCTATTTTTTCATTAGGATTCCTGCCATATATAACTAAATTTAACGGCTCATTTGCTATTTTATTTAAAGCGGATAAAACTTCTATTCTTATAAATTTACATATTATTTAATCAAAATTATATCAACATGGGCTTTGTTGCACAAACCTATCTTTAAAGGCTTATTCCACAATATATTTCTCAAATAAATAAGCCCACGCCTAAAATTTATCTTACAACCAATTGGTCTTCTTAGAATCGTGCTTTAATAAATCGAGAAAACCCCTCTGTTCCTACTACCCCATGGTATGCTCAGCCAAAGGGCAAACAAGGACGAAATCGAACCTACTCAGATACAACCATCCAATCTTGCTTAATGATTAAATCTCTATTTCGACTTTCTTTGCGTATGGTCACAGGTTTTGTGCAAAGCCTGATTAAACTTTGTGGTTTGGATTGGACAACCCCGAATATCCGTGATATTCGTACTCCACCATTTGTAGAAGATAATGGCATATTGATATTTCAATTTGCTATCAAAAAATAGTGATGGGCTTCATCTACTCGTTGACTCTACTGGTTTGAAATTTCTAGGTGAACATGAATGGAAACGTAAGAAACACCCGCCTGAATATCGTCGCCAATGGCGTAAATTACATATTGGTATATATACTAAGACCCTGCAAATACGAACAGTTCAACTCACCACAAACAATGTGAGCGATTCACAGGTACTTGGTGATTTACCTGATCAAATTCCATGAGATGAGCAGATTTTTAATCTATACACAATTTTACTGCTATAAACAAACCATTTAAAAGATGGCAACTGCACATTGCTATACAGTGCCACCTTGTTCAATTAATGCATTTTTAATTGCGGACGAGAAGACTTAGACAAAATATCTTTTAACATCAGGATACTGGTTTTAAATAAGCCGTGCAGTGCTATTTGATGAAATCTGTATAAAGACATATACATGACACGCGCCAAAAATCCTTCAATGTTGATATTTCCCATCACATGCCCAACACTATTCCGATCACTTAAAGACACCAATGATCCTTTGTCTTTAAAAACAAATTCAGGAAGTGGCTGCCCCATTACATATGCATATAATGCTTTTTCTAAGAAAATAGCTTGTTGATTGGCAACTTGAGCACGCGGTGCCAAAGGACGATCCTGACCATGTGGGGTAAAGCTTGCACAATCGCCCATAGCAAAAATGCTTTCATCGCATGTCGTTTGCAAGGTAGGTTTAACAATGAGCTGATTAATCCGATTGGTTTCTAGGCCTGCAATATTATTTAAAAAATCGGGAGCTTTAATCCCTGCTGACCATACTTTTAAATCGGCTGACAGTTGTGATCCATCATCGAAATAAATATTCGTTTCATCAATTTTCTTCACACGACTCTTGGTTCTGACATAAATTCCCATATTGAGCAATTCAGTCTCGGCCAGATTTGAAATTTTTGGATTCAGTGCTGGCAATATACGATCAGTCGCCTCAATTAATGTGATTTGCACATTATCTGGCTCAATACTGTCTAGGCCATAGCGACAGAATTGATGCGCAGCAAAATGTAATTCTGCCGCCAATTCAACCCCTGTAGCACCTGCGCCAATAATGGCAATATTGAGTAAGCTTGGCTTATCATTTTCAATCAAGCTGTTCGCTTGTGCTTGCAAATATAAATTTAAAAACTCTTTTTGCAAGTAATCTGCCTGAGCGCGTGAGTCTAAACGCACACAATTTTCTTTAGCCCCTTCCGTATTAAAATCATTTGAAGTCGAGCCAACTGCAACCACCAAAATATCATACGACAGTGAACGGCTAGGTGCTATTTTCTCACCATGATGAGAACTTAATTCTTCAAGTTGTATCGTTTTATGCGTCCGATCAATATTGATCATCTTACCTAAGAAAAATTCAAAATTATTTTTATTGGCATGTGCAAAATAATTCAGTTCATCTTCATGAGAATTTAAAGTACCAGACGCCACTTCATGTAAAAGTGGTTTCCAGATATGCGTCAAAGCAGCATCCACCAAGATAATCTCAGCCTTATTTTTTTTCCCCAAGCGATTTCCTAGACGAGTGGCAAGCTCAAGCCCACCAGCTCCTCCACCCACAATCACAATACGCTTTCTAGGATGTCCGATTTGTATTTTGTTATACAGCATTGTTGTCACTCCAATTGTTTGATGAATACAAAACGTACGATTCATATTCATCAAGCAATTGTTTAGGCATTTAAACTCAAGAAGTTGTTTCAAAATGTATCCTACTATAAAAAGATAAAAAAAGATGATAGTCAACATTTTATTTCGAAATAAATGAAATTTGCAAACATAAGATATTGCTTTTAATATATATTTTTTTTAGAAATACCAAACTCAAGAACTGAAATGTATTTTCAACTATTGACATTTAAATTTTTCAATTATTTTAAAGTTTATAATCATAGGATTCCAAACGCACTTTCTCAGCTCTTGCAATGTTCAATTACAATAAATATCAATAAAATTAAGATCCTAGGCACATGCTTTCCTAACCAAATGATTAAGAAAGTCGAATAAATTGATAAATAAACTTCCAACAATTAAATTTGAATGTTCTCATCTTTGTTTTTTTGAATATTTTTATTTCATATACTTCACACAAAACCGCTTTAAACATCATGGTTATGATTGATCGTCGAGCAAAAAGACCTTCATGCTCAGAGATTAAAATGCCTAAGATATTGCAAGCCATTCTCAAAAATGAGCATTGAACTTTGAAGTAAAAGTTGCGACTTTAACGGCTTATTTGAAATGAATAAAAGATAGCTAAATTGAGCAGTTCAGACCCCATTAAATCTTCTCTGAATAGCCACTAGAATTCTAGACAATAAAAAAGCCCGACATCCTGTCGGGCTTTTTCGTGTGTGGTTGATTAGGTATAACTCCTGTCGTACCTCACGTCCTGGTGTTGCACTTATCATTATTGTTTTATGTGTTGGAACATCCTGTTCTCTATGTCCCCATCATATGAAAAATCCCCTCGATGGCCTAGACGCCATGCTCGCTAATTCATGTCAGCCTGAGCGTACAACATTGCTCAAAACTTACCCCAAGGTTTATCCGCAGAAATTGCGGATAGTTTCGGGACTGGATGTATTGAGTTATCAGGGAAAAGTTTAAATTTGAACGTTTTTTGATCGAATTTATTGGCTGAAAGTGACAAATTCGTTCAATAAAAAGCCGATTTGTTTCAAAATCGGCTTTTTGGGCATTTTTTGATTGGAGTGAAATTTTTAAGTATTTGATATTTAAATTAATATACAAGTGTACTTCGTATAACGCCCATTATGTTAAATGGGTAGTCGTTTCAATATATTTGAGAGCATGTAATAATCCTATTACCACACTTACATCACATATTTTTAATATGTTTTGTAGAGTAAGAAATAGAGCAATCTATTTCTTACTCAACTTATCTTACATTGGATAGTTAAAGCTATCTCGATGCCATTTCAAATATTTTTTTGACTCTTGTGGTAACTCAATTTTTCTAGTTTGAACATTCATTTGCTCTAGCAAATTATCTACTTCATTATTTTTAGTAAGAAGGTTTCCTTCATCATCGAATGAAATAAGTCCTTTATCAAATAATATATCTACGTGAGCTGCTAATAAGATTCCATTTGATGAATCTAAGCGTTCACTATCATTTGAAATCCTCCAAGGTTTAATATGGCTTGCACGCAACAACTCATTTAAACGGATTCCAGTAAGCGGACAATGCCCAAACTTCTTAATTAGTTCTTTTCGAAAGATGTTTTGCCCAATGCGCTGCAAGATATATACAGATTTTGATGTTAGAGGAATATTTTCATCTTTATCTTGGTCTAATTGACCAATTTCCAGCTCTCCGGAAGGATCTATTTTTTCATATAAGTAACTGGCCAAGTTGGCGCTAATTTCTGCTAAGTAGCAACCTTGGTTGCCATTTCCTGTAGTTGCGCTGATTGGGGAATATTTGGCTGGTAATAATGGTCGAATTTCATCAATAAAGTCTTTAGGCTTAAATTTACTTTCGACAACAAAGAAATCAACATCTACTTTCCAGCCAACGCTCCCCCAATGTCCTGTTTCTTGAAAAGGATTTTCTGCCTCATAAGCTGATGATCTAGCACAGCCTAATGCCTGGATGACTCCCATTGCGTAAGAAAAAACAATGTCACCAGGTTTTACGAGTTTCATGTTTTCGTATGATTGATTGAAACTATTGTTGGCATTTACTTTTGGGGACCAGAGATAACCATCTCCAACTTCAGTTTTATATGTTTGTTTATGATTAACCCAAAAATAGTTAGGAAGTTGTGTATTCATAGTAAGTCTCTTCTGCAGTTTGATTAGGAAATGAGAGCAGAAGAAGCACCACACTTACATCACATCTCTCAATAGACATTAGAATACACACGAAATACAGGGGTGTAAACAGGGTGTTATCCAGGGCTTTAGTATTTTGATGCTTAATTTTTATTAAAATATTGTTTTATATCATTAAAAATTTTTACAGGGCTTGTTTTTTTATGCTTATTTTTGTTAAAAAAATCTTTTATAAGCGTTCTTATATTCTCTAATAGATGCAACTAGAGTCCAAATAAGAATTCCTATAATCAGATAGTTTGAACGTTTTATTAGTCGATGAGGCTCTAGACTTTCTAACAATGTACCTGCCGTTTGAGCATGTAATTTTGCTAGCTGATAGTCCATGCCAATTTTGATTAGCAATGATAACCCTATGCCAAAGACGAGGATCCACCATAATTTTTGGCTTACCATAAATGGAAAAAAGATAGTTTCTAGTAATGCTCTCATTAGCTTCTCGTGTTTTTAAATTTGAAAGTTTTTCTAAAATTAACATAATGCACGTTATACGTAATGCCTGAAATTTCCCTATAAGCATCAATATCTTAGTCAAATCCGTTCCAGTACTCAACATACTGGAACGGTTTATTAATGATTCTTCACGTTCCACACTTATTTTTAATCAAATTTCTACTAATTTAATTATGTCTACTAAACAATTCTTAATTACCAACTTCAACGCTTTTTTAACAGTTGCTACTCCAACTCCTAATTCCTTTGCTCCCCTTATGATTGTTCAACTTTCTTCCAGCATCGCTGTATTATTTGAAAATAATCTATTTGATGCTTTCTACCCTTATACAAACCTCTAGTCTTGGCTTTAGCAGTGTCTTCCTTTGGACTTTCCCAAATTATTGTACGTTCAAATTCTGAAAAAGCTGTGAATATCTAAAATATGAATTTATTAATGGCTGATTGAATAACATAATAGCCACCCAAAATTTCTCGCACCATCACTTAATCTTCTAACAATCGAGCCAATAAATGAGGGAAAAATTATTATTCTGTTCTACATTTTCATAAGTCTGCCGTAATTACGAAGCCAAAATCATGCCCGTTCAATTCGTTAATCCATTAAATGATTTAGAAATTAACTGCTTGATAATCCGTGTGAGTAAGACTTGGACTGCCACTATGTCTAGGATATTAGGGGCAGTCCCAAATAAGCAGGTATAATATTTAATACCTGCTTTCCTTGTTAGAAACTATAACTCACTCCAAACTTCGCAGTACGAGGTTGTCCCGGATAAACATAACGGTTAAAGGCGCTATCATCATATTCTTCGTTAAAGATGTTTTTGATATCAAAGCTTAAGCGTACATCTTTGTTCCAATCATAATAAGATATTAGATCCGTTGTCGCATAACTCCCCATGTTGTAGGTGTTATTGGCTGTTTGCCCTTTACGACTACCAACATAACGTTGGTTAATCCCTAAACCTAAACCATTGAATGTGCCTGATTTAAACTCATATATACTCAATAGATTAAATGAATCCTGAGGAATATTGGCTAAACGTGTACCTTTTTCCAAAGCATTGTCTTTGCTAACAGCAGCATCTACATAAGCGTAATTACCAATAATTTTCCATTCAGGAGTGATGTTACCAACTAAGCTTAAATCTAGGCCTTTACTGGTCACTTCACCCGCGGCAATGCTTTTGGTGGAATCTAATGGATCAAGTGTTAAGACATTTTCTTTCTTCACATAATAGATTGCCGTATCAAATGAAAGCTGATTATCTAACAAGGCATATTTTGAGCCGATTTCGTAAGAAATACCCTCTTCTGGATCAAATCCTTGGTTGTTACGATCTGCGCCAGCATTTGGTTTAAATGACTTACTGATATTGCTGTAAATAGTGAATTGATCGGTCAGGTCATAAGTTAAACCCACCCGTGGAATAAATGCATTGTTGTCTGTAGACCAAGACGTATTATTCACGAAATTGCTGTAATCTTGTTGGTAGTTTTCAAAGCGCATCGCAATCAACGTATTTAAACGATCCGTGAGACGAATTTGATCTTGCACAAAAAAAGCTTGGCTTTTTAATTTTTCTCGGTCATGTGTAGTCACATTCACCAATTCTGGTAATGGAAGTGTGTCATACGGTTGATTGATATTGAGATCAAAAGCATCTTTAGAACGGATGATGTAAGATTTATAGTCATATTCTTCAAGCTCAATCCCTGAAATCAAGGTGTGCTCTAGATTGAATAAATCAAAGTGACCGACTACATTGGCTTGGAAATTCTTATCAATCCAATCTAAGTTACGCCAATTATAGTTGCGAGTAATGACTTCGCCATTGCTATCGGCTTTTACCCCATTAGCTTCAACAGCATAACCATGCAGATGACCATTTAAATATTGAGCACCAACATTCAATTTCCATGTATCGTTGAGCGCATGTTCAACACGGAACTGTAGCATGTCGTTATTGTTATATAGTCGATTACGGTCTTTGCCTGACTCCCACCAATATTCCGAGGAATCGAAAGAATCTTTTTGTTGTCCTTCATAACGGGTAAAACCGCGATCCAAGGCATGCTGATTACGTAAAAAATCAGCTTCTAATGTGAGCTTGGTCGCATCTGTAGGTGTCCATTGAATAACAGGCGCAATATTCCAGCGCTTAGAATCGACATGATCACGATAAGTATCCCCATTTTCACCCATTAAATTAAGGCGATAGGTAAGACTTTCATCATCTGTTAAAGCCCCTGTCGTATCTACAGTGCTACGGTATAGACCTTCCTGATCTACACTTAATCCCAGTGTTGTTTTTCTTTCTGCTTGTGGTGTTTTACTGACAATATTAAATGTTCCACCCGGGTCACCACGACCATATAAACTCGATGATGCCCCTTTTAGGACTTCAACGCGTTCCACGGTACTACTATCAGGGGCATTCGGATATCCACGGTTAATTGGAAAACCATTACGATAATATTCGCCACTGGTGAAACCCCGTGAAGTAAAGGTCGTTAAGCCTTGTCCACCAAAGTTATTTGCTCGACCAACACCCGCGACATCCAGCGCTTCAGATAATCGCGTAGCTTGAATGTCTTTTAACACCGCTTCAGGAATTACGGTGACCGCCTGAGGCGTTTCTTTCAGTGAAGTATTGGTTCGAGTGGCTGAACTGGCTGAGCTGACTTTATAAGATTTTTCGGCATCTTCGGAAGAACTCGTCGCTTGTAAGCTGATGGTAGGCAGAGCACTGATTTGATCATTAGCAAATACTGGCATTATACAACTAAGAGGTAATAAGCTAGGTAATAGACGACGTTTAAACACAACAAGTTTCGCTAAATCTTAATGATAATGATTGTATATTACAAAAACCATCTACATAAAGCTATTGATTTGTTCTATATGCTTAACTTATTTTTTATTAAAAATAAAATATAATTATTTAAAATCAATTTTATATAAGAATGCAGCTACAAACTCAAATTTAAAAAAGTTTCTTAAAAGTCACCCCAACCACTTTTAGAGTTAATGCTTTTAGATTTTTCTAGTAAAGCATTTGATCTGTTGATATCTATGTCAAATAAAGCACTATATTCTAAGCCAAGATTGACAAAAGCCTTTATTAAAAGCCAGACACGGTCAACTTGTAAAATGGTCAAATCACTCCAATCCACACCCAGACACAAAAGAAGCCTAAATTTTATTAAAGCCTGCTGCATCCCTTCCGAATTCTTAAACTCATTGCTTCACAGAAAATTGATCTCTAAAACCTTACACTCCATTTAACACCACCTCAAAAATAAAAAACTATGCGCTTTGGTTTAATTCTCGGTGATCAATTAAATCACCAACTCGCAACGCTCAAGTATTTAAACCGAGAGGAAGATATCATCCTTATGGCGGAAGTACTCGAGGAAACAACTTACGTTGTTCATCATCCGCAAAAAATAGCGCTGATCTTTAGTGCCATGCGTCACTTTGCCAAAGAGTTAAAAGCACAAGGTTGGAAAGTACGTTACCACCCCTTTAAGCGTGAAAGTGACATCAAAAAACTGGTTGATTTTATTGCCGATCAGCAACAACGCTACCCTGCAAATGCGCTGGTGGTCACGCAATGTGGCGAATATCGTTTGCAGCATGAGATTGAGAATACTTGGAGTGCTTCTCTAAAACTCCCAATAGTTTGCTTAGATGATGACCGCTTCTTTTGTAGTTTAGAGCAATTTAAGCAATGGTCGACTCAACATAAAACACTGCGCATGGAATATTTTTATCGAGAAATGCGCAAGCAAACTCAATATCTCATGCATGAACAGCAACCCGTGGGTGGGCAATGGAATTTTGATCAAGCCAACCGTAAAGCATGGACAGGTGAACCGCCCCTTATTTCCGCATTAGTCTTTGAACGTGATCAAATAGATCAGGACGTGATTGAACTGGTCAAAAAGGAGTTTGCTCAACATATTGGCAATATTGAGTCATTCCATTGGGCAACCACACGTCAAAATGCACTGCTTGCTTTAAATCATTTTATTGCTAATCGCTTACCCCACTTTGGTGATTATCAAGATGCCATGATTTATGGCTCAGATTTTATGTTTCACAGTCTGCTTTCACCTTATTTAAATTGTGGCTTACTATTGCCCCGAGAAGTCTGTGATACTGCGCAACGCGCTTATTACAATGGTCAAGCCCCCTTGAATGCCGTAGAAGGTTTTATTCGGCAAATTTTAGGCTGGCGAGAATATGTGCGGGGAATTTACTGGTTATCTATGCCCGAATATCGCAACCAAAATACCTTACAGAGTACAACGCCTTTGCCGCAGTATTACTGGACAGGTCAAACCAAGATGGCTTGTATGGCTGAATGTTTCCGCAATACCTTTCAACATGCCTACGCGCATCATATTCAACGTTTAATGGTTACGGGAAACTTTGCACTTTTAGCCGGAGTACATCCAAACGAAATCTGCGAATGGTATTTAGCGGTATATGCCGATGCCTATGAATGGGTCGAATTACCCAATACCTTAGGCATGGTGATGCATGCAGATGCGGGTTTAATGGCGAGTAAGCCTTATGCCGCATCGGGCAATTACATACATAAAATGTCAAATTATTGCCAGCACTGTGCTTATAACGTCAAGAGCAAAACTGAAGCAGACAGCTGTCCCTTTAATAGTCTGTACTGGTATTTTATACATCGACATGAGACTTTATTTCGTCACAACCCACGCATGGCAATGCTGTATAAAACTTTTGATCGACTGCCAGATAAAGCCCAAATTATCACCCATGCACAGTCCCTACTGACGCAACTGGATCAATTGTAAAACTATGAAAAAACAACATTTACCAGAAAAAATATGTGCCTATTGCCAACGCCCTTTTCTTTGGCGAAAAAAATGGCAACGCTGTTGGGACGAGGTGAAGTATTGCTCTGAAAGATGTAAACGCCACGCCCGTTCAAACCGGTAAACAGACCGTACCATGATTAGGATATAGGCAATCAAGATCTGCTGTACTGCCCAGTTGCATAACTAAAATGTGTTGAGGGCATTTCCGTTCAACTTAAGCATATTTATACTGACGCGAACAGTAAGCCCTGCTTATCTCGGGTGATCGTAACTGCTGATGTTTGCTCTGACGCCCTGCCATCCTTTTGCGCCACAACTTAAAGCTGCCCGCTTTCAAATTCTGCCGCATTAAACGTACAACTGCGGCTTCATTTAAACCATACTCGCGTGCAATGGCTTCAAAAGGCGTCCGATCTTCCCACGCCATTTCAATAATTCTAGATAGATCCTGTTCTACAAACTTGCTCACGCTATCCCCTTTTTCAAAAGCCAAATGTTTAACGCAGAGCGCATCTAAACCATTAGATTCAGTCTGGTTTGAGACTATGCTGCTGCACCTCGAATGATAAAAAGGTCAACATGAATTTTTTGTGATGATTGACATTTCAAAGCTATTTTTTGACTGAATATTTTCACATTCACTTCACATCACTTTATTTAAATTAAATAAAAACAGAGGAAGCGTGTGATGAAAATTTTTACAACACTAATGACCACTGCGCTGGCTGTGCTCGGACTCTCGGCCTGTAAAAGTCTTCCAAGTTATAGCCCGGACTACACTCAAGCAGATCAGAATATCCAAGGGGTTAGCTTGAATGATGAGCTGGCCTACAACATCGGCACTCGCTTTGTCGCTGCCTTCAATACTTTGGGAACACCCGAGTTTGTGACTCAAGCGAGTAGTCTCTATGCAGATCAATTGTATATTAACGACACCTTATCGCAGTTTTCGAATAAGCAGGATTTAATCAAGCATTTTCAAGGAATGAATAACCGCGTCAGCAATGTCACAGTCAAACTCATCAGTGCGACCCACCATCAAGATTCAGCCTATATTCATTGGTATATGGCGTATGACTTCAAGATGTTTGGGCGGAGTAAAACTATGGCGTCATATGGCATTAGCGAAATCAAGATCAATGCAAACCAACAAATCATTTTCCAGCAAGATTACTGGGATCCAGCCAATGGTCTTTATCGTTCATTACCAGTTTTTGGAGGTGCTTACAAATGGGTCTTACCATTCAAAAAATCCTGATCTGCGTGGTCGGTACCACGACATTCATGCTGAGCCTTTCAACTGCTGCGGCCAGTTTAGAAAAATGTAGCAGTGCCCCGCTGATTGTGACCAAAAAAAATGTCGGTACGGTGAGCTATTTTGCAGCCAACTGCCAAAAGCCTTGGGAAAAGCAGACCATCCGCTTAGACTTCAACTATAACCACGACATTCCAGAGTGGGCATTTAAGCAGGCGGCCACCTATTTCTTACAGAAAAATGTGGCTAGCTATACTGAAAACTCACAGCTCAACCAAATTACCCAACTCTACCTGCCTGTGAAGCGGGGAGATCACTATAGTCTTTTCTATCAACATGAAAATCAGAGACTTGAATTAAAACTCAATCAAAAAAAATTAGGAGAAATACGTGATCCAAATGCCAATCAATATTTTAAAATCTGGTTTGGTGCTGCCCCATTTAATGCTAAATTAAAGCAACAATTATTAAATTAATCGGCATTTTTTAGCAGATGAGTAATCACTTTATCCTCATGGTCGAAGATCATTTCGAATTGGCGGCAACGGTATGCGAATTTTTGGAAGCGCATGGCTATGTGATTGATCATGCACGTAACCTAGATGCGGCTAAAACTTTACTCAAAACCCAGCACTACAACTTATTATTATTAGATATTAATTTACCCGATGGCTCTGGATATGACTTATGCGAATGGATTCGTAATCAGCAAAATTTGGATATTCCTGTGCTGATGCTGACTGCACGTGACACTTTGGATGACAAGCTCAAAGGCTTTGCCGCGGGCACCGATGATTATCTGGTCAAACCTTTCGACTTTAATGAACTGGTCATGCGCATTCGTGCCCTAATTAAACGCGCTTTGGGTGAAGTTGCCAATCACAAACTGCAAATTCATGATCTTGTACTCGATAGTGCCACACAAACCGTCTGCCGTGCTGGTCAAAGCATAGAACTCCCCCCGATTCAGTTCAAATTGCTGAAAATTCTCATGCGCAATTCTCCTAAGGTCATTACCAAACAAGAAATCATGATTGAATTATGGGGCGATGAAGAGCCCGAAAGTGATGCCTTGCGCAGCCATATTTATAATCTACGCAAAATGATTGATAAGCCTTTTTCACAGAAACTCCTGCATACCGTTTCTGGGGTCGGTGTGAAAATTTCGATCGAATCTGGTGAGTATTAGTAAAAATACACCACCACAACCAAGCCCGTACTATGGGCTAAATCAAGTTCGGGGTGCACAGACAAATAATATTCCCGATCAAACAGTTCGACGCGCCAACCGAGCTGTTTACACAGTTTTTCGACCAATTGTAAGCCTATACCGTGCCCTTTAATTTCAAACCCGAGTTGCGTGCTATTTAATTCCTGCACTTTAGCATCATTCGGCAGATTGATCCCGATACCATTGTCTGCAATCAGCAGGCTATGCTTTAGCTGAATGATGTGAATTTCAGACCCTTGCGAATAATTCAGTGCATTTCTGAGGATATTACTCAGCACCATTTTGGTCATAGATGGATATAAGTTCCTGAGCTGCTCAGACTCATTCTGCTGTACATGAATCTGCATGCCTTTGCTTTGACTAACCGCATGCAATGAATCTACCAAATCCTCAATAATGTCAGACAATAACATCTGCTCTGCTGCCAAATGTTGTGTGGTATTTCGAGCAATGGCCAACAAGGTATCGACCAGCAGCTGCATATCATCAATGGTATTATTTAAGCGGGTAAAAACCTTATCTTGCCCGTATCGAGCCTGACAGAGCTGCACATTGCCTTTTAGAATCGTAAGCGGCGTACGCAATTCATGACTGACATCGCCTGTGAACTCGCGTTCGCGTTGAATAAACTCACTCAACACGTGATGATATTTTTCAAGGGCCTGCTTCAGATATTCTGCTTCCATATTGCCATTGGTATAAATATCCTGAAATGGCGATGCCTTCGTATTGCGATGTGCCCAGTCAATATGTTCCAAAGCATTTGCCAGCCGAGTGATAGGCGAAAAATAGCGTTTGGCGCGTCGGTTTGACCACCATAAAAAACTGTACAGAATGAACAGGCTCAACATGAGCGGTGCCAAACCAAACAGCCAGACTAACTTATTGACGTTACTTTCACCAAACACCAATAAAACATGCTGCCCATTCTGCTCCCCATATACGGTCATGCGTTCTTTACCATCTACCCAAATCCGATGTACGCCTAAATCTAAAGACAGATTTTGAAACTGTTCAGGCGGGGTACTGCTCGTCCAGCGATAACCATAAAGGTTTTTGGTATCTGGCAAATCAGCATTCGGATCACGCTCTACCCTTGACCAGTAATGGGCCATTTCTTGTTCTAATGCGGTCTTTAACAATGAACCTTTAATCACCCAAGCACTACAGCCTATCCCGATAATAATCGACATTGCAATCAGGCCAATTTGCAACCAGTAATAACGATTGAAAATTTCTGTTAACGCCTGTTTTTGGAAGTGCGCTTGGGATTTCCGCATACTATTTCCCTAGTTCAGTAAGTCTGCATCAAGTGGTCTTTTTGTGAAATAAGAAATGAGCAATGACCCATTCTTGCCCCTGTTCAAAACCAAATAACTCTGCACATGCCATAAAAAAGATTCGCCAGCGTTGCCACCAAGCATCAGCATCTTTACCATAGGTTTGCTCAAAGATAGGTTTGAGCTCCATGTGCTGTGCATCCATATTGTCTAACCAGGCATTGGCTGTTCGTTCATAATGCTGACCTGACCACTGCCAATGTTGTTCCAGTTCTAAATGCTCCTGAAAATGTAAAAAGGTAGATACCGAAGGCATAAGTCCACCTGTAAAGAAGTATTTAGACATCCAATCATATTCAGACTTAATTTCAAACGGATAATGCAAGAAACGGTGACAGAAGATATGACACCACAATAAACCATCTGGCTTGAGCCACCCATTAATTTTTTCAAACAGTCGCTGATAATTCCGCACGTGCTCAAACATTTCTACCGAAACGACTCGATCAAACTGATCTGGACTTAGCTCCAAAACATTCACATCACAAGTCAGCACCTCAATATTCATCAACCCGCGAATTCTGGCCTGTTTTAAAATATGTTCACGCTGGGTTTTTGAATTAGAAACTGCGGTAATACGCGCATTCGGGTAACGCTCAGCCATCCATAAAGTGAATGACCCCCAACCACAGCCGAGTTCCAAAATGTCTTGGCCGTCTTGCAGCTTGGCGCGTTCACTATACAGTTGCAAGGCAAACTCTTCCGCCTGATCCAATGTTGTCGTTTCATGAGGAAAATAACAGGCACTGTATTTCAGGCGTCTGCCGAGTACGGCCTGAAAAAATTGCGTTGGCAACTCATAGTGCTGCTGATTGGCCTTATCGGTTTCTATTGCGATTTCACTCTGCTTGAGCATATTCAGCACATCCATATAGCGCTGTGCTGCCTGCTCAGGATCATAACGCCCCTCTTGAATCAGACGCTTTTTACTTAGGCCACGAATGGCTGCGCGAATCGCCTGATCTGGAATAAAACCACTTTCTACCAGTTTTAATGACTTCTGAATTATATAATCCATGTGCGTACCTACTTTTTGGGTTTCCACGGAATGAACATTGATGTTCGTTGTTGGTAATCGAGATAATTTTGTCCCCGATTTTTAAGTGCTTGTTGTTCGCTAAATGGGATGCCAGTGAGGTAATACAAAAACAACCACATCAGCACCGGATAGATCCACAATAGATAGAGTCCTGCTGCCAATCCCAAAATGGGATAAGCAAACCAATGCATCCATTCGAAAAAATAATTGGGATGGCGCGAATAACGCCAAAGCCCCTGATCCATGGTTAGGCCACGATGTTGAGGCTGTTGTTTAAAGCGATAGAGTTGCTGGTCGGCAAGGCTTTCCCCTACAAAAGCTAGGATTAAGATGAGTGCCGCAACGAGCAAATACACTGGATAAGCCGGACTCCAATCGTGTTGCGGTGTAGTCAACAATGCCCACATCGGCACGTAGAATAAGATGGCTAGACCCGCCTGAAAAATAAAAAATAACAGGAAACCGACATGCTGAAATTTACCCATGGCACGGCGCATATTGGCATAACGTGTATCTTCCTGATGTTCAGCAAGATAACGTCGTAACAAATGTGCACTCAATCGGATAAACCAAAGACCGCTGAAAATTGCAATGAACAGGCGGATGGGCATGGGAGCGACATCCACCACAATCGCGGTCAGAATAATATTTAAAGCCAGACAGCCACTCCAGGCCACATCCACAATACCGACACGACGATTGAAGGTTGCCCAGCCCCAACAACACAACATAATCCCTAGGTTCAAGAGCGTAAGCTTGACTAACATCATCTTCCCCTATGTCGATCTGCCCAATTAGTACGGGCTGGCTTCAAACAACATATGTACATCGCTAATCACGCCTTCTTTGAAGCCGCCTTCGCAATAACATAAGTAAAAGTCCCACATCCGAATAAAATTTTCATCAAATCCGAGCTGTAAAACCTGCTCCTTGGCATTCAGGAAGCGCTCACGCCAAGCATGGATGGTCTGAGCATAACTCAGTCCAATATCATCGAGCTGTTTCAACCGCAACTTCTGTTGCGAGGCGCTCTCTGTGAGCACACTAATGCAAGGAATAAAGCTACCCGGGAAAATATAACGTTTTATGAAATCAACCGTTCTCAACGCTTTTTCATAGCGTGCATCTTCGATGGTAATGGCTTGAATGAGCGCCAAACCCTGTGGTTTAAGTAAATCACGACACTTTTTAAAATAGGTCGGAAGATACTGCTCACCCACCGCCTCAATCATTTCAATGGAAACCAATTTGTCGTATTTACCTTCCAACAAACGGTAATCTTTAAGCTGCACATCAACGCGGTGGCTTAAACCCGCAGCTTGCACACGTGCCACAGCTTCATCAAACTGCGCCTGAGAAATGGTAATGGTGGTGACTTTGCAGCCATAATGCTGAGCAGCATAAATTGCAAAACCACCCCAGCCGCTGCCGATTTCCACCAGATGATCCAGCGGTTTGAGTTGCAGTTTTTGACAGATCAGCTCTTTCTTTAATTCCGATGCAGCTTCAAGCAACATGTCAGCATGTTCATACACCGCACTGGAGTACATCATGGATTCATCAAGAAAGAGCTTAAAAAAATCATTACTTAAGTCATAGTGTTCCGCAATGTTTTTACGGCTGCCACTGAGGGTATTCCTACGGCTTTTGTACCAGTTTTTCAGGACAAACTGGCTGAGCTGCGCCACGGCATTTTGATTAATTTTATCTAAGACATCCCGATTACGTGCCAAAATCTGAATCAGCTCGACCAGATCGTCACTTTTCCAGTCACCGCGAATATAACCTTCCGCGGCACCTAACACACCTTGTTTAAAGATGAGCTGCATGACCTCTGGATTATGCACCTCAACCACCGCATGTAAATCGGAAACCTCTCCGACCGTACCATTCCACACGCCACGAAAACTGATTTGTCCATGACGTAGTTTCAGTAAACTTCTGAGTAAAAATGGCAGTGAAGCTTGCTCACCATAAAGAAATGCTTTCATCATGACATGTTAATCCTTATTTTTCTTCGGGTGCCGATAAAACGGCACCTTTTTCCACCATAACTGCAAGGCCTGAACATAGATTGAAGCCATCATTTTTAAAGGTTCTAAACTATATCTGAGAGCATAATAATGTTGCTGTGAAGGAAATGTGATGGGACGCAAACGAAAACGCATGGTGGCATCAAATATCTGTTTTTGTTGTTCAAACAGTTGCATATGAATCACATGCATCTGCTCTGAAAAGTGGAATCGCCAACGATAATCCAAATTCATGGGCATAAACGGCGACACATGAAATGATTTTTCAAAACAAAACTCGTAGCCACGAAAACTGCTATGAACTTGCGCTGCATGCCGACAGTCATGCAGATACACCTTCCGTTCATTCCAAGGGGTATTGGTGATTTCACTCAAAATAAAAATGGGCTGCTGCTGTTGAGAATCGAAAATGAAATAAAACACCACGGAGTTGAAGCGAAAGCCGAGACAGCGAGGTAAAGCCAGAATACGAATCTGCCAGTCAGGCAACAACTCAACCTCGGCTTGCTGAGCCAGCACCTGCTCGACTTTTTGTCTAAGGCTGCCAGAATAGTCGGTTAAAAAATCCGTACTATATAAATTCAGAATATTCCAGTGATGGGCAGACCAAAACGGTGACTGCGCCGTAATGCGTTCAAGTTGATCGGGATCAAACCACAAATAGCTCAACTGGCTTTCAAAAGCATGAGCCTTCGGCATATAGCGCCGATGACGGATACTGGCTTCGGCAATCGCAAGCGGAGTATTCAACATCTGCAAGCTCCATGACTCATATCAAGATAATGTCGCTAAATAATCAACCACACGTGCCGCACTGCGAGCTCCATCTTCATGAAAACCCCAGCCCCAATAGGCGCCACAATATGCAGTCCGATTCAGTCCCTGCAACTCTTGCCAACGTGATTGAGCTTGTATCGCTTTTTGGTCAAACACTGGATGACGATAATGTCGTTGCACCAAGATTTTGGCAGGGTCAATTTTCATATTCGGATTTAAGGTGGCAAAAATTTGAGTTTTACATTGCAGATTCTGCAAGTTGTTCATCCAGTAGCTAAAACTATATTGTGTGACAGCTAAATCTACACCAGCTTCTTCATCTGCTGTGACATGGACATGCCAACTCGCCCATTGCGAACGCTGCCTTGGCATAATCGAGCTATCATGGTGAACGACCATGCGATTATCTTGATAATCAAAGTTGTGTAGAATCTCTCGTTCTAAATCAGTCGCATCTTCTAATAATTGCAACGTATCATCAGCATGGCTGGCAAAAACAACCCAATCAAAGGTGTGCAGACCTGCATCTGTTTGTACTTCGACATAATCGGAATGTCGTCTGACGCTGTGCACCGCAAGATGTTCCCACTGAATGCTCGGACATTGCTGATGAATTGCCCGAATATAGCGATTTGAGCCATTTTTAACGGTTTGCCATTGTGGTCTTTCCTTTAACTGCAACATGCGATGATGCTGGAAGAAACTCACCACAAACTTATAAGGAATTTGTCCAACCTGATCGACGGGGGTTGACCACAAGGCACCACACATGGGATAGAGATGCTCATGTCGAAACTCTTCTGAGTAATGATGTTGGTTTAAATAACTTTCGATGGTCAGTTCAGGATCAGAATCAATTACGGATTGGTCTTTATTCTCTTGATAGAAGCGATATAAATCTAACAACATGCGCCGAAACTTTTGATTCAAAAAGTTTTGCGGACGCTTGAGTAGCGACCATTTTTTTGAAGGATTATATTGCAATCCAGTCACAACATTATTGACTGAAAAACTCATATCGCTGCTTTGTTTCTCTACCCCGAGTTGTGCCAGCATTTCACTAAACAAGGGGTAATTAAAATCATTAAATACAATAAATCCGCTATCTACAGCAATGCTCTGACCTTCAATCTGAAAATGATGGGTATCGGTATGCCCGCCAAAATAGCTATTTTTTTCAAAGATTGTGACTTGATGCTGTGCAGATAATTTCCATGCCGCATAGAGTCCAGAAATACCCGAGCCTATAATCGCAATCTTCATGAAAAATCTTCCTTTTTTAATTTTTTTGGATGGATGTAAAGGGATGATGCATTTCGATGACTGGCTGCATACACTCGCGCTGGAATGGGCTTTAAGCCCCAAACTAAACCAAACCAAGACATCACTTTTAAAACATAATAAGTCACATCAATCTGCCACCAATAAAAGCCTTGTCGGGTACTGCCTGCATAGTAATGATGATTATTATGCCAACCTTCACCTAAGGTAATAATCGAAAGAAAAAGATTGTTGCGACTGTGGTCTTTAGTTTCAAAATCGCGTGAACCATATAAGTGCGCCAAAGAGTTAATACAAAGCGTGGCATGAATCAACAACACCGTTGAAATGACAAATCCCCACACCAGCAATTGCGGGCCTGAGGTGGCCAACTGCGGATACGCTACAGCCAGCCATTCACCCAAGCCATAAATAGCTGCCGCCGTGACTAGCACCACTGGAAGACTAAAACGGTCTAACCAGATCAACTCTGGGTATTTCAGCCAATCTTTCACCACTTCTTTACGAATGTTGAAGTTCTGATCATTCAAAAACCAACCGACATGGCTATACCAAAACCCATGGGTAGAAGAATGTGGATCCTGCTCAGTATCCGTAAAACGATGGTGATAACGATGATGCGCTGCCCACCATAAAGGCCCCCGCTGTGCACTCATTGTGCCAATCAAAATAAATACAAACTGGACAATACGAGAGGTTTGAAATGTTTTGTGCGATAAATAGCGATGAAAAAAAGCCGTGATCGCAAACATTCGGATTAGATAGAACCCCAACATAAACAGTACGGCAAATTTCGACACCCCCACCCAAAACACAGCAAGACAGGCAAGATGCAATAAAATGAAAGGCGAAATACGCAGCCATTGGATGTTTAAGTCTTTAGGAGGACTGTCTGGCTGCACGGTTAGAGTTTTTGCATCACCCGACCAGCTGTCCATCCAGCGTAGAAAAAATTTGAACATTGTTTCTTCCGCATTTTGAGTTTTTATATTTGCCTTTCATTTTATGTAGCACGATATGAAATTTATGTGAAGTTCACGCATAAGTTGATCGTGCAACAAGAAAATCTCAATGGCCTTGAATGAGTGAGTTGGAATGAGGTGTTCGTACGAGTTTAGTTACATCATAACCATATTGACGCGCAGTTTGTAGGTAAGATTGGTAGGTTGCTTCGTCAATCTGTGGACTACGTGACAAGATCCATAAATATTTATGGCTAGGACCACCCACCAATGCAACGTTATAGTTAGGATCAACTCTTAACACCCAGTAATCCCCTTTTGTGAAAGGAATCCATCTTAAGCCTGCAGGTAAAAAACTCACCTTTAATTGACTCTTCCCTGCATTTTGTGCATAAGCAACACCCTGTGATGAAATCGTTTCACCAGTTTGGGTCTGGCAACTATTCACAACGCTCAGCGTCTGATCTGGATTGAGTGCATAATTTGCCTTGGTGTTACTGGCACAATGACGTTGAAAGTACATGGGCAAATGTGCGATTTCATACCATTGCCCGATATATTGATCAATCTCAATTTGACTGACGGCTTGCGGCTTGGATTCTTCTGCCTGAGCCGACCATGATGAAAATAAACTGAGGCAGGCTATCGCAGCACAACTTAAAGATTTTTTAAAGAAATTTGGCATGACTCAACCTATGGCATAACTGTTTTGTCAAACATACAGGAGCCACTTGTGAATAAAGCGTGAATTTCAATGGAGCTGAGCAGCACTGCAACAGTATGCTTCAACCCTTTGAACATTTTTTAGCTTTATTCAATATAAATTTAAGCGATTTAGGCTTTTCACCCATTTTTTAATAGGATTGCAATGCAGCAAAAAGGCTGGTTTTACCAGCCTTGGAGGATTGTTAATTGCCTCGGTAGGTCGAGTAGCCATAAGGACTTAACAATAAGGGAATGTGGTAGTGGCTGACACTGCCATCCACTTTAAAGATGACGGGAACTTCTGGGAAAAAAGTACTCTGATTATTCTTTTTGAACCAGTCTCCTGTTTTAAACGTGACCTTATAAACCCCTTGTGCTAATGGCTGATTTTCAGGAAAAAGTGCCGCAATACGACCATTCGCTCCCGTAAATTGCTGATTCAGCTTCACCCAGTGATTACCTGAATTCTTTTCCAGCACCACCTCAACATCGGCCGAAGGTAAACCGTTTTCTAGATTTAGCACATGCACACTTAATGGGTTATTTTGTGCAAACGCCATTGATGCCAATAACAAAGTGGAAAGGGGTAAAAATTTCTTAAACATGATGGAATCCTTAATGGTTAAAACTAGACTGAATGGCTGCTTCAGCGCAATACTGGTCATTTTTGGCACCTCCTGCGCCCGCAACGCCAATTGCACCGACCACCTGATTTTCATAACGCACCGGCAAGCCGCCACCTAACAACAGTAAATCTGACACGGTGGTTAAATTTTTTGCATCACTGTTTTCATGGGCATTTTGACTTAACAACAAGGTTGCTGTTTTGGTTGATAAAGCGGTATAGGCTTTCTTTTCAGCCGCGCCCAAATTATGAGGACCCACAGTTTCATGCCTACTCGCCATCAAGGTATTTCCTCCCCGATCAACCACCACCACAGCAATGTTGTGCTGTATTTTTTGACAAGCTACCACCGCAGCATCTACTAAGGTTTGTGCGGCTTTAGAATCGAGTGAATAAACTTGATTCAATTGAATGGTTTGTGCAAAAGTACTGCTACTCATCAGCATTACTGTTAAAACAAGCCCTGTAAGTTTGTTCATCATGATTGCCCTGAATTAAGTTTTAAAAAATCTTATACAACCTGAATGATTTCAAGCATGACAATCACATTACAAAGTTGTCATCTTCAAAATGAGTCTGAGCAAAATGTGTATTCTGATTATCGAAGATGAAGTGAAGATCGCCTCATATCTGGTGAAGGGCTTAAATGAATCTGGCTATGCGGCTGAATGTGTTCATTCAGGACTCGAAGGCTTGGAGAAACTCAAGATGCAACCTTATACCTTGGTCATACTCGATGTGATGCTGCCCGATATTGATGGCTGGGCAGTGTTAAAAGTATTGCGTCAATTTTCCCAAATACCTGTGATTTTTCTCACCGCCAAAGACCAGATTATTGACAGAGTCAAAGGTCTGGAACTGGGTGCCGACGACTATCTGGCCAAGCCTTTTTCTTATATTGAGTTACTCGCACGCATTAAAAGTCTGTTGAGACGGCAACAGTATGTGCAGGAAAATGAGTTATGGATCGGCAACTTAAAAATGGACTTAATCCATCATAAAGTTTGGCGGAATGAGCAGTTAATTGAACTCAGTAAAAAGGAATTTAGTTTATTGCGCTTTATGCTACAGCACCCAAATGAAATTATTACGCGCAGGCAAATTGCTTCCGAAGTTTGGCATATCAATTTTGATACCGATACGAATTTTATTGATGTGGCGGTACGCCGCTTACGCAGTAAAATTGATGAGGGGCATGAGATAAAACTCATTCATACTGTTCGTGGCCTAGGCTATAAAATTTCGGTTGAAGCCTAATGTTCAAGCGCCTTCGCTCTTTAGAACTCCGATTAACACTATTGGTCACATGGTGTGCTGCCATGGTGTTGTGTGCTGTAGCTTTTATGACCTATCTGGGTATTAACCAAATTTTAATTGCCCAGCAAGATCGGGCTTTGGTTGAACGGATTGAGCGGCTAGAAATTTTGCTACAAGACAGTCGCAATATCGAACAGATTATTGCTCGCCCGAAGCTGTATCAAAACATGTTGGGAAATCAGGATAATTTGTTTTTATTGATTCAGGCCGACCAGATTCTGATTAATATCAATCCACTTGGCATTCCGCTGCCCGAATTTACCCATCAGCCCCAGATTCAATTCCGTGATTTATCGGCTCATGCTTACCCGACCCGTATTGCGTGGAAAACCATTCAAATCAATCAGCAACCCTATGTGTTAATTGCAGGCAAACAGTGGTCTGAACGTTTAGCCATTATCTCACCTTTTCAAAAGCGTCTTTTCCTCTATGTGTTTACAGGCATCTTGGCCATTTTCATACTCTGTGCCATAGCTAGCCGTCTAGGATTGAAGGCTTTAAGAACCCTGCGCGAGCAAACCCATGCCATTAATATTCAGCAACTTGAGCAGCGACTCAATCTGATCCATCCGCCTCAAGAGATTGAACAGCTGGCATCCGATATCAACGCCATGCTTGACCGTATTGAAATGGGATATAGCCAACTGAATCGTTTCTCTGAAGACATTGCGCATGAATTTAGAACCCCACTGAATAATTTAATTGGGCAAACCGAAATTTTACTCATGAGTGAACGCAGTCCCGCACAGTATCAGGAACTCTTGATTTCCAACTTGGAGGATTACCAACGTTTAAAAAGAATGATTGACAGTATGTTATTTCTTGCCCGCGCAGATGCGCATAAAGTTCGCTTAAACAAACAGAAAATTCAGCTCCAATCCTTTATAGAACATATGTGCAGTATTTTTGAATATCAAGCTGAAGAACAGGACTGCCATTTTGTGTTCAGGCTGGAAGCGACTGAACTCTGGGCAGATCCAGAACTGTTACAACAAGCCCTGTATAATCTGATATCAAATGCACTGATCCACTGCGGCAATCACCGAAGCATTTATGTGGTAAGCCAACGAAAGATGATCAATCACATGCATATGATTGGATTATCTGTGATCACCAGTGGCATAGAGATTGCCCCTGAGCATTTACCGCATATCTTTGAGCGCTTTTATCAGTGCAATTCCAGCAGACAAAACCCTCACCAAACGGGTGGTTTAGGGCTGTCGATTGTGGCATCCATTCTGACACTTCATCAGGGGACGTATCAGGCAGTCAATAGTGCAGAAGGCGTATGTTTTGAACTAATATTCCCAGACGTGTGATCCGAATTTGTCCTTATTTCATCTCGTTTTTGGAATCACTCTGAATTTTCCCATCTACTAGATTAATAGTTCGGTCACAGGTTGCCGATAATCTGGGATCATGCGTGACCAGCAATACAGCACAGTCATGTTCACGATGTACTTTGCGAAATAATTCAAACATTTCCGCGGCAGTTTGAGTGTCCAGATTGCCTGTCGGTTCATCGGCCAACAATAGTGCAGGCTTGGTTATCAGCGCTCGAGCTATCGCCACACGCTGCTGCTGTCCGCCTGAAAGCTCATTCGGTTTACGATCCGCAAATTTTTCCAACCCTACTGCGGCCAATAATTCATGGGCATATTGCAGTGCAGATTGATCTGGCTTGCCTTGCTTCAGCATTAACGGCATCAGGACATTATTTAAAGCAGTAAATGCCTGTATAAGATGATGGAACTGAAACACAAAACCGATGCTACTCCCCCGCAGCGCAGTCCGTCTGACATCATCCATACCGCTTGTGGCCTGACCGAGCAAGTACAACTCACCATTGCTGGGCTGATCCAAGAGTCCTAGAATATTCAATAAAGTACTTTTTCCTGAACCTGAAGGACCAATCAATGCGGCAAAATCATTACGCTCAATACATAAATCAATCCCGTGCAGCACCTCCACTTCATTGGCTTGCCCAACGTTATAGGACTTTCGTAATGCTTCTAAACGCAGCACTTCCTGAGACTGATCAGACATGACGAATTGCCTCCACAGGGTCTAATGCAGCAGCTCGACGTGATGGGACTGCCGCAGCCAACACACCTGTCAATGTCGCCAACAATATTGCCAAAAGGATGAGCTGGATTGATATTGAAATATGAAACAAACGTGGACCAAACTGATTAAATACCCAGACTAAACCACAACTGACCACACTCCCTAAAATCGAACCGAGCAGCCCAAAAATTGCCCCTTGAAACAAGAACACTCTTAAAATCTGCGATTGGGTCGCCCCCGTCGCACGTAAAATCCCAATTTCCCGCGTGCGTTGCACCACGCTTACCGACATCACACTGGCAATGCCAAAAGCGACTGAAATCGCAACAAAAACGATAATCATATTGGTCGATAGACTCTGAGCGGTAATCGCATTCATGAGTTGGGCATTGGTTTCAATCCAGCTTTCAGCTTTTAATCCCGTCAGGCGTCCGACTTGAGCTGCGATTTGATCGGCCTGAAAAATATCTTGGATCGTCAGATCAATTACGGTCACGCCACCTGGTAAATTGAGTAAAGATTGCGCCTGTTTCAAATCGAGATAAACATAACGGGCATCCAATTCACGCACGCCCAGTTCAAATATTCCCGAGATATTCACCACGGCATTTTTCTGTTGCCCAGTATCTAGCCTTAATTTGCTCCCGACTTGTACCCCCAAATCTTTAGCCAATTGGCGACCAATTAATACATTATCCGCACTCACCTGTAATTGACCACTCAGCATATATTGCTTTAACGGAATAATCCGTTGATAACGCTCCAAATTAATACCGACCAAGGCGACGGATTCAATTGCATCACCACGCTGTACAAATGCAGGACCAGAAACCACAGGAGAAACAGCCGTCAATACCGGTAACTGATCTAAAGTTTCCGTAATTTGTTGCCAATTGTTAATCGAGCGTAAGCGCTGCGCCCGTTTATCTTCTTGTAACAACTGAAGTGTTCCAGCTGCGGGCGGCACAATCTGGTTCACCTCATCTGGTGAGAGCAAGCGAATATGTGCCTGTGTGCCTAAAGTCCGTTCCACAATATTCGATTGTAAACCATGAATTAACGCGCTAATGAACACAATCACCGCGACCCCAACGGCAACACCGACTGTGATCATAACGGACTGTGCACGACCCTCTCGCAAAAAACTGATTGCGATGGTCCACTCTGTCCAAAGTCGCCCAAAAAAGTTTTTCAATCGAATTTCACCGGTAATTCATTTTTGCTATCTGTCTGATCCGCTTGATGCTGCAATCCACGTTGCTTTTGCTCTACGCGGACACGGGTGCCATCTTTAAGTGCTGATTCTGCATCGGCAAGGACTTGATCACCTTCTTTTAATCCAGCTACAACTTCGGACATGACCAAACCACGCAATCCTAGTGTGATAGAATGACGCTGAATTTTTCCATCTCTTACCAAAATAACCATGGCCTTTTTTCCACTGATACTGCTTAAAGCATCATTTGGAATAACCAAGGTTCGCTCACGCTTATTGGTTTCAACGTTGACCGATACCGTCATGTCTTGACGCAAAAAATCAGGGACTGGATCCACTGTTAATCGGACGTCGACTGTGCCACGTTGAGCATCAATACTCGGGGCAATAAAGTTAATCTGCGCAGGAAAAGCTTGATCTGGATAGGCATCCGCTATCACTGTCGCTTTTTGTTGTAAAGCCAGCAACGGTAAATTGCGTTCATCAAAGGGTACTCGAATTTCGGTTGCACCATCCAGCGCAATGGTGAAAAGGGTCTGGCTAGGTTGTACCAGATCTCCGGGCTCAACATTACGGGTTAAAATTGTACCTGAGACTTCAGCACGAATTTTAGTCTTAGCAAGTTGCGCTTGTAATGCGGCTAGTCGTTCACGCAGCATAGTCTCTTCAGCTTGCCCCGGAGCCAGTGCAGCAACTTTTAAGCGAGCCAATTCCAAATTATTATGAGCGAGTCTTTCTGCCTCTATCGATTTCTCTCTTTCCTCAGCAGATAATATGCCTAATTCGGTATTCCTTCTCCGCGCCGCTTCCCGCTCAGCTTGTTGTAACTGCACTTTAGCATTCGCCAAATCAACTTCCGCTTGTGGGCGTCTACTGGTCGCAAGTTCGGTCAATTCTGCTTCTGCTTGTCGTACCTGGGCTGCAATTTCATCCGATTTGAGTAGCAAAAGCAGATCCCCACGGGAAACCCGATCTCCTTCTTGAACCAACCGCTCAAGGACCACCCCTGTAATTTCACTCCCAATTTGAGCCCGAGATACCGTTTCGACCCGTCCTGAAGCAACTACCGTCTGAACCAGTGGACTAGATACAACCTCATAACCAGATAACAATGGCCCCTGCCACCAGCGATATGTAGCAAAACTGACGACTAAAACCAGTAGCATGATCACAATCAGAGACTTATAGCGGGTAATGTGCAATTGCATTCTCAACTCAATTTTTAAAAAGAACACTACATTCGGTTAAATGTAGCCTTTGTGTCGATTTATCGTGTCTATAATGTCTTTAAGCCGATTGGCTCCTTCACTATTTTTCCTAATTTGATTGTATGTTTAAAGCATGCACCACGAAAATAAAAGCTGAACCCCGTTGATCTTGTGATTTATGATGCGCTTTTTAGTGCAATGACTTTACTCATTATTCTTTCTGAATTTTATTCTAGCTATATTATGGTCAAACACCAATCTTTTGCTTTATCTTTTGCAAAGCTGTCTTAGTTTTCCTAAACATAGTCTGGATTTATTTTTTCTTTCATCCACATTATTTAATAAAAGTATTCGATACCAATGCAAGATTACACCATCAGCAATCACGCTTTTGATTCATTTTCCTAGCATGAGTAAACTTTGGAACATGAATTCTAGTCGCATTCTCCTCTCCAATTTTTAAAGGTGCTTATAGAAAAATAAGCACCTTCTCTTATTCTATTTTATAATTTTTATACCCTTAATTTTACCCTGTTCCACCCCTATCTCTTACTCCTTAAAAATCAGGATGTTTCAGCCTTACTTTTAAGTTTAAGTCGTTATACAGCGAGATTTAGGCGATTTCCGTCTGTCCCACCTGATGATAGGCACGATTAAAATAAACTAAACTTTGATCTTGCTCACTCTGTTGAATGGCCACAATACGACAGATAAAAATCGTGTGTGTACCCACTTCCTGAATTTGATCAATCTCACAATCAAAATTCACCAAAGCATCCTTTAACACTGGTGCGCCGGTTTCTAGCTCAGTCCAAATGCCATATTGAAAGCGTTCTTCTGAACTCAGTTTAGAGGCAAATACATTCGAAATTTCCTCATGCTGTGCACCCAACACATTCACGGTTAAAATCTTATTCTCGACAAAATGCTCATGTGACCGCGATGCTTTATTCATGCAAACCAATAGGGTCGGTGGCGTATCGGTAACGCTACACACAGCAGATGCAGTGAAACCATGACGATCAGACATGCCTGCCGTAGTCACAACACTCACTGCGCTGGTTAACGAAGACATTGCATTTCTAAAGTCTGTTGCTTCAATCATCATCTTGTTCCTAAATTAAGTCCTAACTTGTGTTTTAGATTGAGTTCACTGTGTGATTCGGTTACATCTGCATATGATCTGGATGTACGCTAAGTAGAATATTGTCTTACTTCCAATTAAAGCGAGGATCAGCTCTCGTAGAATTAAAAAACCATCCAATCCGAAAGCTGACCCTTAAATCATACGAGCGCTTAGTACCCCGTTAGCTCTTTGCGCACGATTTCTGCACCTGCACTTAAGGCATTCAGTTTACCGCGTGCCACTTCACGTGCCAAAGGTGCCATACCACAGTTGGTTGAAGGATAAAGCTTATCCGCATCAACAAATTGGAGGGCTTTACGCAAAGTATTGGCTACTTCTTCCGGTGTTTCAATGCTATTGGTTGCGACATCAATCGCGCCGACCATGACTTTTTTACCACGAATCAGTTCAATTAGATCCATTGGCACACGCGAGTTTTGACATTCAAGTGAAACAATGTCGATTTTAGACTGTTGTAATTTCGGAAACGCTTCTTCGTATTGGCGCCATTCTGAACCTAAAGTCTTTTTCCAATCGGTATTGGCCTTAATGCCGTAACCGTAGCAAATATGCACTGCCGTTTCACACTTCAAGCCATCAAGTGCGCGTTCTAAGGTTGCCACACCCCAGTCATTCACTTCATCAAAGAACACATTAAATGCAGGTTCATCAAACTGAATGATGTCTACACCAGCAGCTTCTAATTCGAGTGCTTCTTGGTTCAAGATTTTGGCAAATTCCCAAGCCAGTTTTTCACGGCTTTTGTAATGACCATCATACAGGGTATCAATCATGGTCATCGGGCCTGGTAGTGCCCATTTAATCGGTTGAGTCGTTTGGCTACGTAAAAACTTAGCATCTTCCACAAACACAGGTTTTTGACGCGATACTGCACCTACCACAGAAGGCACGCTCGCATCATAGCGATTACGGATACGAACTGTTTCACGCTTCTGAAAATCCACACCATCAAGATGTTCAATAAACGTCGTTACGAAATGTTGGCGAGTCTGTTCACCATCACTGACAATATCAATGCCTGCATGTTGCTGTTCTTGCAATGACAAACGTAAAGCATCTTGTTTGCCATCAAGCAGTTGCTCACCTTCGAGTTTCCACGGCGACCAAAGTTTTTCAGGTTCTGCCAACCAAGAGGGTTTCGGTAAGCTGCCAGCGGTAGATGTTGGTAATAAAATTGCCATTTTAAATCTTCTATCTCTATGTTCTATTTGGGGTAAATTAAGCAGCGTTACGCTCTACGTTATAATTGGCAGCCCATTGCTCAAGAATATCTTGATAAGGCTTAATAAAATTTTCTTCCGTCCATTTACCTTGTTTGACTGCGAGCTGACCACGTTCAATTCGGTCATAGACAATTCGCGTTAATGAGTAATCTGGGTACTCGAGACTGGCTTGATAAACTTGCGCCGCTGCTGAATTTGCATTGTAAATTTCAGGACGATAAATCTTTTGGAAAGTTTCCATGGTGCTAATCGCACTGATCAGTTCAAAATCGGTGTAATCACGCAGTAAATCCCCCGCAAAATAGAATGCTAAAGGTGCAACGCTGCCTTTGGGCATAAAGAAGCGAACCTGCAAGCCCATTTTGTGGAAATATTCATCGGTACGCGAGTACTGATCTTGCTTATACTCAACACCTAAAATCGGATGTTCATTGGTGGTGCGGTGATAAGTACGCGCTGTTGAAACACTCAAGCAAATTACAGGCTGTTGATTAAACTCCGCCTTAAACGTGTCTGAGTTCACCAAATATTGATAAAGCTTACCGTGTAAATCCCCAAAACCTTCGGGTGCATATGAAGTTGAGTTGTCTTTATTATGCTCTTTCAGGACTACGCTAAAATCATAGTCACGGACATAAGATGAAAAGCTGTTGCCAATCATGCCTTCAATACGCTGATTGGTGTGATGATCGGTAATGGTGCTTTTCAGCATCTCAATGATTGGGAAAGATTGACCATTACCTTCAATATCTAAATCAGCAGAAATAATATCAATTTCAAGTGAATAGCGATCGCCTTTCGGATTGTCTGATTGGGCTAAAGCATTGAAACGATTATTAATCATTCGAAGCGTATTACGTAGGTTCTGCTCACGGCTTTCACCACGCGCTAAGTTGGCAAAGTTAGTGGTTAGACGTGTGCTATCTGCTGGCTGATAGTTTTCATCAAAACGAATACGTTTGATTGAACATGCAAACTTTTTACTCATGGTGATGGTCATCCTAATTTTGAGAAATTATCTAAATTGCTTGAATGGTGTAATTTATACCGCAATCTCAACATGAATAAAAATGATTTAGTCTCATCTAAAAGTGAGTGAAATTCATGTTTATAGATTTTGTTATCTGCCGGATAACGATGAGCTGAATAAATTCAGGCAAGTGTATCCTGAGCCCAGTACCATATCTAAGTTGCAATTCAGCAGATTAAGTTAAGCAATAGAATTGTTTTGGATTAAAATTATATATCGAAATAAATACGCGCTCGACACTCGTAGATGGCATTTAAATCATGCCAAACTACATCTTAGGCGCTTGATTAATCGAAATTAAATCATTGATAAAAATATTATTTTCATAAGAAAAGAATTAAAAAGCAATCATTCCATCCCATGATCCCAAAAACAGCAAGTACAGATCATGTGATGACTCCAGCAATACTAAATACGTTGTCTTGTAACAAGCTGGAAGATAAAACCAGTATAAAAAGTATGGAATTGAAACCGCAAAAACGTTCAGAAATACAATTGCTAAATGATTGGATCAGCATCGACAAAGTGCCGTTGAAATTAAGCTGCATTGCATTCACTTATAAGGCGATAAACTGAACATAAGTTAATTTTAAAGTGAAATAAAGAAATCCATGCGAGCTTCACCCTCTTAATCTACTCAATCAGGTCGATCACTCCTAAGCTAAGTTGGCTCGGAAATTGGAATGAATAAGTAAAGTGATAAACTTTAAATCGGTGCTCATTAAAGCCCTCCACTAGAGATATAGCGTTAATAAGCGCCCTAAATAATCCTTTATAATACTGAGCATGCATTCAGATAACAGCACATCGGATTTTAACTTTTTCCGCCTGAAACTGAACTCAGTGTTCTTAGCAACTATCTCATTAATAAAAATGCTTAGGCTATTTTGCTATCAATGATCCCCATCGCCTTTAACTGCACTAATTCATGCTCTGCTTTAAATTCCGAAAGTACAGACATTGTATGCTCGCCTAATTGAGGTGGAGCATGATGATATTCCACTGGTGTTTCTGATAATTTAATCGGAGAACCAATCATCTGAAACTCAGCATTAAGTGGATGTGGAAGATTCACAAGCATATCCCGATGTTCAAGCTGCGGCTCTTGTAATGCTTCTGCCACTGAGTTAATCAGACCCACAGGCACTTTTACAGCATGAATCACATTCACCCACTGTTCTGCACTGTTCTGTAAAAAATGTGCAGATAACAATTCAATCAATACTTCACGATGGCGTACTCGATCCTGATTGCGAGTAAAACGTCCATCATCCAACAGAGCGGTATAACCAATCGCAATACACAGATCTTTAAACTGTTTATCATTGCCACATGCCACAATAAACTCTTTATCTTTGGCCTGAAAAGCCTGATAAGGCACAATATTTGGATGGCTATTACCCATACGTTGCGGAGATACCCCAGTCGTGAGGTAATTCATACCCTGATTGGCCAAACCTGCGACCTGTACATCCAATAATGATAAATCAATATGTTGACCTCGCCCAATCTGCTGACGTGCCAATAGCGCAGCCTGAATGGCAATGGTGGCATATAAACCGGTTTGTAGGTCAACGACAGCCACACCAACTTTTTGTGCCCCCTGCCCTAGACCTTCTTTCTCGCCGGTAATACTCATCAAACCCGACATTCCTTGGATAATAAAATCGTAACCCGGTTCACTAGCGCGTGGTCCTGTTTGCCCAAAACCCGTAATTGAGCAATACACCAGATTTGGATTAATGCCACTTAAAGTCTCATAATCCAATCCATACTTTTGCAATGAACCTGCTTTATAGTTTTCAATCAGCACATCTGCAGTTTGTACCATTTGATGCAGTAAGGCCTGACCTTCTTGTCGGGTAATATCAATCGCAACCGAATACTTATTTCGATTTGCAGCAAGAAAATATCCTGATTCATGCGTAGCTTGACCTGCTTGATCCAGCATCCATGGTGGTCCCCACATGCGGGTATCATCTCCACACTGTGGACGCTCGATTTTAATGACCTCAGCACCTAGGTCTGCCAGAATCTGCCCGCACCAAGGTCCTGCCAAGACCCGGCTTAAATCCAAGACGCGAATTCCCTTTAATGCACCCATGTTTACCCCTTAATTACATCTCGAATTTTGCTTTTCAGTTTTTTAAGACAAACTCACTTGCAAGATGCCCTCACGAGTATCCTGACTTTAAGCAAAATAAATTGTTGATACGGATTTGAATTAGAACGCTGCGATGCCTGTTTGCGCACGCCCCAAAATTAAGGCATGAATGTCATGTGTACCTTCATAGGTATTCACCACTTCCAAGTTAACCAAATGACGTGCAACTCCAAATTCATCACTAATGCCATTGCCGCCCATCATGTCACGCGCTAAACGGGCAATATCCAAAGCTTTCCCACAATTATTACGTTTGATGAGTGAAGTGCCTTCAACTGAAGCAATGCCGTCATCTTTCATCCGGCCAAAACGTAAGGCAATTTGTAAACCCAGAGCAATTTCGGTTTGCATGTCGGCAAGTTTCTTTTGGATCAACTGATTTGCAGCCAAAGGACGACCAAACTGTTTACGGTCCATTGTGTATTGATGCGCAGTATGCCAACAGAATTCTGCTGCGCCCATTGCCCCCCACGCAATACCGTAACGCGCACTATTCAGACACGTAAAAGGCCCTTTTAGACCACGTACCTCTGGAAAAGCATTTTCTTCTGGCACGAAAACATTATCCATCACAATTTCACCCGTAATGGAAGCTCGTAAACCGACTTTGCCATGAATCGCCGGGGCTGAAAGCCCTTCCCAACCTTTTTCTAAAATGAACCCCCGAATATCACCGACATTACCTTCGGCTGAAACTTCTTTGGCCCAAACCACAAAAACATCTGCAATTGGACTGTTGGTAATCCACATTTTGGCACCAGATAAACGATAACCACCGTCCACTTTTTTTGCACGGGTAATCATGCTGCCTGGATCAGAACCATGGTCGGGCTCGGTTAAACCAAAACAACCGATATATTCACCAGTAGCTAATTTGGGCAAGTATTTCTGCTTTTGCTCTTCTGTGCCAAATTCGTGAATCGGCACCATCACCAGCGAACTCTGTACACTGGCCATAGAACGGTAACCCGAATCAACATATTCAATTTCACGTGCAACCAGTCCGTAACTCACATAGTTTAGGCCCGCACCACCATACTGTTCTGGAATCGTTGGTCCAAGTAAGCCCAGCTCACCCATTTCACGAAAAATTGTCGGATCGGTTTTTTCATGGCGAAACTGTTCCAGCACACGCGGCTGCAATTTATCCTGACAATAGGCATGGGCAGTATCACGAATCATACGCTCCTCTTCAGTCAATTGCTGCTCAAGTAAAAATGGATCTTGCCATTTAAACTGCGTTTTAACCGTTTTTTTCGAGTTCACCATTTGATTCATTGCATCCTCTGCGCTGTTTTTTATCTAAATTGATGCTATGACTGAATCCGAATTAATTCAAACGAATAATTTGCATGCAGATATGCGGAATATGCATATCTTGATCCAACTGGCAAAATTAAATAAATTTGGATAGATTGCTATAGATGCTTCTAGGAGATTTTCCTTATAATTCGCACACAAGAATTTATGCATTTTTAAAATATTAAACTTGTCTGGTTGGTTTAAATGAGAAGAAAAATCCCCTCGATTCAAAACTTGATTTGTTTCGAGTCTGCCGCAAAACATGCAAGTTATACACATGCGGCGCAAGAGCTGGCGATGACGCAAAGTGCGGTATCGCGTCAAATCCAACAACTCGAGGAGTTTTTACAGACCCAACTGTTCTCTCGCACTCGACATGGCATGGCACTGACGGTTGCAGGCTCTCAATACTATGCCTCCATTAAACCTTACCTAGTCGGTTTAGAAAAAGTTACCCAAGAAGTTATCTCTCATAAAGGTTTAGCTGGCACGCTTAAATTAGGGGTTGTTCCGACCTTTGCAACACGATGGTTATTACCCAAACTACATCACTTTAATTCATGCTACCCAGAAATTACCATTCACTTAGAAACCAGCACCAAGCCCTTTCTTTTTAGCGAACATATATTTGATGCTGCAATTTACGCTGGAACACAGCAGCAAATTGAACACTGGCCAGGCACTCAGGCTCATTTATTAATGCACGAAGATGTGGTGGCTGTCTGCGCACCTTCACTGATTCAGCAATACTTTCCCGATGCCCAGCCCTGCAACTATGACACCTATAACCTGCTGCCAGAACAAATTGCACAATTACCATTATTGCAACAGACAACTCGCCCCACTATTTGGCAGGAATGGTTTCAGGCGCATCAAGTCCATCAACCTAAAGCCGATGAAGGACAACGCCATGAGTTATTTTCCATGCTCGCTGTAGCCGCTTCTCACGCCATGGGCGTTGCTTTGATTCCGCAAATGCTCATTGAACAAGAACTGAAAAATCAAACCTTGGTCATCGCCAACAATAGCCCACTACACAGCCACCGTTCCTATTATTTGGTTCACTCTAGTCAAGAACCATCACCCATTCTGCAAAAATTTGTTGATTGGATAAAAGATGAAGTACAGTCCATCTCCATCATGAATGCCGTTACTCCCCCAATAAGATAATACGAGGATGCTATGCAAAAACTAGTGGTGTTTTCAGGTGCAGGAATGAGTGCCGAAAGTGGTATTCAAACCTTCCGTGATCATGATGGACTCTGGGAAAATTATAAGATCGAAGAGGTCGCTACACCTGAAGCTTGGACACGCAATCCTGAACTGGTTCAAGATTTTTATAATCAGCGTCGTAAGCACATTTTACAAGCCCAACCGAATCACGCCCATCAGTTAATTGCTCAATTACAGCAGCACTATCATGTCAATGTCATTACACAAAACATTGATGACTTGCATGAACGCGCAGGTAATGACAATGTCTTACACTTGCATGGCAATATTCGCTATGCCAAGAGCTCTGGACCCAATGCAGAATATGCAAAGGAACTTTATCCAATAGAGGGCTGGCAGTTAAACTTAACAACAGATCTTTGTCCTGCTGGTTACCCGCTTCGTCCTCATGTGGTCTGGTTTGGAGAGGCTGTACCCGCGTATGCCGAAGCTCAAGCAATTGTGCAACAAGCGGATATTTTTATTGTGATTGGTTCTAGCCTAGAAGTTTATCCTGTAGCGGGTTTAGTACATGAAATTCCATCTGCATGTACCGCATATTATATTGACCCTAAAGCACATCGACAAAGTATGCCGCAACAGTATCAGCTCATTGCCAAAACCGCGACTGAAGGCATGCAACAACTATTCAATTTACTGACTCGGTAAATTGAAATAGCTCGGAATAATGCTAGATTATTCCGAGCTATTTCATACTTGAGCTATACACCGTATTGCTGTTTTAAATATTTCACAATCTGGGCTGATTCAAACATTTTTACTTGGGTATTCGGATCCACCAAATACGGCACTTGAATATCACGCCCCATCACAGCCATCACTTTTTCACGCTTACCATCTTTAATCGGGATGTATTTTCCTGGCTTTAAACGCAATACCGCAGGACCCATATCTTGCCAGCGCTCTTTAGCCACATTATGAAATATAAATGGAAGTTCAAGTTCAGTCAGGACACTACGTACAATTCGCGTAAATGGACTCGCTTCAAAGCCCCATAATTCCAGTAACTGTTCCGGAGTTTCTCGATTGGTAACCTGCGGATTGATCCAAATGCCGCGTGCACCATTAATCAAAGTCCCAGCAAATGCCACGACTGGTAATTTCGGATAGTGCGCAAATTTTTTCGGTGTTTTCCCTGTACGGCCATAATGTTTAAACAAATGATGGATAATCTCCTGAGACTCATACATTTGTGATGAAGTATTTTCATCAATCAAAAAAGGAAACTGTGCTTTTCCACCTAACTGTTTCACCAAGTTGCGATATTTTGTCCCCCCTTTCGGGCAAGGATAAACTTCATAATCCAGATTAAGCAGTGTTAACACTTCTCGCACACGGCGACAAAATGGTGAACCCTCAAACTCATAGAGCTTTAATGCTTTCTCAGGTTGTTGAGGAAAAGCTGTACCTGATACCCCACGCCCACCTTCAGTCAAAGAAGATGCCAAAGACTGAATGACTTTAATTTGATGGTTCACCATAATTTATCCTTATTTTATAATTCAATCAGTTTATCTTTCGAGATAACAATACCATTGTTATCCGCATAAATATAATCGCCTGACTGAATGGTCACACCACCAAAATAAAGTGGAATATCAGTTTCGCCTATGCCCTTACGATTACTTTTTTGTGGAATTGCAGCCAATGCATGTACTCCGAGATCCAATTCAGCAATCGCATCCACATCGCGTACACAACCATAAATAACGACCCCATTCCAATGGTTGTTTACAGCCGATTCTGCAATTAAATCCCCCATTAAGGCACAGCGCATGGAAGCCCCACCATCCACCACAAGGACTTTACCCGTACCATCTGTAGCCAATAACTCTTTTACTCGCGAGTTATCTTCAAAGCATTTGACTGTCACCACCTGACCACCAAAGCTTTTGCGTGCACCATAGCTTTTAAAGAATTTTCCATCCATCGATGGCGTAACCACCTGAAGCTCTTTTTCAGGATGATCATCAAGCAAATCACAAGTTACAAAAGGTACTGCTGCCACGTTTTTCTCCATTTATTTAGCTTGTTGTATGCGTAAATTATCATAAATTTCAAACTTTTCAGTTTGAGTTTGCGCTGCCACGACCATAGTATGAGCCACTTGTTCAGCTGTCACTGGCTTATATTTAAAAGAATTGGGAACTAAATGAGACACCTTCTGATATAAACGCTGTGTTGCCCCTTCTAACAACCGCTGTTCAGATCGCTCCCCCAGTAATAATGAGGGTTGTAAAATTGAGGTCTTATATAAAGCCAACTCGCGAATATGCTGTTCTAACTCGCCTTTCACCCGATTATAGAAAATCGGTGACTTGACGCTCGCCCCCAATGCACTCACCAATAGGTAGTGAATCTCCATTTCCTCCAGCAAATCTGCAAAATGGGCATTGATCTCATAGTCAATATTGTAAAATTTTGCTTTTGAACCCGCTTTTTTCATGGTTGTACCCAAACAACTAAAAGCATGGCTATGACCATCGACGTCTTCATCATTTAAGAGTAGAAAGTCATCCAATACGAATTGATGAACTTTATCCATCTGACTCAACTGCACATCATAATGCCGAACCACAGCAGTAATTTGCTCGCAACTACTTAATTCATTTAATTGTTTGATTAAAGCTCTACCGACTAAACCTGTTGCGCCAATCACGATGGCCTTTTGAATCGAATTTATCATTTTTTGATCATTCTCCGTTGTTTAACAGTAATCTAACGTTTTCTTTAACATTTTTCTGCATCTAAAATGTTGTCAAAGCATGTCAAGACTTGACTTCGTGGTCATGTTTAATCAAAATATGGCACTTGTTTACGGGCTGGTGATAGTTCTACTGATGTTGGTTTTCAGTATGAATTTCAGCCCGCCCAGACCAATCTAATTCAAGGAGTGCACGAGTGGCAAACTCTGCTCAAGCAAAAAAACGTGCTCGTCAAAACGTTAAAGCACGTAAACACAACGCAAGCTTGCGTTCTATGGTTCGTACTTACATCAAACGCACAGTAGCTGCTATTGCTGCTGGTGACCATGCTGTCGCTACAGAAGCTTACAAAAAAGCTGTTCCTGTAATCGACCGTATGGCTGATAAAGGTATCATCCATAAGAACAAAGCTGCTCGTCATAAGAGCCGTTTAAATACACAAGTTAAAGCATTAGCTAACTAATTTGTTGTATTAAAAAAAGCCCTTTCGGGCTTTTTTTATATCTGCGATTTCGATCTTTTCTTTCTCCTCGCAATCATGAACAAACAAAATAAAAAAAGCCCCTTCACTTTAATGAAAGAGCCTTCACCTAATTAATGTACAAGCAAGAGCAAATTCTTAGGCTTTAAATAAGACAATATCAAATTGTTGTTCGGCAATAACATGGTCCACTTCTGATTTGCACCATTAGTACAGTTATAACGAATAAGATCAGCACGATTGTCCACCAGATAGCCTTTATTCAAATCAAAACACTGAGTGCCTTGGCGGATGGATTGTGTATCTGCGGCCATCGTCCAAACTTGACTGCTTAACTGTGTTGAACAACTCGCCAATGTAATTTTATTACCACCACCATTACTGGTTAAGCATTGGCCAATCGCCAATTTACTGTGAATACGCCCCAAAGCATCGAGAATCCACTGTTCCGAATCATCCGCGGTGCAACCAGTTTGACCACTGATATATGGATTATATTGACCATTCGCCAATTTCTCGACTTTTAAACAATTCGTTCTATTCAATAAAACACTTTGTTCCTTATATAAAGTCGATGTTTCCATGCCCAACTGTGTAATAAACTCTGCTAATGCTGCTTTGGCTGCACTATTTTGAGCGGTTAAATCTTTTGCATAAACATTCATCCAACGATTGAGTCGGTAAATTTTTTGCTGTTGGCTTTCATATAGCACCAAGACCTGTTGTGCAGCAGCAGAGAGTCCTGTTGGGTTATTGGCATAAGAGTCATATAACAATTGTGCATTTGGCGATAAGACCACAACCGACTTACCCGCCTGAGATAAGAGTTCCTGTTCAAGCACAGGTAACTCAATTTTAGCTAATGCCGTATAAGCATGATCCCGCCCTATTTGAACCGCAGATCGGATTTCATCTGTATATGTAGGGATATCAATACTCGATAAAAGCTTTTCTGCTTCATGGGCTTTTTTACAATACAAATCGACACGTCGTGGCTGATCTGAGATTGCTAGATTAACATGTAGCTTATTGGCGGTACTATTGACAGCATCCATTCGGTTCGGTGCCAAAGCTACTGTTTTATTTCCGCCTACATCATAAGAAACATTTAGCCAACATGCTGCGTCAGAACTATTCGATTGATTTTCTGGGAGTTGAAATACATTACCCCAGTTACTTCGCGCAGCAGGATATAACAAACTCACCTGATTGACTGGGTCATATCCTCCCAAAATCGTATATACAGGAACCCCGAAGAGGCGTGGTTTTAAATAGTTTCCATCAGCACGGTTATACCAGACGCGTGTTGAACTTGGTACTCGTGGTTGTACCACTTCCATTTTGCGGGTAGTGGCATTCCATTGAGTATAACCAGTAACCGAATTAGCATCCCACATGGTGCGATTAAAGTGTGGTTGTATCTTTAATGAGGTACTGTAGCCCGTGTAGTGTGTAAAACGCGAGATTGAACTAGCAGAAGAGCCTCCTGCCATTGCATCCCAACCGTAAGGATATAACTGCTGGAAGTTAGGAACACCATTACTTCCATCCCCTAGACTTGTTGATCTCCAGTTGAGATTTCCGCGCATCTTATTACGGAATGCAATATATCCCCAACCACTGTCAGCATGATGCGCAGACCAAAAGTAATTGGTAGCTTGACCTTCTGCGGTCACAGACCCAGGGTAATGACCCAAACCATAATGATGGCCAATTTCATGGCTAAACTCATTACCAACAGAATCAATCAGTGTCAGCATGCCATTGCCACCACTTAAGCCATGGGTTTGATCCCCGTTGCTATACTGACCACGAGCATGATGCACAATCACACTTTCAGTTAACTGAGGTTGCTCTTGACTTGCCATTGAGGCACTGGTTACCCCCCAATTTGCCAAGTTTATGCCAACGCTGAACGTCGATTTAGCGACATTTTCACGCATATCACCCGAATACACCCCGCCTTCTACAACACTATGGGTATCGTAAATTGAACCATTCGCGACCATGACTCGATTAAGCTTCATATCATCGTATTTAGCCACGATCATTTCGGCAGCAGGAATGGTTTGAAAATAGTCTGTTCCGGCTTTTTCAGGCTCCAATAGCATATAGTGCCCAGTCGACACTGGTGGGTCCGTAAGCAAGCCTAATCGGATATTATTTAAAACCAAAACGCCAGGCGGCGCAAAGTCAATCGATGTTTCTAGCAATTCGCCAATTCGACCATTTTGATCCGTAATTTTAAGTTTGAGTCCTGACTTAACTTCATTCCAATTTAACTTGGTTGACCATGCGCGTTTACTGTAAAGCACCTGTGGGCGCTGATCTTGATTGCTTTGATCAGAAAGTGGAATTTGTGATGGATCATCAAGTTTGACTCGACGGACCAATAAACCATCTTGATAAATTTCAAGTTCAAGCTGTTGAATATCTGCCATCTCAGCAGTAGGCGTGACCAACAGTAAAGCTTCTCGCTCCGCAGTCAAACGGGGCATTTTTTTTGCCTCATTTCCATTCGGGTCGACCACATGCGCCTGACCAAACTGAATCATCGCCTGTAACGATCCCGTTAAATCGGAACGGATTTCACGTGTTGATGCGCTAGAGTCATAATCATAAAAACCCAATGTCTCATCAGCAACCACATCTTTTGTTGGCTCTGGATAAAGCGGTTGAGCTGGCTTTGTTTCGCTCAATCCATCCCCATTGCTGCCTTCTCCAGAACCGCCACCACAACCAGACAACAAAATTGCCGTTATGCACAAACTCAATGCATGCAATCTGTAATACATCACGTTTTTCAACAATATCCCCAATTATTAGAAAGAAAATAATATAAAATGACAAATAATCTATAAAATCATAGATTTAAAATTAATTATATACTTTTCACTTAATTGAAGGATAAGAGTTTTAAACCTGAGTCACCACGCAAGTGATTGCACCCAATGTAAATGAGAAAAGAATCTCAGAACGTTTTTTTAATGGTGCTGTTTGAATTGTCGAATATTGAGCTCGTGAAGTTCACCACGCCAAATCCATTTTAGTTTTGAATCTAAAAATTCATCCCCCTCAAACCAAACAAATAAGCCTTCCATCATCTGCGGCCAATCTTCTTGGGTAATCACATTCCGCCCTGAGATTACCGCAATAATCGCGGCAATGATCGTATCATGACTAACCGCTAGACTCAGGCCATTCTGTTGCTGTGGATGCGTGTTATAAATTAATTCCAAGACATCAACCACACCATGAATCGGATGCTTCATGCCTGGCAAAGCATTATTCACAAAGCTATTAATAAAGCCTAAAGCCCCTTGTTCACGAAAATAAGGACCTGCCTGCTTTATATCCAACACAAAACTACCTGGCTCAACCAATAAGCCCTGCTGGACAATTTCAATATGATGGGTATTAGTTTGCGTACTCATAGCATCTGCACCCTGAATCATCAGAGCCGCAGTGTCTACACAACGTTGTATAGGGCTTGAAATACAGTGCTGAATAATACGATCCGTCTGACCAATAAGATGTGCCCCCCAAGCTTGTGCCAAATCACGACCTTGCGAAGTCAACTGCAAGTCATAGCCAGCCAAACCCTGTCCGCTAACAATTTCCCGAATAGAATGCCGAGTAAATAAAGTGACGGGAGTGCTTGTATCTGGCAATAAATCAATTGCTTTAAGCATGCTGCGCGGGAGTCGTTCTAATGCCATGATATCTTCATATTTTTTTGTGTTTACACTGTACTATTCTAACCTTTTTGTTTAATGCCTGCTCAACATTCTTGCAAGCGCCGTCAAAGCCAGCTGCTTCATTTCACGGTTACGAAAAGCAATAAATCCCCCATTTAAAAGACTGTCCCGCTGATTATATAAAAATGGACGTCCTTTAAAATCTACCAATCCACCACCAATCCGCTCAAGCAAGCATTGCCCTGCACTGGTATCCCACTCACTGGTTGGATGAAAGCGCGGGTAAATATCAACTTTGTGTTCGAGCATCATACAGAACTTATACGCACTGCCTGCCTTAAACACCGTATAAGTCGTCATATTTTCCAGCACCTGCAAATACTCATGGTATTGGCCTTTTTGTTGCGAACTTTGACTTAAGCCGACTTGCACAGGTCCTGTTTGATTAGGTTCTGCACAATATTCAAACCATTGCTGTGTTGGTATGTCAAACTTTAAAGGCATACCTTGCCGTGGACAAATATACATCGTTTGTTCACCCGGGATCGCCAATATCGCAAAGACCGTTTCAGCATGCTCAACCAAACTTAAATTAATCGTAAATTCTGGACGCTTATGCAGAAATTCTTTGGTGCCATCCAATGGATCAAGCAGCCAGAAGTTTTGCCATTGTTGACGCGAGGCATAATCCCCCTCTTCGGATAACAATGGAATATCTGCACTATATTGTGCCAAGCTTTCTGTAATAAATTGATTAGCCCTGAAATCGGCTTGTGTCACCGGAGAATCGTCATGTTTATGTTCAATATTAAAATTTTCACCAGAACAATACTGTTCGAATTCTTGGCGTAAAATTTCACATGCTTGCGTCATAATTGGCACAAGCTGCAAAATCATATCATCGTGGGGGGCTTGGGTTTTTATAAACATAATCTGCTCTTCATACACTGATCCATCAATTTCACGCACTCTTAAGGGGCTTCGACTCATCCATTAAACGGTATGAAATGATCAATATTTTCTTTTATCTTACGCCTAGTTACATTAAATTGCATCGCTAGTTTGTAATACACTTTAGTCCTAATACCCTTAAATAACAGCAAGAAGTTAATAAATAGTCCATCATCATTCTTGCTGCTAATTACAAAGGAGTACATTCATCCTGAAACGAATTTCAAAAATGTGCTTATACTTAGGCTAATTACCATGAATTTTATGATCCAAACAGGAAAGGATCACTCAATACCTTATTTAAAATCAATCATCTAAAATCTTTTCTCGCGACAATCTTGCCATCGCTTCTTAAAATATAGATTGACCAGCCGCGTCATTCCCTGTGCATTATGTGGATGGACTAAAGTTGTTCAATATTCACCTACTCAGATTTAACCATATGATGACACAGTGCAAATAGCACTCATATCGTAGCCATAGGTGTTAAATCTGCACAATTTAAATATTAACAATAAATTAGGATATTCATCACGGACAAAGCAGTATGCCTGCTTCCAGACACAACATTCAGACAAGCAATGCATCTCCCGTATCAAAACACTTTCTGAACAATTTCAAATGATTCCTACAAGTTCTTTGTTGTATAGTAGGCCGATATAGTTCGAAGCTTCGTCCTATATCCTTTGCAACTTCAGCTTCTTGCTCCTCTGTTATATCAGGATTTTTTAATGGCTAAACCAATTGTGATATTCGATATGGATGGCACATTACTTGATCTCGCCTATGATGATCTTATCTGGAACCAATTACTGCCCCTTCGTTATGCAGAAACGCATCAATGCGACATACAACAAAGTCAAAATATTTTATTTCAGTTCTACCAAGAACATAGCCATACACTGAATTGGTATTCATCCCGCTTTTGGTCTGCAAAAGTTGGAGTGGATGTATTGGCCTTACAACAAGAACACCAACACAAAGTCAGTTTACGTGCTGGATGTATTGAGCTCTTAGAATATTTAAAATTAAATCAATACCCTTGCTGGCTTGCCACCAATGCCGATTGCGCCAGCCTGAAATTCAAATTAGAACAAACAGGGATTGCTCCATATTTTGATGTGATTGTAAGCAGCGAGACCATTGGTCATGCGAAAGAATTTCCAGCATTTTGGGAAAAGCTGCATCAGCTGCATCCATTCAATATTTCTCAAGCGTATTTTATTGATGATACGGAGAAAGTTTTACGTGGCGCACAAAAATTCGGCTTACAGCATTTAATTAGCATACAACAGCCCTCATCTATAGGATTAGTCCGTGACGAATCCGATTTCCCAATGTTAAAACATCTCACGGATTTAATTCCGCTCATCGAACAAGCCGAGGAACACAAGCAATATGCCTAAAGCAGAGCAACACTTACCTGCTGAAACCATGCGTATCGACAAATGGCTATGGGCTGCACGTTTTTTTAAAACACGCAGTATAGCGAAGTCCGCGATTGAAGGAGGCAAAGTCCATTTTGATGGTGAACGTGTCAAAGTTTCAAAAGAAGTCCGTATTGGTATGGAACTCACCATTCAACAAGGCTTTGAAAAGAAAACCGTGATTATCAAAGCCATTTCTGGTGTACGCGGACCTGCACCTATTGCACAACAACTCTATGAAGAAACCGAAGTCAGTATCGCAAAAAGAGAATTGCTTGCTTCGCAAAGAAAGTTGCATAATCTAGCTCGTCCTGATCATCGACCTTCGAAGAAAGATCGTCGACAAATCAGTAAATTTAAACAAGAAAATGATCAACAATTTGACCAACATTGGTCTTATAATGATGATTAAATTAGTCGCGTCATGTTGTGTCGCACTAGATACAACAGGCATAGAATAACAGGAATAATTCTGTCACTATACTGAAGTGGAAAACGTTTGTAATGCAATACATCCACTTTAGTTAAAAATTAAGTGACATAGTTTTGAGGTTGTGAGATGGATGAGAATAAAAGCAAGGCGCTAAACGCTGCCCTAAGCCAAATTGAAAAACAATTTGGTAAAAATACAGTCATGCGCCTTGGTGACAATACCGTGCAAGCTGTTGAAGCGGTTTCAACAGGTTCTTTAACACTCGATATTGCACTAGGTATCGGCGGTTTACCAAAGGGTCGTATTGTTGAAATTTACGGTCCAGAATCCTCTGGTAAAACCACCATGACTTTACAAGCCATTGCACAATGCCAAAAAGCAGGTGGAACCTGTGCCTTTATTGATGCCGAGCATGCACTCGACCCTCAATATGCACGCAAGCTTGGGGTCGATATCGATAACCTACTCGTATCTCAACCTGACAACGGTGAGCAAGCACTTGAAATTGCCGACATGCTGGTTCGCTCTGGCGCAATCGACCTTATCGTAGTCGACTCTGTGGCTGCACTTACGCCACGTGCCGAGATTGAAGGTGAAATGGGTGACTCACACATGGGCTTACAGGCTCGTTTAATGAGTCAGGCACTGCGTAAAATTACAGGTAATGCAAAACGCTCAAACTGTATGGTGATCTTCATTAACCAAATCCGTATGAAGATTGGCGTGATGTTCGGTAGCCCAGAAACCACGACTGGTGGTAATGCATTAAAATTCTATGCATCTGTACGTCTGGATATTCGTCGTGTAGGTCAAGTCAAAGAAGGCGACGAAATTATTGGTTCAGAAACCAAAGTAAAAGTTGTTAAAAACAAAATGGCACCTCCATTTAAAGAAGCACTCTTCCAGATTCTTTATGGCAAAGGTGTGAATCAGCTAGGCGAGTTGGTCGATCTTGCCGTTCAGCAAGACATCATCCAAAAAGCTGGTGCATGGTACTCGTATCAAGGCAACAAAATTGGTCAAGGTAAGAACAACGTGATCCGCCATCTTGAAGAGAATCCGCAATTGTCTCAAGAAGTTGAACGTATTATCCGCGACCAATTATTAACCACAGGTAATGTCGCTGTAGAGGAAAAAGAGGAAGAAGAACCTGATTTACTACTTGATGCTTAAGCCATTAGGTACTCTACAAAATATACCTGCTATACCAAAACGCCCTTCGGGGCGTTTTTCAATCAAAGATTAGTAATAATATGAGCCCATCTAAATTTCCCAAACTACTAAATTATGAAAGCCTCAAACAAGAATTTGGAACATCCGATGCCGAACAGACGCCACTGCAAGCATCACCGACAACTCAGCCAGATCACGAAGGCATAGAGACTGAAGTCCCACAAAATACAGGGCTCACAGGCTCACGTTTGCGCTCTTATGCATTTGCTGTGCTCACCCGCAAGGAATACTCCAAAGCAGAGCTAATAGAGAAGTTAGCGACCTATGCTGTAAATCGAGAAGAGGTGATCAACCTCGTTGAAGAACTATCTGAGCAGAATTATCAAAGTGACCAACGGGTTGCCGAAATTGTACTGTCGAGCCAAAAACGCAAAGGTAAAGGTCCGCAGCGGATTAAGCTGGCATTAAAAAACAAAAAAATTAACAGTGAACTAATTCAAGAAGAATTAAAAGAAATCAATTGGGCAGAACAAGCCTATCAGCTTAAAATCAAGAAGTTTGGCAGCAGCGTTGAAAAAGACCCAAAACTCAAAGCCAAACAAATTCGCTTTTTACAATACCGAGGGTTTGATATGGATGCAATTATGAAAGCAATTAACAAAAAAGAAGATGAGGAATAATGAATTATAATAAAAATGGTGGCAACCCTACCAGCAAAGCTTCGGCACATCACAATTCTACTACCGTTGCTACCTTCCGGTCCTGGCGGGGTTCGCAGAGTGCAATTGCGAAGTAACCGGCAGGGCTACCATTGCAAGAACAGAGTATAGAGATTTTTAATGAAGTTGCAAGCCCTATCCGAATAATTATCTGCCTAAGCTATTCATTTGATTATTTAAAATACAGAATTAACCTTTAGGTACTATTTGCCTTCATGATTGTCCACCAGGTTACTTTAAACATACGACAAGAACGCAAACATTTGTTGCTTTTCACTGCTTGAGCATTTTAAATGTGTGCATGATGAAATTTAATAAAGCCCATTCAAACACGTGGCTTTATACAAGCAATACAAAATGGATATATTTTATGATGCAATTTAAGCATGCGATTTATGCACTCGTATTTTTAAGCTCAACACATTTATATGCAAATGTCCCTATCGAAAGCCGTGGTTTAAGTCAAAGTGATGCTGGCTCTTCGTCTAGCTCAGGTTATGGCTCTTCAGTAGCAAATACACCAGTTGCCGAAGCCAATGTACCAACCAATATCAACTGGCAAATCATGCAAAAAAACCAACAGCTAGAAAATGATATTCGCACGCTAAGAGGTCGAATTGAAGAACAAGAAAATACCATTGAACAACTTAAAAACGAACTTAATAATCGTTATACCGATTTAGACCAACGCCTAGAACTCTTACAACAAAAAATGGATCCGGACAGTGCAGCAACGGAGGATAACCAACAGGATACGTCTCCCAGCGTCAACACAACAACCACTGTAGCGCCCAAAACCAACAATACGACCAACACAAGCACACCAGCTTTAAGCCCTAGCAACAATCCAACTACAGCAACAAATACAAACGCCGCCCAACAACCGACAGAGTTAGAAAAAGCAGCATATACTGTTGCTTTAGATGCCTACAAACAAGGTGGAGCCAAAAAAGCGATTGCTCCGATGCAAAACTTTATTAAAAACCACCCTAACAGCATCTATATCAGCAATGCGTATTTCTGGCTAGCCGAATTTAATCTAGCTATAGAACCGACCAACTACACTGAAGCGAAAAAGAATTACAACGTTGTGGTTAACCAATACCCTCAATCATCTAAGGCCTCACGTGCGCTTTACCAACTGTATAGCATAGCCAAAGATGTTGACCGTAATACAGCATTGGCCAATCAATACAAAACCAAGCTGCTTAAACAGTATCCTAAAAGTGAAGAAGCAGGTTATTTAAAGAAATAAAAAAAGACACCTTAACGGTGTCTTTTTTTATTTCACGTCTTAACGCACAATTCCACGTTCCGACTGCTCGAGAGAATCAATCAACAATTGAGCTTCGGGTACTGTTGGTAAAATGTCTTGTCGAATACGATCAACAGCTTCTACCGTCGTTAAACCTTCTTTGTAAATCAGTTTAAACGCTGTACGCAAGCCCTGAATGACTTCTTTAGACCATCCCTTACGTCGCATACCTTCTACATTCATTGCAAAAGCATGTGCAGGATTGCCCGATGCCATAACATATGCTGGAACATCTTTAACAATTAAAGATGCACCCCCCACCATGCTATAAGAAGCCAATTTACAGAATTGATGAATACCTGAGTTACCACCAACAATAACGTAATTACCAATATGGACGTGACCCGCAACCCCCACGTTATTGGCAAAAATATTATGATCACCCACCATACAGTCATGTGCTATATGTGTATTAACCATCAACAGATTGTGACTACCAATTTTCGTTAAGCTCTGATCTTGGACCGTACCACGGTGCAAACTACAATGCTCACGAATAGAGTTATGATCACCTATCTCTAACCAAGTTTCTTCACCTTGGTATTTAAGATCTTGACAAACTTCGCCAATACTCGCGAATTGGAAAATTTCATTATTTTTTCCAATACGCGTATACCCTCCAACCACAACATGTGAATGAAGTTTCGTTCCAGCTCCAATCGTCACTTGTGGACCAATAATACAATATGGACCAATTTGGACATCTGGAGCAATTACTGCTGATGAGTCAATAATAGCGGTTGGATGAATGAATTCGTTATTGCTCATGCCTGCTCTATACTTTCTGATGATAAACCATGATTTCTGCGGTTGTTGCAACAACGCCATCTACAGTAGCAATACAGTTATATTTGTAAATACCACGTTTTTGCATAATCAACTCAGATTTTAATACAAGTTGGTCACCTGCAACCACCTGTTTTTTAAATCTTACCTTTTCTGCACCTGCAAAAAGGAACAAAGAACCTTCACTTGGCTTCTCATTGTTCATAATAAAGCCAAGAATGCCTGATACTTGTGCCAAGGCTTCAACAATCAGTACACCCGGCATAATTGGGTAATTCGGGAAATGGCCTTGCAGAAACTCTTCATTGATTGAAACGTTTTTATAACCGACAATCCCATTATCAGTTACATCAACAATGCGATCAACCAACAGGAATGGATAACGGTGTGGTAAATATTCACGAATTTGCTGAATATGCATTGGCAATTCTGGTTTCGTAAATGGTAGTAAAGTCGACTCAGTCATCATAATTCTATTTACGCAATTTAAAAGTTGATTCAAGGGACTCAATTTGAGCCTGCATATGATCAAGTCGTTTGACTAATTGGGTCAATGGCACATCTGCTAATTGTCTAAAGCGAACAACCGTACGTTTCCAATTCGGACTTTCAAATAATCCCGTGCCACCAGAGTAGCTTCCCGCTTTTGAAATATTATTTGTGACCATTGACATTCCCGTAATTGTCACATTATCTGCAATTGTAATATGTCCAACTACACCACATCCCCCTGCTAGGATGCAGTTTTTGCCAATTGTGGTACTCCCTGCAATACCACTCTTTGCAGCAATCGCAGTATTTTCACCGATCTTGACGTTATGAGCGATTTGCACAAGGTTATCAATCTTAACACCATGTTCCAAAATCGTATCGTCCAATGCTCCACGATCAATACTACAATTCGAGCCAATTCGTACATCATTGCCGATTTGCACTGACCCCAACTGTGCAATACGATGCCACTTCCCTTGATAGGGTGCAAAACCAAAACCTTCACCACCTATCACAGTATTCGCATGAATACGCACGCGATCACCGATTTTACAAGCACCGGTTAAAGTGACATGTGAATCAATAAATCCATCTTTGCCAATCTCAACATCATCATCAATGCGTACATGAGCCTGAATAATGGTGTTATCACCGACCACGCAGTTTTCACCTATCACCACATAATGACCAACATATGCCGAGTCAGAAATAATCGCTGAAGGATGAATTTTTGCCGTACTCTCAATACCAACTTCAGCATATTTCTTTTCAAATACATGAGTCAGCATTGCAAAGGCCAGATAGGGATTCTGCACCAAAATAAAATTGTGATGGGTCTGCAATTTTTCTTGTAAAGCAGGAGTAACAATTAAAGCACCTGCTTTGGAAACAAGTGCTTTATCCAAATACTTTTCATCAGTCACAAAAGAAATGTTTTGAGCTGTTGCAGTATCCAGACTTGCGAGCCCCTTAAGAATAAGGTCGGACTGACCTCGACACTCGCCTTGTACAAGACGAGCAAGAGCTTCTAAACTAGTTGTTTTAAGATTCATTGATTACTTAATTGCATTAACCTTTTGAATCATTTTATCAGTTAAATCATATTTAGCGTCATAGGCAAGCGCAGAGTTTTTATTCAAAACCACATCTAAATTATTTTCTTTACGTAATTGCTCGGCTGCTTGCTTAATGCGAGAATCTAAAGTCTTATTCATAACTTGTAGAGAAGCTTGAACTTTACCTTGCAAACCTTGTTGAATACCATTTAATTCATTCAACTTTGTTTGATATTCAGCACTCATTTTTTGCATTTCAGCTTCAGATAATTTTGAAGCCTGCGCCTTTTGCTTCATCGCATCTAGCTCTTTGCTGAGTTGCTCTAACCGTGTGGTCTGTGGCTTGATGCTTTGCTGCAAGCTCGCATTTTGAGCCTTTAAATAAGTACTGTTATCTACAACTTGTTCTAAATCCACCACCCCATAACCTGCGGCATGAACTGCAGAACTTAGTGAAATGGTTGCAAATGCTAAAGCTTTGATTATTTTATGCATGATTAAACCTTATTTTATATGCTTGTTAAGTTCAAAAAAGATCGTACTTAGAAAGTACGACCAATCTCGAATTGAATTTCTTTAGTTTCATCACCCGGCTTATCATTCAGCGGGAAGGCGTAACTTAATGAGAGTGGACCAATCATGGTGATCCAAGTAAAGCCAACACCGACGCTATAGCGCATATTATCTACATCAAACCCATAATTATCTTCACAAGTTCTCTTATCAGCTAAACCATCATCAGTTGAAGGGAAAATATTACACTGGGTATCAAATACTTGTGCACCTTCCGCAAATAACACTGGCCGCACTTGACGCGTCCAGTCCCCTTTAAATGGTATAGGCAACGCCAATTCAGTACCAAATTGCACTAGGGCATTACCCCCGACTTCTTCAGGAGAAGGGTCTTTTTGATCTGTTTCCGCATAGTAAACACCATCATATTTCGGACCCAAGGTACTGTTATCATAACCACGTACCGAACCATAACCGCCAGCATAGAAGTTTTTATAGAATGGCAAATCATTACCATAGCCTAACTTACCATAGCCACGCAGAACAAAATCTTTCCCTAATGGCAAAAATGCCTGTGCATCATAGGTGATTTTTTGGTACTCAACATCACTTCCTGGAAGTGCGATTTCAGCATTGACACGGTGCGACTGACCTGATGTCGGGAATACTGGTCGATTAAGCGTATTATACGACCAACCCAAGTTAAAATTATAAGTTAAGAAATCACCTGTAAATTCAGATGGATAGGGTTCAGAAATATTTGTACAATCCGATCCAGTTGTAACAGTTCCATCCAAACAATATGTTGCAGTATTCTTAATTTTTCCACCATGTGCTAATAAATAATCACGCACATAGGTCGATACATAAGGACCAGTGGTAACTTCAGTTTGGTCAATATTTAAACCTGCACTAATACTCTGGTTTTCATCAATTGGATAACCAAAGTTGATACCACCACCGAAACTATCAGTTACATAATTGTTAACGTTATAATCTTCATCCAATTTGGTTTTGCGGTAGTACATGTTATAACCACGACGCACCCCATCAATGGTGAAATACGGGTCAGTCACACTGAGGTTGTAATAGTCTTGCGTTTCAGAGCGTGATAAATCAATTGCAACACTATTACCAGTTCCCATAAAGTTGGTTTGGCTTAATCCTGCTTGGAATGTTACACCACCACTTTGTGAAAAACCTACTGCCAATGTACTGGTGCCTGAATGCTGTTCTTCAACACTAACATTCAAGTCCACCTGATCCGGCATATTCGGGATACGTGTCGGCTTAATATCAACGGTTTTAAAATAACCTGTGCGCTCTAAGCGAACTTTAGACAAGTCAATTTTTTCATTACTTGCCAAAGCACCTTCCATCTGGCGCATTTCACGACGTAATACTTCATCCGAAGTCTTTGTATTCCCCGTAAAGTTAATACGACGCACAGTAACTTGCTGACCAGGATTAATGTAGTAGTTCAGATCTACCACACGCGTTTCATTATTAATTTGCGGAACCACATTGACTTCCGCATAGTAATAACCTGCATTACCATATTTACGTAGGAGTAACTGCTTAACCGCATTCACTTTTTCTTGCGAATAAGTCGAGCCATCTTTATAAATTTGCATGGCTTTCAATTCTTCTGGCTTATATAACGCATCACCCAAGAATTTACTTTCACCAAATTTAAACTGCTCACCTTCGTTTACAGAAACTTCAATAAAGATACGTTTTTTGTCTTCACTCAAGTTCAAACTTGAATTGGTAATATCAAAATTAATGTAACCTGCATTCAAATACAAGGCACGCAAAGCTTCTAGGCTGGCAGCCATTTTTTCACGTGCATAGCGGTCATTACGTGAAACAATTGAGCTCCAACTACTTTCTTTGACTGCAAAAGCTTGCTGAATATCACTATCGCTAAATACTGTATTACCAATGACATTGATATCTACAACTTTCGCAGCTTTACCTTCGTTAAACTCAAGCAACAAATCTACGCGGTTATTTGGCTTAGCCGTGGTCGTTACTTTCACATCCGCATCGTAACGGCCTTGCTGTACATACTGTTGTTCTAGCTCTGACTCTACAGTTTGAAGTGTTGATTTCTTTAACACCTCACCTTCAGCCAAGCCCATTTTTTTCAAGCCTTCTTCCAAAGCTTCTTTCGGAATTAGCTTATTGCCTTTTAGTTCGATTTTAGAAATAAGCGGGCGCTCAACCACGCTAAAAACAAGGGTATCACCCTGTTTGGATGCCTTAATGTCATCAAACAAACCCGTAGCATACAATGCACGAATTGAGTTTGAAATAGCCTGATCATCAACACGATCACCACTATTTATTGGCAACATGGTATACACATTGGCAGGTGTTAAACGAACGAGTCCATCAATTTTTATATCACGAACAATAAATTCATCCGCTGCATATACTTGTTGTACTGCTGCCATAGCACTAACCAGTGCCAAAGGCATAAATAAATGTGTGTGCTGCATGCCAGTCTTTTCCAATGTTAATTTCAAAGCAACGTTGTTATAAACGCATAAAGTCATTAAATAATGCAAGGAGCATCATGCTACCCAGCAGTACCATACCAATTTTTAAACCAACCAATTGTATTTGTTCAGAAACAGGTTTACCACGAATCAGTTCAACAAAGTAATAAACCAGATGTCCACCATCTAGCATTGGGATAGGCAACAAATTTAATATTCCCAAGCTTACACTCATCAGTGCCATAAACGAAATAAATGTTTGCCATCCCATTTCAGCACTTTGCCCAGCAACTTTAGCAATCGTGATCGGTCCAGATAAATTCTCCAAACCTATTAAACCACGAACCATTTTCACAATTGAGTTGAGAATCATGGTACTAATTTGTCCAGTCTTATCCACTGCTTTACCAAACGCTTCCAGTGGACCATATTGAATGGTTTGTTTATATTCTTCTGGGATAACCACTTTTCCAGGATTGCTCTGCACACCAAGCACACCAGATACATTGCCCATGTTATCTCGCTTACCTTGCGGCATAACCTCCAGATGAATCAATTGATTTTGACGCAGAACATCAATCTTCAGCAATTTTTCAGGCGAAGCTTGAACCACCTCAACCACATCAAACCAGTCTTTCATCTTCACGCCATCAATCGCCACAATACGGTCACCCTCTCTCATCCCTTGACGAATTGCCGCACCATCTTCACTTAATTTCATGACGGTAGCAGGAATATATGGACGATAAGGAATAAAACCCAGACTATCTAAAGGGGATTGATTTTGATCTTTTAAAAAGTTCTGAATTGGCAATTCAAAGGATTGTGTTTGCCCATTTCGATCTGCATCGATATGAATCACACCCGTCTCACCAGCACGATCCACCAAGGCAAAATTCAACTGTTCCCATGTACTAGTTTTTGCACCATCCACAGCTGTAATTTTATCGCCAACCTGCATTTGCACTGCAGCAGCTGGTGTATTTGCTAAGACCTTACCGACACGCGTGTTTAACTGTTCTTGTGCTGGTAAAAAAAGCACCCAAAACAGTAAAACTGCAAAAACAAGGTTAATCAGCGGTCCAGCTGCAACAATTGCAATACGTTTCCAAGGATGTTGGCGGTTAAATGCATAAGGTAAATCCGCTTCAGCAACATTTCCTTCACGCTCATCCAACATCTTCACGTAACCACCTAAAGGCAAAGCAGACAGCTGATACTGAATACCTGACTTCTTCGATGTCCATTTTAAAATAGTTGGACCAAACCCGATGGAATAAACTAAAACTTTAACGCCTAGTTTACGTGCTACAAAATAATGTCCGAACTCATGAATTGCAATGAGAGGCCCGAGCAATAAAATTGCTGCAACAATAATAAACAAGGCATTCATCTTAGCTTCCTTTACTGCTTACAAACTGCTGAGCAATTGATCTGGCAGTTGAATCGGCTTGTAGAATTAAATCAATAGAGTTTGCAGAACCATTTTCAACCTGATTCAAGGTATGTTCAACCACTACTGGAATATCCGTAAATCGAATCTGCTTTTGCAAGAAAGATGCCACCGCAATCTCATTCGCTGCATTTAATATTGCAGGAGCCAAGCCACCAGCTTGCATGGATTGGCGAGCCAATCTTAATGCTGGGAAACGCTGAGTATCTGGTTCCTGAAAATTAAGCTGATGATTTACAAATAAATCCAAAGCTGGAACATGAGTATCAATCCGCTTAGGCCAAGCTAAGGCATGTGCAATTGGGGTACACATATCTGGATTCCCCATCTGCGCCAAAGTTGAACCATCAACATATTGAACCATGGAGTGAATAATACTCTGTGGATGCACCACAATTGTTACAAAATGTTCTGAAATTGCAAATAGATGACACGCTTCTATCAACTCCAGCCCTTTATTCATTAAAGTCGCTGAATCAACAGAAATTTTTTGCCCCATCGACCAGTTGGGGTGTTTACAAGCTTGCTCTGGTGTAACGTTATGCAGTTGTTCTAATGAATGATTTAGAAATGGACCACCCGAAGCCGTCAATAAAAGACGAGATACCCCTAATTTAGGCTGACCATTACGCTCTTCATTTATATATTGTTCAGGTAGGCATTGAAAAATGGCATTGTGCTCAGAATCTACCGGTAACAATAAAGCACCATGCTCGCGTGCAGCCTGCATCATGATGTCACCCGACATCACCAATGCTTCTTTATTCGCCAACAAGACCCGCTTACCCGCCTGCACAGCTGCCAATGTCGGTAACAAACCTGCTGCTCCCACAATCGCTGCCATCACCACATCGACTTCAGGATGTCGCGCAACTGCTTGCAAGCCTGCTTCATCAAACAAGACTTCAATATCACAAAGATGTTCTTGCGTAAAAAGCTGACGCAATTCCACTTCCTTGTCAGACGGAACCACTACGACCTTTGGTCGAAACTGTTTACATATCTGCACCAGCTCCTGAATCCGACTGAATGCGGATATTGCAAAGACTGAATAATCTTCAGGATGCTGTTGCAGTATTTTTAAGGTACTTTGACCAATAGAACCTGTTACACCTAAGATACAAACAGCTTGTGACATTTACAAATCTACGCCAATTAGTTTTAACACATACATACCCGCTGCAAAGATAGGTGCTGCAGCAAGCAATGAATCGATTCGATCCAACACGCCACCATGTCCAGGTAAAATTCGACCAGAATCCTTGATTCCTGCACGACGCTTGATCATCGACTCGAATAAATCACCGAGTACCGAACTAAATACAGTGACTATAGACAGAATCAGGAACAAAATATGTTGTGCTAAAGTTAAATCTAGATATAAAACCTCAACCACAATGACAATGATCATTGAAGTAAAAATTCCACCATACAAACCTTCTATAGATTTATTTGGACTTACATCTGGGGCAAGTTTTTTCTTCCCGAACTTACGCCCAACAAAGTATGCACCACTATCTGCGCCCCAAACCAACAAGAACAGATACATCAACCACCATGGCGAACTAAACCACAACGCAAAAATTGCAGTCACGGCCGCAGCAACCAACACAAAACCTAAGAAATACAGGCTATTGTTATACCAGCCATCATATTCTGGGTAGTTTTTTACCCAGTAGACACTGACCAACCAAGACAAAATGGACGCACACCACAATAAAAGTGCAATATCTTTAAAATATAGAGCTAAAGTTGCAACTGCAGCAGTAAGCAGTCCATAGCTCCATGCAAAAGGCTTGATAATGTGATTTGTTTTTCTTGGCATGAGTTTAAACCACTCATAACCGGCAACCCCAGCGGCAATCATCATCAGAATCAACATTGGATACTGTGATTGGGTGGCGAACATACAACTAAGTACCACAGCCACCAATACCAATGCGGTAATAATCCGCTCTAACATTTATTAATTCTCGATTTTATCTTGTTGAATTTGCTCAGATGTTTTACCAAAACGTCGCTCACGCCCTGCAAAAACTTCTAATGCATGATCAAACTCTTGCACATCGAATTCAGGCCATAAGGTTTCTGTAAAATACAACTCAGCATATGCTGCTTGCCAGAGCAAGAAATTCGACAATCGATAATCCCCACCTGTACGAATCAGCAAATCCACAGCCGGCAAATCTGACATACTAATATACCGCCCCATCAGCTCGGTATTGATTTGCTCAACTTCAAGCGCCCCAGCCTTTACCTCTTTAGCAATTTGCTGTGCCGCTTGAGCCATGTCCCACATACCACCATAACTGACCGCAATGGTCAAAGTCATTTCAGTGAACTTAGCAGTCCTTTGCTCAGCTTGCAACATCAACTCACGTAAATGCGGAGATAAGCGAGAACGATCACCAATAAATCGCAAGGCAATTTCAAATTTTTCCATTCGCGGGATTTGCTCATGAATTGTTTCTTCCAACAAATTCATCAGCAAATCCACCTCAAACTGAGGTCTATTCCAATTCTCACTTGAAAACGCGAAAACGGTTAAGGCTTGAATATTTCTTTTTCGACAATGCTCTACAATCGGATCAAGGACATTTTTACCTTCACGATGTCCTGCACCTTTTTGCATTTGCATTTTTTTAGCAAAACGATTGTTGCCATCCATAATGATGGCAACATGTTTTGGAAGATGTGTAATGTCTTCAGATGCGGTCATTAATCTTAGACCTTCATCAATTCAGCTTCTTTTGCAGCCAAACGCTTTTCAACTTCAGCAACGTATTTATCCGTGATTTTTTGAATGTCATCACCAGCACGACGCTCATCATCTTCAGAAATTTCTTTTTCTTTCAATAATGCTTTAAGGTCACCCAAGACATCACGACGGATGTTACGAATCGCAACTTTGGCATTTTCAGCTTCGTTACGTGCAACTTTTTGCATATCACGACGTGTTTCTTCAGTTAAAGCCGCCATTGGTACACGAATAGCATCCGCAGTGATTGGGTTAAGACCCAAATCTGATTCACGAATAGCCTTATCAATCGCAGCCACCATTGAACGCTCAAACGGCTGAACGATTAAAGTACGCGAATCTTCAACACCAACGTTAGCAACCTGATTTAAAGGCACATCAGAGCCATAGTAAGGAACCATTACGCCGTTCAGAATGGATGGATGTGCTCGCCCAGTACGAACTTTTGCAAAACCATGTTCCAACGAGTCAAGTGACTTGTTCATACGGTCTTCTGCGTCTTTTTTAAGATCGTTAATCATATGATCTTCCTTACTTAATTCTATAAGATGTAATTACTAAAATAGCGTGTAGTATAAAGAGCTTTCAGGCTCACGTACATTAGTTCGTAACGTGAGTCCCTTCTTTTTCACCCATAACTACAGAAAGTAACGCGCCAGATTTGTTCATATCAAACACTTGCAATGGCACATTATGGTCACGACATAAACAAATTGCTGTTAAATCCATCACACCTAACTTTTCATCCAACACTCGATCGAATGTTAAGTGATCATATTTTACTGCATCGTCAAATTTGCTTGGGTCTTTATTATAAACACCGTCTACTTTAGTCGCTTTCAAAATGAGGCTCGCCTCAATTTCAATACCACGCAAACAAGCTGCTGTATCTGTAGTAAAGAATGGATTACCCGTGCCCGCAACAAATACACAAACTTCACCTTGAGTAAGATGACGAATTGCATCACGGCTTGAGTAAGACTCAACCACTGTACCAATTGGCAATGCTGACATTAAACGTGTTTTGATATTACGGCGTACCAACGCATCACGCATTGCCAAACCATTCATTACCGTCGCCAACATACCCATTTGGTCGCCTGTTACACGACCAACCAAACCATCTTTTTGCAACTGGCTGCCACGATATAAATTACCGCCACCAACAACGATACCCACTTGCACACCCAAACCAACCAAGTGAGCAATAGATAAAGACATTTGATCTAATACTTGCGCATCAATACCCATGTCTTTATTTCCCGCAAGTGCCTCACCCGAAAGCTTAAGCAAAATGCGTGAATAGCGTGGGTTCTTTGAATCTGACATTCCAAACTCCAAATTAACTTAATATCTATTTTTATCTTTTCAAGAATTCGCTTATGCCGACTTAATACGAATCAGCTTGGCAAACAAGTCATATTCATCAGCATCGGTAATTTCAACCTCAAGTAAATCACCTGCTTTAATCAGACGCTTGTCAATATCCTCTACAAAGACATTCCCATCAATTTCTGGTGCATCTGCATATGAGCGTGCAACCGCAACTGGGAACTCTTCTTCGAGATCATCAACCAAAACTGTCATGACTTGACCAATACGTTTTTGAAGCTTGGCAGCAGAAATCTCCTGCTGTACTTCCATAAAACGCTCATAGCGCTCTTGTTTAATTTCTTCAGACACATGATCTGGCAGATCATTCGCAGTTGCCCCTTCTACAGGAGAATAAGTAAAGCAACCTACGCGATCCAATTGTGCTTCTTTCAACCAATCCAGCAACATTTGGAAGTCTTCTTCAGTTTCACCTGGGAAGCCCACCACAAAAGTTGAGCGAATCACCAATTCCGGACATTTTTCACGCCATAATTTCAGACGCTCTAAAGTGTTTTCACTATGTGCTGGTCGCTTCATCAATTTTAAGATGCGCGGACTGGCGTGCTGAAAAGGAATGTCCAAATAAGGCAAGATTTTGCCTTGTGCCATTAAATCAATTACAGCATCAACATGCGGATATGGATAAACATAGTGTAAACGAACCCAGATCCCCATTTGACCTAAGGCTTCACACATGTCATAGAATTTGGTTTTAACTGGCTGACCATTCCAGAAATCCAGCTTATATTTGGTATCTACACCATAAGCAGAAGTATCTTGAGAAATCACCAAAACTTCTTTTACGCCTGCACGTTTTAATGCAGCCGCTTCATCAAGTACAGAACCAACCGGACGTGATACCAAGTCACCACGCATGCTCGGGATAATACAGAAGGTACAACGATGGTTACAGCCTTCCGATATTTTCAAATATGCATAATGTTTAGGGGTTAAACGAATCCCTTGTTCTGGCACTAAATCAATAAATGGATTGTGCTTAGGGGGTGCTGGCACATACTCGTGTACCGCCTCCATAACATCCTGATAGGCTGCCGCACCTGTAACTTTTAAGACATTCGGGTGCATTTCACGAATTTTATCTTCGTCTTTACCCAAACATCCCGTCACAATAACTTTACCATTGGCGCTCATTGCTTCGCCAATCGCATCCAATGATTCTTGTACTGCAGATTCAATAAAACCACAGGTATTAACAACAACCAAATCAGCACCATCATAATCTGATGCCACATCATAACCTTCAGTCTTTAACTGAGTTAAAATTCGTTCAGAATCTACCAATGCCTTAGGACAACCTAAAGAAACAAAACCGACTTTGGGGGACTTCATGAATCTGCGCTCCACTAGAATGCGCGTATTGTAAGACTTTTCTATTGATAAGAATAGGTGGAAAGTCGACTCTTTGTGTAATGCACCAAAATTAATCCACTGTTTGCTTTATATATTTACATTTGCACCATTTTGATACATTTTAAAAGTTATTTATCTTAGATCTTCGCCTTACAATTTCAATAAAGTCCAATTTCAGCGCATTTTTTTAATAAAGGTTCAACTTTGACACGTTGAATTTAAAGTTGGCGTGCATTTTGCTTAATTTGCATCAATTGCGTTCCAAGATTGGACCATAAATTGCTTTTTGAAGATGCCATTGCGCCATTTTAACACAGGATACCCTCGCTAATGGATCAGCCACATACTATCGACTACCGCGTTTTGGTGGACAATTTGACCACCGCAATTTTGCTTGTCGACAGTAAACTTAATATTTTTTATTTAAACTCATCATGCGAGTCATTGTTTGATATGAGTTTATTGCGAGCAAATGGGCAACCTGTCCTAAATTTGCTGCATATGCCAAATGATGAATTTAATACAGAAGAAGCATTATTAAACACTTTAGCCACAGGTCAACCTTATACACGTCGTGAAGCAACAATAAATGTTAACTTCAAAGACATTCACGTGGACTACACCGTCTCTCAACTCAATGCAGGCAAACCCTATCATCCTTTACTTTTAATTGAGCTGAATCCTATTGATCGGATGCTAAAAATCTCCAAAGAAGAAAATTTAATTCAGCAACATCAAGTCGCACGCCAACTGATTCGTGGTGTCGCACATGAAATTAAAAATCCTTTAGGTGGCATTCGAGGCGCGACTCAACTTCTCGCACGTAGCTTAAATAATCCAGAGTACGCCGAGTTCACTGACATTATTATTAGTGAAGTTGATCGACTGCGTAATCTTGCCGATACCATGCTCGGTTCACGTCAATTACCTAGCTATGAACCTGTGAATGTGCATGAACCACTGGAACGCGTCCGCTCACTGATTGCCAATCAAACCAAAAAGAAAATTAAGATTACTCGAGACTATGACTTGTCACTACCTGAAGTCAAAGCCGATCGGGATCAACTGATTCAAGTAATGCTGAATATCAGCGTCAATGCCGTACAAGCCATGATGGAAAATAAAGATTTCTTTACCGAACATCAGCCTGAACTGGTGTTAAGAACACGCATTCAACGTTTGGTCACCATTAATGGTGTGCTGAATCGTTCAGCAGTCAGAGTCGACATTGAAGACAATGGGCCTGGCGTACCAGAAGAAATTTTAGAATCAGTTTTTTACCCACTGGTCACAGGTCGTGCCAAAGGCACAGGCTTGGGACTCAGTATTGCACAAAACATAATGCATCAACATAACGGAATGATTGAATGTCAATCTGTTCCTGGAAAAACAGTATTTAGCTTATATTTACCTTGGGAGTCTAACCATGTCGCGAAATAAAATATGGGTAATTGATGATGATCGCGCCATGCGATGGGTGCTAGAAAAAACATTCAAAGAAGAAGGTTTCGATGTCACCAGTTTTGAAGAAGCTCAATCTGCTTTAGATCAACTTGCCACCGATGCCCCTGATGTCATTTTAACTGACATTCGTATGCCGGGAATTGATGGTCTGACCTTTTTAGCAAAAGTAAAGAGCAACTATCCAGATTTACCGGTCATTATTATGACGGCGCATTCGGATCTTGAATCAGCCGTATCGAGTTATCAAACAGGTGCTTTTGAATACCTGCCAAAACCTTTTGATATTGATGAAGCTTTAGCATTGGTCAACCGCGCTATCTTGCACATCACCAAGCTACAACAACAAGAATCTGCCAAAACAGTGTCACCAATTCAATCTACCGAGATTATTGGTGAATCTCCTGCAATGCAAGAAGTGTTCCGTGCCATTGGTCGCTTGTCCCAATCCCATATTACCGTGCTGATTAATGGCGAATCCGGCACTGGTAAAGAGTTGGTGGCACATGCTTTACATCGCCACTCGCCACGTAGCAGCAAACCTTTTATTGCCTTAAATATGGCTGCCATTCCCAAAGACCTGATTGAAACTGAGTTATTTGGCCATGAAAAAGGTGCCTTTACCGGTGCCAATACACAACGTCAAGGCCGTTTTGAACAAGCCAATGGTGGCACGCTATTCCTCGATGAAATTGGCGATATGCCTTTTGAAACTCAAACACGATTATTACGTGTCCTGGCAGATGGCGAGTTCTATCGTGTCGGTGGACATATCCCAGTAAAAGTCGATGTGCGAATTGTTGCCGCAACCCACCAAGATTTAGAAAAGCTGGTCAATGAAGGTCGTTTCCGCGAAGACTTATACCATCGCCTTAACGTGATTCGTATTCACATCCCAAAACTTGCGCACCGTAGCGAAGATATTCCTATGCTGGCGCAGCACTTCTTGGCACGTGCTGGTAAAGAGCTTGGAGTCAGCCCAAAAATCTTGCGTCATGAAACACAAGAATACATGCAGCAATTACCATGGCCAGGTAACGTGCGCCAGCTAGAAAATACCTGTCGCTGGTTGACCGTCATGATTACAGGTCGTGAAGTCTATCCGGAAGACTTACCTTCTGAATTGAAACAAATTCCGATTGAGAAATCTTCTGAACAAGCTGCAACACCTCATTTCGATCGTATCTCACTCCATCACTGGGATGAATTATTAGGTCAATGGGCAATTCAAAAACTCAAAAATGGCGAAATGAAAATTTTAGACATAGCCACACCAATGTTCGAGCGCACCTTAATTAATGCCGCACTACAACAAACGCGTGGTCGCAAACGCCATGCGGCTGAACTTTTAGGTTGGGGGCGTAATACACTGACCCGCAAACTCAAAGAACTCGGTATGGATACGGCGGATGATGACATCGAAGAAGAAATCGAAGGTTAATCCCCAGTAAAAAAGCTCCTTTAAGGAGCTTTTTTATTCAATCACTGCCCTTAAATGGCTGCAAAACCTGTATAACGATACATATTCTCGACACCCAACTCCGAACGCACCAAAATCACACCGTCATAATGAGCTTTCTGGATTTCTTCAAAAAAATTAGCCGATTCATCTGCGTGAATTTCATCGACTGTACGTGGCATCTGCTGTTCAAAACGATCAGCAATAAACTCAAAACCCAAATCCATGGCAATAAACAAAGTGTGCTCACAAGGCTGAACATATTGTTCCTCAGACCAATCCACCACTGCATGCTGGCAAATTGGACAGCAGATATTACTGTCAGCCGAGTTCACCTCAATGATCTGTTGAAACATCTTTCATCATCTTTAGCAAATAAATGGCAGTCTAAAGGATTCATCACAAAATTTATATGTCATCCACATACGATTTTAAAATTGACAAGTTGCAACATTAAATCTAAATTTCAAATATCGTTGCATAAATGGAATTATAAATGTTATCCGATCTTGATGATTTTTATTGTTTTGCCCTAGTGGTCGAACATGGTGGATTTAGCGCAGCAGAACGGGCTACAGATATCCCCAAATCAAAACTCAGTCGTCGCGTTTATAATTTAGAAGAGCATCTTGGTGTTCGATTAATACAACGTAGCTCAAGGCATTTTGCAGTGACTGAAATCGGCATGAATGTCTACCGACACGCTCAAGTCATGATGAATGCTGCGCAAGCCGCACATGACCTTGTCGACCACCTCAGTGTAGAACCTCGCGGTGTGATTAAAGTCAGCTTACCCGTATCGATTGCTCAAAACGAAATGACCAAAATTTTGCCGGGCTTTCTCAAGAAATATCCTGAAATTAAAGTTCAACTTTTAGTGAGCAACCGACGAGTCGATGTGATTAATGAAGGTATTGATATAGCCCTACGAGTTCGTTCAAATCTGGATGATGATCCAAGTTTGATTTTAAGAAAATTTGAATATATCGAACAACATTTATTTGCCAGTCAAGCTTACTTAAATCAGTTTGGCGAATTAAAGCAGCCTGAAGATTTAGCACATCATCATATTTTAAGCATGGCCGATGAACATTTAGATCAGCAAATTATTGTACATGACAATCAGAACCATCAGAAAAAAGTCAAAGTGAATCCAGTTGTGATGGGTTCAGATTTGATGATGCTAGCGCAATTAGCCCGTCAAGACTGTGGCATTGCCTTACTTCCAGACTCAATTGTGCAAGACTACCTGAAAACTGGTGAATTGGTTCGTGTACTGCCTGAGTGGAAAGCACCGCACGGCATTTTTCATGCCGTTTATCCATCACGTAGAGGACAACTCCCAGCCGTTCGCGTCTTTATTGACTATCTTGTTGAGCATCTCACTCGAAATCATGCATAAATATTCAAAAAAAAAAAGCTTATCCGAGGAGGATAAGCTTGAAAAAGAGAAACAAGAAACTACAGCTAGAATCTTGGCGTGCATTTTAGGGATTGAGCACAAATCAATCAAATAGAAAAAAACAATAATAGAAGTCACTCAGACATTCTGCAGCCCAGCGATCTATATCATCCTATTCTAAATAAATCAGAAATAACGATTAATATAGCCAATCAACCACACCAATTAGACTTAAGTCTAATGCATGATTTCATCACTTTGTCACGTGATTTCAGGATAGTCACCAGTCCCTTCAGGCCATGGCGTGAGCAATTCAAATCCCGTTTCAGTAACAGCAACCATATGTTCCCATTGTGCCGATAATGATTTATCGGTCGTCACCACAGTCCAGCCATCTTTTAGTTCTTTAACTGTACCCCGACCAATATTGATCATTGGTTCAATGGTAAAGACCATACCTTGCTTAAGCTTTAAACCCTGTCCTGGTTGACCATAATGCAGAACACTTGGCTGTTCATGATAAACCTTACCAATGCCGTGCCCACAATAATCCTTCACCACACTAAAACCTTCGCGCTGCGCCACAGACTGGATCGCAAAACCAATATCACCTAGGGTTGCATCAGGTTTGACTGCTTGAATACCCGCTAGCATGGCTTCGTAAGTTGTATCCACCAGTTTTTTTGCCTCGGGTTTTATACTTCCCACATAATACATGCGACTGGTATCACCAAAATAACCATCCTTAATGATCGCCACATCAATATTAATAATATCTCCATCCTGCAAGATTCGAGTTGCAGAAGGGATACCATGACAAACCACTTCATTAGGAGAAATACAGGTGGTTTTGGTATAACCATAGTAGCCAATATTGGCAGGTGTGACTTTTAAGGTATTCACAATATAGTCGTAACAAATATCATCCAGATATTCGGTACTCACCCCTGGTTTAACATGCTCGCCAATCATTGCCAAAACCTGTGCTGCCAATCGCCCTGACACACGCAGTTTTTCAATATCTTGTTCAGTTTTAATGACTACTGAAGCAGCTAGCATATCCTCACCCTCTTAAATGATGCTGGCATTATAATCCTTTTCATTAAAAAAAGCCGTATTCGCAATATCCACCCCATTTCCAGAAGACTCAAGAAATGCAGGTCATTTGCGACATAAAAATATATAAACTTTCTAAACAGCCTGTTTAGTATTTTTTCACCCATTTTCAGCAATATATTTAAAACACATCCTTAAATACTCGAAAGATTGTATAAAAAAAATTCATATTACCTATAAAAAATTTTCCCAAGTCCTTATTTTTCTACTAGAATCGCGTGTTTTGAGTCAATGCTTCTCCTGATATGACGAATCTTCGAACTAGAGATATTATTGCCTTAGGTTTTATGACCTTTGCTCTGTTCATTGGAGCAGGCAACATTATCTTTCCTCCTATTGTTGCTCAACAAGCAGGTGAACACGTTTGGCTAGCTGCCGCTGGCTTTCTCGTTACTGCTGTTGGTTTACCTGTAATCACCATTATTGCACTTTCACGTGTTGAAGGTTCAATTCAACTGCTTAGCTCACCCCTAGGCCGAGTTGCCAGCTTAATCTTAACAGTTGTCTGTTATTTGGCTGTTGGACCACTCTTTGCCACACCACGAACCGCAACAGTTTCTTATGAAATTGGGTTCTCATCTTATTTTGGTACATCAGCAAATAGCCTGTTTATTTACAGTGTCATCTATTTTGCTATCGTGACTTTGGTTTCACTATATCCAAACAAACTACTGGATACCGTGGGACATTTCCTTGCACCAATTAAGATCATTTCTCTAGCTGTTCTTGGTATAGCTGCATTCTTAATTCCAGCTGGATATATTCCGCCAGCAATTCATAATTATGCAACAAGCCCTGTATCTGAAGGCTTTGTCAATGGTTACCTTACCATGGACACTTTAGGCGCATTAGTTTTTGGTATTGTTATTATTCACGCGATTCACTCACGTGGTGTTACTGACAAAAAACTCGTGACCAAATACGCGGTCATTGCAGGCCTTATTTCCGGCATTGGCTTAACACTGGTTTATCTCAGTTTATTTAAGCTAGGCTTAGGCAGCCACGAAGTTGCACCAAATGCTGCCAATGGCGCAATTATTTTGCATGCTTATGTACAACATGCTTTTGGTGATTTGGGCTCAATCTTCCTAACAGGTATGATTTTCCTTGCCTGCATGGTAACCGCAATTGGTTTAACTTGTGCTTGTGCAGAATACTTTTCAGAACTAACTAAAATTCCATATAAAGTTTTAGTCTTCATTTTGATTGGTTTTTCTCTACTCATTTCAAACCTAGGTTTAACCAAACTGATTGCCGTGTCAGTACCTGTATTATGTGCAATTTATCCACCAGCAATCGTGGTCATTATGCTGAGCTTCTTTGCTAAGTTCTGGAAAAATCCACCTGCTGTAATTGCCCCTGTAACAGCGATTGCTTTTATCTTTGGCATTCTTGAAGGCTTAAAAGCTGCTGAATTAAATGCTTTTTTACCTGAAGCAATTCAACATTTGCCTTTAAATGAACAAAACCTCGCGTGGCTAATCCCATCTTTAGTGGTCTTGGTTATTGCCTTGATCTGCGACAAATTTAGAAAATAAGCTTTCTATTTGTGATTAAAATCCGATTTTACCCAAAGACGATTTTAAGTGTGACCAATAAATGTCGGTTTTACCCAAATCAACCTTTATTGTTTACTTTTCGCAGCTTCAAGCAATAACTCGCCCTGCGAGTGATCACCCACAATCTACAAATCCCTCTCCCATCAAAAACTGGTCTAATTTTTGCTTTATAAGACTTAAGCACAATTAAGTTTTTCCGAATATCGGATTAGGCTAAGTGTCAGGCATATAAATCTAGTTTAAACATGCATATCGTGTAATCACAGTATGCTAGGAATTTCATTACCAAATGAAATATGAACTATTTATAAAATAAACAATCCAACATATAAATTTTCATATATGCAATACTTTTTTCATTAAATAAAGGTATTCGCTATTGAAATACCCTTAAATACGCAGTACAACATAAGTAACCAATCCGACCAAAACACTTAGGTTTCGGTCAAACTTATAGGAGGGATGGAGATGTTATCATTACATTTCAACAAGCAAGTCTTCATTAACGCTCTGAAGGCAAATAAAAACATGGTCACCTATTTAAGCACCACTGTGGCCTTAATGTTAACTTTGCTATTTCATGGATTAATTCAAGGACATCTAAAAGCCGAATATTTTGCCTACGCGCTTTTTGTCTCTGCTGCATTTTATAGCTGGGCGATTATTGATCAGAAATATCGTTCCCAGAAAAAGTCTAAGCAAACCGATTAACAAGATGGATGATTATTCATCCATCTTTAAAACTGTATTTCTCAAAATAAATATAAAATTGTGCCTAGAAGCAACATCCCCGTTGCAAATAATTCCCCTACAATCAAAGCCAGCATAAAGCACAACATCATCCATTTCGGTAAAATCCGACTCCCTAGCTGGTGTGGAATTTTAAATTGATTGGAAGTATCTTTCAAAAAACCATGCAGAATATAACTAACAATTGAAGCACTAAAAAATATTAGATTAGTCAGCACAAATACTGTCGTCCAACTTTCAGACCAAACCGCAAGCTTAGCCATCACAGCTATAATTAAACATGCAGGGGCGTACAACAAACTACTGCGATGTGCAATGTCTACATAATAATGTGCACGCGCTTGTACTGATTGTTTGATCTGCCAATATTTCCAAACCCCTGTCAGCATGCCTACCCATAAAAATACCCCACTAAAAATCACGGAAATTTTCACCGCAAATGTCCATCCATTTAACTCCATACCTACCCTTTTCTTCTGTTATTTTTGACTTTTGAGTCACAGATTATACAAGTTTCTTTTTGGAACTTAGATAAAGTAATGACAAACAACGAATCGAATAGTCATAATGAATACCACCTCACCCAAGTCCATTCAAATCAAATGTGCAGATGGATACCTGCTCAGCGCCAAACTCTATCACGCCCCGAATAGCTCAAATCAACCCTTTCCAGTCCTGATTTGCCCTGCAACCGGAATTGTTAAGGAGTTTTATCATGCTTATGCAGAATGGCTAAGTAGCATGGGCTACACCGTCATGAGTTTTGACTTTAGAGGTATCGGTGCTTCCCTACACGGTCCACTTAAACAGTCTAATGCCAGTATTGTTGACTGGGGTCAATTAGACATTACAGCAGCGATAGACTGCTTACTCGCACATACTGCTAAAGAAAAAGTAATTTTGCTCGGACATAGCGCTGGCGGGCAACTTTTAGGCATTAGCCCCAACCATGCTAAAGTCGCCAAAGTCATTGCCGTAGCAGGTTCCACAGGTCATGTTCATAACCTCAAAGGCAAAACCAAATTTCTTGCACCAGTTATGTTTCATATTGTTTTCCCAATTTCTAGCAAACTGAAAGGTTATGGTGCAACCAAAATGATTGGAATGGGAGAAAATCTACCCAAGAAGGTTGCCAAACAATGGGCACAATTTTGCGGGACACAGGGTTATGTCATGCATGCGGTGAAAAAAGAAAAACTACCTGACTTTCATGCTGAAATTACATGCCCGATTACTGCCATTTGGGCCTCTGATGATGAAATTGCCACCCCTGCTAATGTAAATGCTTTTCTTCAGCTCTATCCAAATGCCACTACCTCCATGATTGAACTTAAACCTCAGCAATATCAGCACAAAAGCATTGGCCATATGCACATGTTCCGCAAATCACACCGCAACTTATGGCAAGTTATTGAACAACAATTCAGGATCTAGTTTCGACATTAAGCCAACAACACGCTCCAATCTTACTTAATAACCTTTTTATAAAAAAAGCCCGAGAATTTCGGGCTTTTTTTATCAATCAAATTTAGTGACGATGAATAATCGTGACATATTTAATTCGATTCTCATCCAGTTCAGTCACTTCAAAATGAACGCCATGATAATCCAGTTGGGTACCCACCTTGACATCACCTTGGGTCTTATCCAGAATCAAGCCAGCCACACTCATATAACCAGCATCTTCTTCAACCAGATCCAGCATTCCCAGTTCAAGTTCTAATTGGTATAAATCTAGCATTCCTGATGCTTTCCAAGTTTCTGCATCAATCTTGACTAAATCAAGCTGCTCATCTGCATCAGGGAATTCACCCGCGATTGCCTCAAAGACATCCAAAGGAGAAATCAAACCTTTAACATTCGCAAATTCATCCGTCACCAAAACCAAAGAACCTTTTGAAGTTCTAAGGGTATTAATGGCATCAATAACCTTCATTTTTTCAAAAATGAAAATCGGGCGCTGACGCTTAATCAAAGCTTTTAAAGCTTCTTCGCCATCATCCAAGACATCCAATAACTCTTTAGCACGTACCACACTAATTACTTTATCCAAACTGCTGCGACAAACTGGAAATAAACTATGTGGAACCGCCAAAACCTGCTCACGAATCTTCTCGGGAGTATCATTGATATCCACCCAAGAAATTTGATTTCGCGGCGTCATGATTGAAGCGACTGAGCGCTCAGCTAAGGTTAACACCCCTCCAATCATATAACGCTCTTCAGCAGCAAATGCTTCTTGTGCTTCAATTTGCTCAGCATCTAATTGCGATGACTCAACTTTACCACCCATCAATTTTAAGATTGAATCCGCAGTACGATGACGCAGTGGTATTTTAGATTCATGTTTCGCCACATTACGTTTTGAATATTGATTAAAGGCTTCAATCAAAATAGCCACACCAATACCCGAGTAAATATAGCCTTTTGGAATATGGAAACCAAAGCCTTCAGCAATCAAACTAATCCCGATCAGCAATAAAAAGCTTAAACAAAGAATAACTACTGTTGGATGACGGTTCACAAAACTGGTTAGTGGCTTTGATGCAAACAACATCACGATTACTGCAATCGTCACTGCCGCCATCATCACATAAATATTGTCCACCATACCAATAGCAGTAATAACCGAGTCGAGCGAGAAGACCGCATCAAGGACAATGATTTGCGCCACAACAGCCCAGAAACCTGCATAGACAACCGATGAGGTTGATTTGATTTCGGGCTTACCCTCCATCTTCTCATGCAATTCCGTCACAGCCTTGTAAACCAAGAACAAGCCACCAAAGAGCAAAATTAAATCTCGCCCCGAAAATGATAGATCTGCAATTTGTATCAGCGGCTTAGTCAATGTGACCAGCCAAGAAATAACGGACAAAAGCCCTAAACGCATAATCAATGCGAGAGAAAGACCAATAACACGTGCTTTATCACGTTGTTCTGGTGGTAATTTATCGGCCAAAATGGCAATAAAGACTAGGTTATCAATACCTAAGACAATTTCTAAAACAATTAGGGTAAGTAAACCAACCCAAATACCTGGATCTAATAAGAATTCCATTATTTCATCACCTCAAAAAACTCAAGGCGTAAATTCGACAAACTAGACCTGCACGGCGACGGATCCATGTATAACCTCTTTTCAACTATAGACGGTTTTATTATGCATACTCTCAAGACTTTGTAATTACTTTTTTTATTTTTTTACAAAATCAAAAGATTAGATTTGATTTCACACATAGATTCACATAATATTTAACTGTACAATTCAACAACACTGATTAAGTTGATTGTCACAAAATAAGAAAACCATTCAGTCACTACCCACATTTCATGATTTTTAAAAAGGTGATAAATTTAAATAAGCAATTGTTATATAAAATTATTTTTAAAATAAATGAATTAATTTCTTATATTAATGTGACTGACAATTGAAATGTTTTGTAAACAAAGCCAGTTTTAAAATTATTTTTTTACACTAAAATAACAAGAAGTTTGTTTTGCCATGCTGTTGTTACCCCCTAAGCGGTGCATGCGTGCAATTCAAATAAAACAAATTTACAGGATGAATTGCTATGGCAAAGGAACAAGCATTAACCTTCACAACCATTGATTCTATTGCCAATGCTTGGGCGATAAACAATGGAAAATTGAAGTGTATAAAAATAAACGAGCAGCAACAGAAATACATTGTCGTCCCGCTTAATTTGGCTTAAAACTCAGACCAACCTCTTTATTTTCAACAATTTCATCACAATTATATTGCTTAACGTGAGTTTTTCCTCATAAAATTAAGTAATATAAAAATAAATGACGGAAATCACAAATGACTAAAAAGTATGCGAAGTTTTTACCAAGCTCTGATGACTTCACCTTAGAAAATTTCCCGTTTTTTTGGGTGACTCAAGTTTATTCGCAGCACGTACAAAAGGTCGATCAAGTCCTAAAAAAATATGGTCTAGATAATTCACGCCGTCGTATCTTGCTCGCACTCAAATCCAAACCCCATGCCAGTGTTTCAGACCTGTCAGACATGGTCGTTTCAAAAATGTCGACCACAACTAAAATCGTATATCGACTCAAGGATGAAGGTTTAGTTAATACTTACTCTTGTGAAGATGATGCTCGAATCACCCGTGTTGTACTAACGGAAAAGGGCAATGAAATGACTTATAAAATTAACGACTTAACTAATGCAGTACTAGAACAATCTTTTGAAGGTCTTACTCCACTTCAGATAGAAAAAATGATGGATAGCCTGAAGCACATTTTTAACAATCTCAACCGTTAAATTACCCCCCAGATAACCTCCTGATCTACTTAAAGTTAAACGATAAGTCGATCAGGCCATTACTTTTGTAATCCGAAATATAGTTTTAAGCTCTTCAAGCACACCCCTATCCGCACCTCTATGCCATATATTTTCCCCATAAAAAAAGCCTCCGAAGAGGCTTTTTTCTTAACAAGCAACTTAGTCGCCTGTATAACCTTTTAATTTTAAACGTGCAGCATGTAACAATGGCTCAGTATAACCTGAAGGTTGTACACCACCTTTGAAGATCAAATCTGAAGCCGCTTGGAAGGCAATATTATTAGCAAAATCTGTTGCCATTGGTGTATACAATGGATCATCAGCATTTTGACCATCTACAATTTTTGCCATACGCTTAAGAACTTCTTCAACCTGTTCACGCGTAACAATGCCATGACGCAACCAGTTCGCAACATGTTGCGAAGAGATACGTAATGTTGCACGGTCTTCCATCAAACCTACGTTATTAATGTCTGGAACTTTCGAACAACCCACACCCAAATCAACCCAACGCACCACGTAACCCAAAATACCTTGACAGTTATTTTCAAGTTCGTTGTTAATTTCTTCGGCCGACCAATTGGTGTCAGGTGCAAATGGAGGCGTTAACAAATCATCCAAAGAAAGCATTTCTTCTGCTTTTAATTGGTCTTGACGTGCCTTAACATTCACTTGATGGTAATGCATAGCGTGAAGCGCAGCACCAGTCGGAGATGGTACCCAAGCACACGAAGCTCCAGCATTTGGATGAGCCGCCTTAGTCGCCAACATATCCTTCATACTATCTGGCTTAGGCCACATACCTTTACCAATTTGCGCTTTACCTTGTAAGCCACACGCTAAACCAATCGCTACGTTACGGTTTTCGTATGCTGCGATCCATTTTTGTGTTTTTACTGCTTCTTTACGAACGACTGGCGCAGCTTCCATAGACGTATGGATTTCATCACCAGTACGATCCATAAAGCCCGTATTAATAAAGATCGTACGATCTTTTGCAGCCGCAATACAGTTCTTCAAGTTCACTGATGTGCGACGCTCTTCATCCATAATACCGATTTTAATAGACTTAGCCGGCAAACCAATGGCTTGTTCTGCGCGCTCAAACAACTCAACCGCAAAGGCAACTTCTTCCGGACCATGCATTTTCGGTTTAACGATATACATTGAACCTTTACGAGAGTTTTTATTCTCGTTTTCACCACGAATGTCCGCAACGCTGAGTAATGGCGTTACCAAAGCATCCATAATTCCTTCAAAAATCTCTTCGCCATCAACCAAAATTGCAGGGTTAGTCATCAGGTGACCAACATTACGAAGAAGCATTAATGAACGACCATGTAAAGTGGTTGTACCACCAATCAAGTTCTTAATGGTACGGTCTTTATTCAATCTACGAGTAATGGTCTTACCTTTTTTCTCGATAGATTCTTGCAAATCACCCTTCATTAAGCCCAACCAGTTACGGTAGCCTTCTACTTTTTCTTCAGCATCTACCGCAGCAACAGAATCTTCTAAATCCTGAATAGTTGTAATCGCTGCTTCAAGCACTAAATCTTTTACACCAGCCGCATCAGTTTGACCAACTGGACTTGTCGCATCTACTTCAATAATTGCATGTAAGCCGTTATTAAGCAGTACAACTTCTGATGGACTCGCCTCTTCGCCATTAAAGCCCACAAATTGTGCTTCATGTGCCAAGCCAGTTGTTGAACCGTCTTTCAGCGTTACAACTAATTTGTTATTTTCCACTGCATAACGAGTTACATCAGCATGTGAGCCTTGCGCAAGCGGGAAAGTTTCATTTAAGAAGTTTTTTGCAAACGCGATAACTTTGTCACCACGTACCGGGTTATACCCCTTGCCTTTTTCTGCACCACCTTCTTCCGAGATGACATCAAAACCGTAAAGTGCATCGTAGAGTGAACCCCAACGAGCATTTGCCGCGTTTAAGCAATAACGAGCATTACGCACAGGCACAACCAATTGCGGTCCTGCCAATAGAGCAATTTCTTCATCAACATTCTCTGTGCTGATCTGGAAATCTTCTACTTCTGGTAACAAGTAGCCAATTTCTTTAAGGAAAGCTTTGTAAGCCTCTAATTCAAATGTGTTGTTGCGGTGCCATTCATCAATTTTAGCCTGAAGATCTTCACGCTTCGCTAAAAGCGCTTTATTTTTTGGGCTAAGATCAACAACGACTTGCTCAAAGTTTTTCCAGTATGTTTCGCTGTCCAAACCAGAACCTGGTAAAGCTTCATTCTCGATGAAATCGTAAAGTTCTTTAGCAATCGCTAACTTACCTTTTTGAATACGTACAGTCATTGTCTTTCCTGATATTGCTACTTTTTATAACAAGAGATTCTAGTATACCGATTTATACTTTGCTGAATAGTAATATCACATTCCTAAATAGTAAGCATTTTCTTTAAAATAAATATTGACATCATCAAATTAAATGCTATTAAGCTTGTATTATTACTTCCATGAATACTCTTTTTACAGTGTATTAAGTTTTAGAAATGTCGAAATTAGACTTAAGTTCAGAACACACAACAAACTCATCCCAATTACTTATTATCATTTCTTGTTGAATCCCCACCATTTCCTATAAACAAGCAAAATGTCGATTTAACATACAATACTTTTAGCCATAAAAAAACGCCATTTCATGGCGTTTTTTTATTTATTCGTTAAAATCTTTAGCAGATTTCTCAATTAAACGATGCTCTGAATGCAAATATTCATCCGACTGCATTTCCAGCAATCTTGAACGCGTCCGTTCAATTTCAAATGCCAATTTATCCCCTTGATAAATATCAATGATCGCATCTTCCGAAGTCAGCAATAATTTGACTCCTCGGTCATAAAATTCATCAACCAGATAAATAAATCGGCGGGTTCCTTCAGATAAATAATCCGTTAGATGCGGAACATTACTCACCAATACCGTGTTATAGATATTTGCAATCTCAATAAAATCAGCAGGACTTCTTGGTTTTAAACACAATTCCGAGAATTCACACCATAAAACATCTTCGGTATGTCCAATCGTTTCAACTAAACGGCTATTAATCACAATTGGTTCTTGTGATTGGTGCTGTGTTTGGGTTAAAGCCGTAAAACGTTGCGCAATCCAGACCTTATGATCATGCGTCAGCGGATGCTTAAACAACTGCGCCTGTTTTAACACGCGTAAACGATAATCAACCCCTGCATCTACATTTAAAATAGCACAGTTCTTCTTCACCATCTCAATCGTTGGAATGAAGCGATCTCTATGAATGCCATTCTTATATAAACCATCTGGAGCAATATTCGAAGTTGCCACTAAAGTAACACCGCGGCTAAATAACTTTTGGAACAAATCACTTAGAATCATTGCATCAGTCACGTTCGATACAAAAAACTCATCAAAACAGATGATTACCGCATCTTTGTAAATTTGATCTGCCACAGCATCTAGCGGATTGCGCTGACCTGACAATTTATTTAATTCACGATGCACAAATTGCATAAAGTGGTGAAAATGCATACGTGTTTTACGACGGAATGGAATCGATTCATAAAATTGATCCATCAACCATGTTTTACCACGACCCACACCACCCCACATATACACACCCTGCGGGGAAGTTTGACGACGAAAGCGACGAAATGCCTTCTTCGATGCTTTATAGCGCTGAATCAATTCTTGCCAGACACGATCTAATTCATGCACAGCTTGAGCTTGTGCTTCATCGGGCATAAATTGTCCAGAAGCCAAGGCTTGCGCATAACGTTCAGCTGGCGATAAGGGTGCAAAGGCGGTGCTGTGAAGATTTAAATCCGACATATCTTGATTACTATTTTGGTCTGACGAAAGTATAACGAAAATTAAGAAACAATAAATAAAACTTTGGCATGAGTGCCAAAAAGCTACTTAGAATACTGCCTTGGACTTCGACCAAACCAACGTTTAAAGGCATGGTTAAAGGCTGCAGGTTCAGAATAACCCAGTAACTCAGCTATCATTTCTATGGTGTACTCCTGATATTCAATTAACCTCAAAGCTTTCTCTTTGATCAATTGCTCACGAATTTGTTTATAACTACTGTTTAACTGCTGTAATTGATGTCTCAATGTACGTTCAGGAATATGTAATGCTTGAGCGGTTTCTGCCATAGTCGGAATAGAGCCATGCTGTAAATCCAAATAATCATGCACACGCTCTACCAAATCAGGCAATGCTGGCTCTTGCAAGAGCCGCTTCATTTCCGCCTTACATTTGTAATCGTAAATCCGAAAAGTCATTTGATCCGCTGATGGTATTTTAATATCCAGCACCGTCTCATCAAACCAGAACGCTGCTTGTTGCTGCGAAAATACGATTTCAGCCCCGCAATACGCCTGATATATAGACAAGATTTCACTATTCTCAGGCGGTGCAAACGGCAATTCGACTTTTAACTGCGGTACCGCAAGCCCCATTTTTTTATATAATTCTCGAATAAATTTATACGTGCCAGCCAATTCAGATTGCGCACGGAGCATATTTAATTCATCCGTTAAATCCGGTGCGTCATAACACAATGCCACCTGATGATTTTGAAACTTGAGGCTTAACTTTGCCGTTAAATGCGTTAAAGGCTGATACGCTATGACTTTTTCCAAAGCCGTTCTTATGGTATCACTGGTGACCAACAACATTAACAAAGGTCCATAGCCAGCCAGAGCATAATGCTGACCTATATAAAGTCCCCGTTCAGGCGCAATATTCTGTCCTAAGACCTTCAACACATCTCGCTCTAAACGCGGGTGAATAATCGCTGTCGAATCCAGCGCATCTGCACTTAAACCAATACTACTCAATTGCTGATCAACATCAATCTCAGCTTTACGCATTGCTTGTATTAAATACATTAGACTGAGGATGGATCTTTTCATATTTGTTTCAATAAGGTTTAGAACCCATTTTTTAACCCAATTCTAAGCATTTGGAAATTGCCGAATCTATCAAACTACAATCGTATAAAAATATTACAGCCTTATTGGCAGAATCAATCTATCACTATATTTATTTTAGGTACCTGTATAATTCATAGCATTACGTTATGATGATATAACTCTAATAAATCCTTTCATCTATGCAAGCCCTTATTCTGATCACCCAACTACTTTTCTGTTTAGCCACTGGGTATATTTTTGCGAAAAAAATTCCAACAGCATTTATCCAGTTTTGCTTTAAAGTATTGCCCTATTTTTCTTATATCCTACTCATTGCAATAAGCATGGAATTCACCCATGCCCTACAAGATATGAGCGGGTCTTCACAAATACTCAGCAGTGCGATCACTTTAGCCTTATTCACAACACTCGGTGCTTTTTTTTGCTGTTTTGCCTTATATAAGTTTATCGGCCTACAACCCATGTCAGGCAAAATCTCACTCGCACTACTGTTAAAATCTTTTCTAAGCATTTCTTATGCCTGTTTAGCCCTAGCCGTCGGTTTTCTTATTGCGAAAACCCTTGAGCATCATGCCGTTAGTTTTCAAGTGAATACTTGGTATCTTTTACTGGTGTTTATGTTTTTGATTGGACTTGATCTTGCCTTTAGTCCATTAGATCGATCTTGGCTCAACCTGAAAATTTTACTTGTACCCTTCGGCTGTATCATCGGGTCAATCGCAGGGGCTTTGCTGGCGAGCCTATTTCTCAAGCACATTCAGCTTAAAGACATTATCATGCTCTCCCAAGGATATGGTTTTTACTCGATGAGCGGGATTGTGATTTCTGAGCTCAAATCGGCAGAACTTGGAAGTATTGCCTTAATCAATGATTTATTCCGTGAAATTATTGCAATTTTACTGATGTATTGTATTGGTTGGCGTTACCCACGTTCCGCAATTGCTTCAGCAGCAGCAACCGCGATGGATGTTTCACTCCCAATGGTTAAACAAGCTTGTGGTAATGATTTCATCCCACACGCTATGGTCAGTGGTTTTATTCTTTCAATACTTGCTCCTATCGCGGTCAGTATTTTAGCCGCCATTTAAAATGCATCAATGCAAAAAAGCCGACGTTAATGTCGGCTTTTTAATAACAATCTCTAAGAAGCTTAGATTGTTCCAAGAATATCGCGCAAAGTTTGGCTTGGATTTGCCGACTGTGTAATCGGGCGACCAATCACCAAATGTGTTGAACCATCTAGCATCGCCTGTTTAGGCGTCACAATGCGTTTTTGATCATCTGCATTTGCACCTTCTGGACGAATCCCCGGGGTCACCAAAGCAAAATCCTGTCCCAACATCTCACGAAGTAGTTTAGCTTCTTGTGCTGAACATACCACACCATCCAAACCACTTTCTTGAGTCAGCTTAGCCAAACGCTTAACTTGTTCCACTGGCTCGATATCTAAACCGATATCGCGTAAATCTTCACGACCCATTGAAGTTAAAACAGTCACCGCAATTAATTGGGTTTGGTAATTACCCGCTTTTAAGCGCTCTACGCAGGTTTCCATCATTTTACGACCACCCGAGGCATGCACATTCACCATCCACACACCCAAATCTGCAGCAGCGCACACAGCCTGAGCAGTGGTATTGGGGATATCGTGAAATTTAAGATCTAGAAAAACCTCAAAACCTTTGTCTTGTAAATTTTTAACAATAGATGAGCCTTCATGAGTAAAAAGCTCTTTGCCCACCTTAACTCGACAAAGTGATGGATCAAGCTGATCTACAATTGTTAAGGCGTCATATTGGCTTTTTGCGTCTAGGGCAACAATAATACTCACGTGTCTAGTTCCATCACATAAAAATCGGCTAATTATAAAGTGATTAACTCAATCAACAAAGCGCGAAAGCTCGGATAATGAAAAAAACCTTGAATGGCATCCCTCATCTTAGTTCCGATATACGCATAGCCCTTGTATCAGCTTCCAAGACTTCAAAAATATGCGCTTGATCAGCAGGATAACAAATGTAATTACCCTCATCTCAAAACACAGATGCCACACTTCAACCCACTCGAACCAACCTGATTCACCAAAAATGAATTCAGCAGCATACGTAAAACTATTAATGGTTTAATTACGCTTATTTTACATAGAAAAAATTTTCTTTAATGATCGTGATTCTTATCACAATGATTATGACTGCATTTTTAGGTTTAGGCTGTTTAGACTTTTCATAAGCAAAAAAATAGCTCTAACATTCACATATAGAGCTATTCAATACAGATCATTAACATCATCGGATTGTTAAGATCATATCAATTCTTAATTACAATGGAGTACGTGGATTATTGTCTGGGTGAATATCCATGACTGTTTTCTCGTGTCTCACATTTGCCGCAGCTTCAGCAGCAGCCAATTGTGCTGCATGTATCTGCTCTTTACGTAGATGGTCAATGTCTTTACGCAACCGCTTAATCTCCCAACTTGTTTGAAACACGCGGAATACTTGAACACCAAGTAATAATCCGACCACCACACCCAATGCCAAAGTCAGTAATAAAACCAAGCCTAAACGCATTGCTGGAACTTGTGTAAACAACAAATCGACCGTAACCTCAGTGCCATTTTGTAAAACCAAGGCCAAGGAGTAACCAAATAAAATGATTAATATAGCGACTAACACATAACGCATAGACACCCCACTTGTTATTATTTATTTATTGCTTCATTCACTGCATCACGAAGTGCCTTACCAGGCTTGAAATGCGGTACTGCTTTAGCAGCAACCTCAACAGATTTTCCTGTCTTCGGGTTACGACCAATACGTGGTTCACGATGATGTAAAGCGAAGCTACCAAAACCACGAATTTCAATACGGCTATCAGACGAAAGTGATGCGATCATTTGATCAATCATAATCTTAACAGCTTCTTCCACTAATGGTTCCGCTAAATGCGGGTTTTTTAGAGAAATACGCTCAATTAAGTCAGACTTATTAAGTGCTTCAGTAGTCATCGGCGACCTCTTTAATTATCAAGCTACTTGTACCTAAACTGATAATAACCTGTTTAAATACAAAACGGTAGCGCAATAATTAAATACTACGCTACCGTTTACAGTATTTGTGTAAAAAGTATTAGTTAATTTACATTAACAATACATTTTATACGACCTACTTAGTGGTTCATTTGAGCTTTGATCAAGTCACCAATAGTCTTAGGACCATTGTCTTGAGATGCAGAAGCTGTTTTCAAGTTAGCAACTGCTTCTTTCTCTTCAGCTTCGTCTTTCGCTTTGATAGACAAGTTGATAGAGCGAGATTTACGATCAACGTTGATGATTTTCGCTTCAACTTCTTGACCAACTTCTAAGAATTTAGTTGCATCTTCAACGCGATCACGGTTGATTTCAGAAGCTTTTAATTGAGCTTCTACTTCGTCAGCCAACTTAACAGTAGCGCCTTTAGCGTCAACTGCAGTTACAGTACCTTTAACCAAAGCACCACGTTCGTTAGCAGCTAAGAAATCGTTGAATGGATCGCTGTTCAATTGCTTGATACCAAGGCTGATACGGTTGCCTTCAGCATCTACAGACAAGATAACCGCTTCAACAGTGTCACCTTTCTTGTAACGACGGATAGCTTCTTCGCCTTGTTCGTTCCAAGAAATATCAGACAAGTGAACTAGACCGTCGATACCGCCAGGTAAACCGATGAAGATACCAAAGTCAGTGATAGATTTGATCGTACCAGAAACTTTTTCGCCTTTGTCGTGGTTCTTAGCAAACTCTTCCCATGGGTTAGCACGAGTTTGTTTGATACCAAGAGAAATACGACGACGTTCTTCATCAACTTCAAGAACCATAACATCAACTTCGTCACCGATCTGAACAACTTTAGATGGGTGGATGTTTTTGTTTGTGTGGTCCATTTCTGAAACGTGTACTAAGCCTTCAACGCCTTCAGCGATTTCAGCGAAGCAACCGTAGTCAGTTAAGTTAGTTACGCGAGCTTTAACGATAGAACCTTTAGGGTAACGGCTCATGATCGCTAACCATGGATCTTCGCCTAATTGCTTAAGACCTAAAGATACGCGGTTACGCTCTTTGTCAAATTTAAGTACTTTAACAGTAACTTCTTGACCAACTTCAACAACTTCTGATGGGTGCTTGATACGTTTCCAAGCCATGTCAGTGATGTGAAGAAGACCATCGATACCGCCAAGGTCAACGAACGCGCCGTAGTCAGTAAGGTTCTTAATTGTACCTGTAACTGTTTGACCTTCTTCAAGCTGAGCAAGAAGAGCTTCACGGTCAGCTGAAGATTCAGCTTCCATAACAGCACGACGAGATACAACAACGTTGTTACGTTTTGCATCAAGTTTGATTACTTTGAATTCTAACTCTTTACCTTCAAGGTGAGTCGTGTCACGGATAGGACGAGTATCTACCAAAGAACCTGGTAAGAACGCACGAACTGGACCGATGTCAACAGTGAAACCGCCTTTAACCTTACCAGAGATAACACCAGTAACGATTTCGCCATCTTCAAAGATTTTTTCGAGTTTAGTCCAAGTTTCAGCACGCTTCGCTTTTTCACGTGATAAAACAGTTTGGCCCATACCGTTGTCAAGAGCTTCAACAACAACATCAACTGTATCGCCAACTTGAACTTCTAGTTCACGTTGTTCGTTTAAGAATTCAGCACGGTCAACTACGCCTTCAGATTTAAGGCCAGTGTCAACTGTTACCCAGTCAGAGTCGATGCTTACTACAACGCCTTGGATGACAGCACCCTTTTCAACGTTGAGGTTTAATTCGCTTTCTTCAAAGAGGGCTGCAAAAGATTCGGTCATGATATACCCGATAAAGTATGCGGTCTTGGATCAGACAAGGCCGGTTTAGTTATGCGTCTACATAGTCCCTTATAAAAACTGATCAAGCTATGCTTTCGCTAAAAATTTCTTTACTTCGCTAACTGCTTGTCTATATATTGAGTCATCAGATTAAACACTTCATCAATGTTTAATTCAGAGCTATCAATAATAAAAGCATCTGCCGCTGGCTTGAGTGGAGCAACTTCTCGCTCCATGTCTCGTTTGTCGCGAGCTTCAATATTAGCTAAAATGTCGTTTATTTTAACATCCAGCCCCATACCCTGCAACTGTTTTACTAGACGCTCTGCCCGAGATTGTGCTGATGCCGTCAAATAAATCTTGGCTTGAGCTTCTGGAAAAATCGCAGTGGCCATATCTCGACCATCAGCAACCAAGCCTGGCAATTGTGCAAAAGCACGTTGGCGCTCAAATAATGCTGTTCTAAGCACTGGAATTGCTGCAACTTTTGAAGCAAACTCTCCCACACGTTCTGTGCGAATTGTCTGCGTTACATCATCTCCATCCAGCAAAACTTGCGTTCCATTGGCAGTTGTCACAAATTTTATGTCTAAATTTGTTGCAATTTCGGCACAGCGCTCGAGCTGCTGTTCTAATTCATCTAATAAGTTTTGCTTATGCAACGACAAACCCAATAAACGGTACAAAGCACCAGAATCTAAAAGATGAAACTGATAATGCTGAGCCAGCTTTGCCGCGAGCGTACCTTTACCTGAACCACTTGGTCCATCTATGGTAATAATCTTAACTGTCATTGCCTTTCCGTTATTGCCTCATATAGATTTTGCGAGTTTTGAAAAACCTAGTTTAATCGCAGATTTAAGCTGTGCAAGAATTAATTTATTTACAAAAGGTACACGTGCTTGCAATTCAATCGTATAGGTCACCATGGTTGACCCTGGATTTAAGGCTTCGAACTGAATAATACCAATATGATGCTTAATTAAAGGATTCTGAATAATTTTATATTCAATTCGCTGGTTTTCTTGCATCAGGGTAATTTCTTCTTTGAGTGGCTTGACTGGTCCAAAGCCTAAACGTCGTACCGAACCGAGTCCATCAGGACGTTGCGGATCTGATGAATCTACAATGCGTTCAACCTGTATCGGGGCAAAAGCAACATTATAGGTTGCATGCTGTGCTAATAAATTGAATACATCTTGAAGAGGTGCATTAAATTTTTTCTGTACTTGAATAGAATCCACGTGATTTCCCCAATTTGACAATTATTATTGTCATGAGATTCTACACGATATTCATCAAGAAGTTAGGAGATATTCTATTTCGCAAGTTTCTTTTCTTGCTTTTTTTGCTCGCGGCGCATTTTAAAAAATTCAGTCAACTGCTGTGAACATTGCTCTTGCAGACAACCTGCCACAACATCAAATTGATGATTATAATACCCCGTTTCTAACAATTTACGCGCACTCACCAAGGAACCAGCTTTGGGTTCCAATGCGGCAAATACCACCCGTGAAACACGCGCGTGAATCAGCGCGCCAACACACATCGTACAAGGCTCTAAAGTGACATATAGCACAGAGTCTTCAGGTAAACGATAGTTCTGCATATGCTGACATGCTTGGCGAATAGCTTGGATTTCTGCATGTGCAGTAGGGTCCATTTTTGAAATAGGAGCATTATGACCACTACCCAAAATTTGATTTTGGCTGACCAAAACTGCCCCTACAGGAATTTCCTGCTGAGATGCAGCGATTGCAGCCTGCTCAAAGGCAAGCTGCATCCAATATTCATCGGAATAAAGTTCGAATTCAGACATTAAGTTAGGCAATTACACCATATTGTTTTAACAATTGATTCCAGCTGTCAATTGTGGTCACTGGCGGGTTAGCAGACAGGATACCTTTTAAGGATAAATCTGTGCCTTTATCCCATTCTGGAGCCAAATCTTTATCGACCAGACGCGCACGCACCCCCTCAACAAAGTCAGCATGGCGAATTTTCCAGTTAGAAATTTGGGTTTCTAATTCAAAGACTTCATTCCAAGAGTGAACCTGCTTACCCCACTGCCACAACAACCAAGTGAGTGCAGCCGTAGCTGGAGAACCTTTTTGCAAGTTTTCGCTGGCTTGACGTAACCAATCACTGCGCGCATCTCGCAAACCAATGATCGACTCATAATCATGTTCAAAATTGACACCACGACAGACACTTTGAATTACATCCAAAGAATTCTGTAGCGGTCCAGGACCTACAGGACGATGTAAACTATTTAAAGTATCATCAATTGCACGGAAATCACCTGCAGGGTAGTGACCCCAATCAATATTGATGAGTTTATCTAATACCTTATCACGATGCGCATCACAAATATGTGTCGCCCAACCAATGCTATAAGCACCCGCTGCAGTCATGATAGAACCGGTTAAACCTGTAAATAAGCCAATTGCACCACGGTCTGCCAAGAAGCGTGTCGCCCCGACATCAGGATATAAACCAATATTGATTTCTGGCATGGCAAGACGTGAATATGGGGTCACCATACGGAATGGCGCCGCCATAAATAGACCTAAACCACCTCCCATGACATAACCTTCACCCCAAACCAATACTGGTTTCGCATAGTTATGCAGCAACAAATCCAGTGCATATTCTTGCTCAAAGAATTTATTTGCAGCATCTACTTCAGAGTTAATCACTAACTGGCGTAGTTTACGTACATCACCACCCGCACAGAATGCTTTTGGTGTGGTTGAATCTAGCCAAATCGCTTTGACTTGATCATCATGATGAAAGTCCTGAAAGACCTCTAATAAAGCCGTTACGATTGATTCATCTAAAGCATGTAATGACTTTGGGCGGTTCAGACGCACAATACGCCAACCATTTACCGCCTCTTCTACAAGAATGTCAGGATGATAACTTTTTAGTACGGGAGAATGTGTCATGCGTCCAGCTGCCAATCAATAGGCTCAATGCCATTTTGTTTAAGATAATTATTTGTTTTAGAAAAGACTTTACAGCCAAAAAAACCACCACGATTTGCAGCCAACGGAGATGGGTGTGCTGCTTTTAAAATCAGGTGTTTATTTGGGTCAATTCTTTGTCCCTTACGTTGAGCATATGCACCCCAAAGGATAAATACAATATGCTCTCGTTGTTCATTTAATACATCAATTACATGATCCGTGAAATGTTCCCAACCGCGCTTTTGATGTGATGTTGGTTGCCCAGCTTCCACAGTCAGTACACTGTTAAGTAATAATACTCCCTGCTCTGCCCAGTGCGTTAAATCACCGTGACGAGGAATATCAACACCCACATCTGCATGTAATTCGTGAAAAATATTGCGCAAAGATGGCGGAAGTGCAACACCTTTTTGCACCGAAAAGCTTAATCCATGGGCTTGATTCGGACCATGATAAGGATCCTGCCCAAGAATCACGACCTTCACTTGTGCTAAAGGTGTCGTATTGAATGCATTAAAAATCAAACCGCTCGGTGGATAGATTTCTTTCTGCGCTTGCTTCTCTAACAGCAAAAACTCTCTTAACTCATCCATTTTCGGGCTGAGCAAGAAATCGCTGAGTCCATATTTCCAACTTTCATCAAGCTGGACTTTATCCAACTTGTGAAGTTGTTGATCGGTATAAGACATGCTTATTTCCTAATCCCTTTAAATTCTTTCTTAATTTGTAAATTAAATTTTTACTTGTAAATCCACGCTCGGATTTTGAAATTTGTAGCCCTGTTTTAGCTTCTCGTACATAGCTGGATCAGTCCATTCAGCTTGAACTTGCTCTGAGAACACAATCTGGTCTAACAACAATCTACCCATCTGTTCATTTTCAATATCCTCTAAAAAGCTTTGTGCATATCCAGTATCGGTTTCATGCACGATAACTGAATACACTTCAACATCACCTTCACCATTTTGCGTTTCAGTTGAGGCTAAAATTTGTTGTGCTAGAAAGAAAAAAATACGGGAAAATTGTTCAGCTGACGGAGAAACAGGCAATGCAACCCAACGGGCGCTGAATTTTTGGCAGGCTTGAATATATTCTGGATCATCCTGCTGCCAGAAGCAGATGGCATGGTCAAAGCTGTCAAAGATATCTTTGATTAATCCTTTCAGCAAACCAAAATCATACACCATTTGACCATGATCCAATTTCGAAGCTTTAAGTAATAATTCAACTTTATAACTATGCCCATGAATCGAACGCTTACAGCGATCCGATGTGCAATTCCGCACAATATGCGCATTTTCAAACTTAAATAACTTACGAATTAACATGTGCCTTAATGGTATCTGTCTTCAATAAAATAATGCTAATTATAGAACAAAAGTGATCTAAAGCGCATTAATTTTACCATTTATCACGATCGTACAAACAAGAAATGTCTATTCTGGTGCAAGTGATTGGCTCACCACATAGACTTTCTTATCTTCTCGCAATAAATAGGTTCGAAATTGACGCTTTCGCTCACTCAGCATCACCTCAATTTTCGCTTGGAAATAGCTAGATTTCACCCCCATTAAGCCTTGTAGCGCAGTCCGTGTTTCCGAATTGATTTGCGCAAAAGGCGCAAGCCCCCATAATTCATCAGTATTGGAAAAGTGCTCCATAGATTGTTGTTTTTTTTCCAATTCCGCTTCTACAGCTTGCACATCGATATTTTCGCCCAAACTCGCCAAAATAAGCGCAGGTGCTGTATTTATATTCACCGTCACCGAGCTAAGCGGAATAGCACTCACATACGCTGATATTTGCAAATATTTTTCACCTTCGAAGCCACGTACCATTTTTAATTCTTCAACGCTGTGAAACTTTGCATTGGCCGGCAAATAGGCAGGTGCAAGACCGCGATAATAGTTTTCTTCCGCTCCCATTGGACCCATGACTTCATTATCAGCATCCTGCCAATCAATCACCGCTTGACTCAACTCCACCGGCAAACCAACATTGAGTAATATCCGCTCAAACCACTGCTTTGCAGCAATATTCACTTGCCCTGAGTCATTCACCAGACTATTGAGATTAAACTTTCCAGTTTCATCCCTTAATTGTCCAGTTATGTATCCGTCCTCCACAGGAAATGCTGGCATTGGTTTGGCCCAGTTTTCCTGCAAATGATCGACGTCCGCTGCATTTTCTGCATCTTCTTCCAATAATGCAGAAAAAAAAGTCTCTGCACTTTTGGCATACCACAGAGATTGATTCTGACGAATCAAATAGGCGGTGTTTTCTGTGGTAAATTTTTGTCGTTGAGCAATGGTTGCTGCCAAAATGGTTGCCAATGCCACCATGACTAAAATGGTAATAAGCGCAATTCCTTTTTGCTTTTTCATATGCGCTCCGCAATAGCAGGCAAACCCGTTAATCGTTTCATGTTGCTTTATTCTGTTTATTTTCTAAAAAATCCGTATTGAGTAGGCTAAAAATCCACTCATATGCAATACCATTCACGGTCAAATTAATTTTTATACCTTTAGGTAATCGTTGTTTTTGCTCATTTTCATCTTGCTGCCCCGCTACATCTGGCCAAGATGTCCTCTCACCAGGATTCAGCACAGCAACCTGAAATTGTTCAACATTCTCCAGCATTACACTATTCTCAGGCTGAGTCTGTCCCAATGAATTTAGGCCACGTGTACGCAATCGATTTAAGGTTTGCGTATCTGATTGATATTGATACTCTACGCGCTCTTCAGGAGGAATACCTTGCAGTAATGGATCTGTCACTCCAACTTTACTGAAAACAAAACGGCCATTTTGCAACATTAATGCAGGTTGCAGTTCTCCATTCTGATTGGCTGTCAGTGGAGCTATTTGAACACTGTCTTTTAATATTTGTTGATAGGCTTGTTGTAAATCTGCCAGTTTTTGCTCATGTTGAGCGTTACGCGCTTTGACCTTGATTAAATAGTCAAACACCTTCCACCCCAAAACGGATAAAACTGCAAAAATTGAAATTGCAACCAACAGTTCAACCAAAGTAAACCCTGCTCGTTTTTGCATGATTATGTTCTATTATTAAAAAAGATCATGTGTGTAACACCTGACTCAGCCTTGCCCGTTTCAGGATTAAATAATCGCACCTGAATCTCTACACGCTGCACATTTGGACTAATGGTCGATTGTGCTTTTTTTTCAATTTGCCAGTTTTCACCCTGTTGACTGATCTGTTCAGTTTGCGTGCCTTCCAACCACTGTGATTGTATTTGCATTTTTGCAATTTCATTTTGTGCAACAAATTGCGCTTTCGTCCTTAAAATGGCTTGTGCAGTCGCTTGTGTATATTGCATCGCCACTTTGGTCAACGCCATTGCAGCAGTAGAAAATATTGCCAATGCCACCATGACCTCTAATAGCGTGAACCCCTTATTTTTCATTGATTTTACCCAAGTGATCAATTTCGATTTCAGGACCTAATGGCTGTTGTGAAAAATAAAACTGAATGCGAACTGGCTTTAACTCACCATTCCCAAACCAGATCAATTTAGGTGCTTGAGCATCTAAGAGCTTTGCATTCTGGGCATTTTCATATTGGTAATCAGTAGACTGAATTTGGAAACTCACATCGTCTGGCAGTTGTTGGGTTTTCATCGACGTATATTGAGTCCAAGCCGATGCTGGTGTCGAATTAGTCTGATTCTTGTGGGTATTATTCGCAGCCGCCTGCTGTAAGGATTGATACTCGAAAACCGCATATTGAAATGGGCGTACATCTGTGGCAGGTTCTACATTCAGTGCCAGAATACGCGCTTGGTCATTCGCCTCACGACTGATGCGCTGCAGATCCATCAGGAAAACTTCGCGGGCTTGCATGGCTTTACGCTGTTCAATTCCGCCAAAATTCATCATGATTAATGAAGTCACAATGGCTATGACAACAATCACCACCATGACTTCTACCAGTGTAAACCCACGAATCGAAGCCTGTTGATGAAAGTGCATCGCGTAAAATCTTTTATGAGTTAACTTGCTTGGGCAAGGCAAGTGCTTGATCAATATAAGCAACGCGTAACGTATCCCGCGAGCCTAAATAACGCTGATAAAAGCTAGAATTTAAGATAGCAGCTGCGCCATGAGTTAATGACCAAATTGAAGCTAAATAATCACGCACTGACATCATGCTCTGAATAGAGGCCAAATACGTTTCTGTCATATTAATAATGAGTCGCAAACGATGGCGTCTAACTTTATATAATTCACTGAATAAGTGCTGAATGCCCTGCCCCGTGATTGACAAGCGCTCTTCAATTTGATGAAAAAGTACTGTCCGTTCCGGATGGTGTAAATGATGTAGCATAAAGAAAGCCAAATGCTCAGGAAAGGCCTTAGCAGAGTCCATAATCATTTCCAGCAACATGCGCTCATTGCGGATAATCAGCAGCATATAAAGCTCATCTTTACTTTGAAAATGCTTATATAGCGTACCTTTTGCTAAATCCAACTCCGCGGCCAAAGCATCGAGTGTCATGCCTGATTCGCCATTTTCCAATAACAACTGTTCAGCCACTTGAAAAATTAAGGTTTCTCTTGCTCGAAACTGAGCTTGACGATCCATCTTCACTCTACACTCTCTTCAATTCTTATATTCAGTCTAAAACAATGCAGTCTATTACTTATTTTGCAGTAAGTTTTCAAAATTCTGCGAGGTAATCAAAGCCATTTCTTCCAGCGACTTATCATATACATCAGCCAAGGCTTTGGCTACATATGGCACATATTTTGGTTCATTTGTTTTACCACGGTACGGTACTGGCGCAAGATATGGACTATCGGTTTCGATGAGCACGCGATCCAATGGGACTTGTTTGGCCACATCTCTTAAATCTTGAGCATTTTTAAAAGACACAATACCTGAGAAAGAAACATAATAACCGCAATCTAACACGGCTTTTGCAGTCGACCAGTCTTCGGTAAAACAGTGCAAAATACCATGGGTCGATTTTTCTGCGCGAATAATATCTACCGTGTCATGCTTTGCTGAACGGGTATGCACAACAACTGGTTTTTTCACAATTTGTGAAGCATGAATATGCCGAGCAAAACATTCTTTTTGCGCTTGAATAAAATCCGTACTGTGAAAATAATCTAAACCGGTTTCACCCAATGCCCAGACTTTATCCGCTTGAGCCAACTCAACCAAATACTCCGTAGTCGCTCGTGCCATAGTGTCTGCATTCTCACAAGGATGCACACCAACGGTATAGCCAACATCCGCATGCCGTGCAGCAATTTCAGCTAATGCAATATGATCATCCAAATCAACAGAAATACTCATGAATTTAGTCACACCAGCTTCACGTGCTTTTGCTAAAGCCATATCCAGATCTCCATTATAAGGAGTCAGATCAAGCATGGTTAAATGGCAATGAGTATCTACAAACACAATTATTTCCTATTTTCCAACCAAATTACATGGTGTAACTATAACGCCCTTCAGCTTTAAAGCCTGCGAGAATCTTTTCTGCTTCAGCCTTAAAATACACCCCTTTTTCACCCATCAATTGCATACCAAAACCCTGAGGCTTAATACCATTTTGCTTTTGCGAGATCCAAATTACTTTACCTGTTAAGGGGATTTTTTGAGACTGATCTGGCAATGTGGTCAACACAAAAACCTCATCACCCAACTTGACTGCTTGCTTTGAAGGAATGAATAAACCACCACCAGACACATAAGGCATGTACGATTTGTACAAGGTTTCCTTATCTGAGATATTCGCATGAATAATACCGCCCATACGTGGTTGCATTGTTTTCCCCTTTAAACATTCATTAGTTTTATACACAGCTGATCGAGTACTAAATTTGTTTGTACGTTTTGCTCAATAAACTGCTTGGACTGTTGTAATTCAGAATATAAATCGAATAGTGCCTCTAAAGAATATTGCTCCGCGAGTTGAGTTAATTGCAAATCAATATTTTTAATCGGTTGATTTAGCTTGACACAAATCAGGTCTGCCAACAAGTACTCAAACATGTGGCTGAAGTCATCAAATGGCAATGCTTTTTGCCATTTGGTTGCAATTGCCATAGGCATATTTTTTTCTTGTACCAATCTTTGCCAATCCAAGACAAAATCCTGTCTTAAATTTAACCATTCACTTTGGGCCAACACCAAAGCTTCCAGAGGCATATGATTGGATAAATTTAATAACAGCTGAATTTGCTCTTGGCTTAATGCGGTCGGCAAATGCGATGTAAGATAAGACTCGGTTTGTTCCGAACTAATGCGGTCCAAAGCAAAATGTTGCAAGCGACTGCGAATCGTGGCAGGTAATTTCAAATAGTGCTCAGCCAGCAAAATAATTACAACGCGATCACCGGGTTCTTCTAGTGTTTTCAGCAAGGCATTCGCAGATGCTGTATTCAAGGCCTCAGCAGGTTCAATTACAATCACTCGCCACCCATCGACAGTCTGCTGCACAAAGGGCAATAACTCTCGGATTTTTTCGATCTTTATTTTTGCATTTTGCTTTTTATTCTCTTCATCCGTCGAAATATAGACATAATTGGGATGGGTATCAGATTTTAACCACTGACAACTTCCACACTCTCCACAAGGCATGTTTCGCACATGGCGTTGCTGACAGAGAATCCATGCCAAGAAATATTGCGTAAAGGCTTCTTTACCACAGCCTTTTTTTCCATAGAACAACAAACCATGTCCCAACTGTGGAAATCGCCCCGTCAACGTATCCCACACCTGTTGTTGCCAAGGAAAAATTTGAGGCTGAATTTCTGTCTGCATTATGAATAAATCTTATTGAAAGTGATGAACATCCATCGCATTTAAGCGATCAAGATCTTCTTGTGTATCTACCCCAGGTGGCAGGTTCGCTTCAGCCACAGCAATCGCAATACGATGACCATTTTCCAAAACCCGAAGCTGCTCCAGGCTTTCCAGTTTTTCAAGCACACCCATATCCCAAGTCACATATTCCTGTAACAGACTTACACGGTAAGCATATAAGCCTAAATGACGGAATGCTTGCTCATGCAATGCTGGACTGGCATGTTTCGCACCATCACGATCATAAGGAATGGTGGCACGACTAAAATAAAGTGCTTGATTGAATTTAGATTTCACCACTTTCACAATACTGTCGCGCTTGAATTCATCCAGAGCATGAATCGGCTCACACAAAGTCGACATTGAACACTCTGGCTGGTTAACCAAAAGCTCGGCAACTTGTTTTACTAAGGTTGCAGGCAATAGTGGTTCATCCCCTTGCACATTCACAATAATATCGTCTTGATCCCAACCTTTAATACGCGCCACTTCGCTTAAACGGTCTGTACCTGAGGGATGATCCGCACTGGTAAGCACCACATCAACACCTTCTGCACGACACACTTCAGCAATACGTGCATCATCTGTTGCCACACACAGATCATCAAAGCCCTGAACTTTTTTAGCCTGATCAACCACACGTAAAATCATCGGACGACCGTGAATTTCCAATAGTGGCTTACCGGGTAATCTTGAACTGGAAAAACGTGCAGGAATGACGATATGTTTCATAGTTAACTCTTATTGAAGTTGAATGCCTAAATCAGTCAGTTGCTGATCTAGCACGCGGTAACAAGTACTGGAAAGAACAGCCTCTACAGGCACCACCCAAATTTCACGCTTGAAGTCAGGATACTGCTTTAAAATCGGGAGTAATTTCACTGCATCTTTTTCGGTCGTAATAATGGGATTACTGTCTTCAAACTGTAAGTCCGTTAAATCATAATCATAATGATCTGGAAATTCATGACATTGAAACTTCTGCACACCTATAGACTCCAGTGTGCGATAAAATCGCTGTGGAAAACCAATACCCACCACTGCATAAAAGTCTTGATCAGGATTAAAGCGACCCGCGTCATAAGCATTTAGCAAATAAGGCTCGCCAACTTCTAAATGCATATTCAATGCTGTTTCAGGTTGTGCTGCATGTTCTATGACCGTTCCAGTCAATAATCGACTTTTCGGTTCACGCAAATAACCCTCAGGTAACAATTTTTCATTACCCAAACCTCGATTACGGTCTAGAACAATCCATTCCAGCTGGCGAGCCAAGGCATGATGTTGCAAACCATCATCGCTGATAATTAAATCCAACTCATGTTTTGCCAGTAATAACTCAATACTCTGCTGACGGTTCGACCCAACCACCATGGCAACACCGGTTGACTGAACAATCAGACAAGGCTCATCACCCACTTGATCAGGCGTCGCCTCCAAAGTCACCAGTGCAGGAAAAGGCCCTTTACCACCATAACCTCGACTAATAATCCCGACTCGTACATTTTTGGCTTGCAAATAATTAACCAGATGAATCAGCAGTGGTGTTTTACCACTGCCACCAACGGTAATATTTCCAATAATCATGACAGGGACTGGTGCTGTATAAACCGGTATTAAACCACTGTCATACAACTTTTTATTCAACCAGAAACCAAAATGATATAAGCAAGACAATGGACGCAGCACAATTAACCACTTCGCCTGTGTATTCCAAGCATTTTGAATCAATTGTGCGACGGACATTGCTTAGTTTTCCTCGAAATTACGCTGATGTAACTGGAAATACGCACCACGCTTTGCTATCAATTCCGCATGTGAACCATGTTCAACGATACGCCCTTGATCCATCACCACAATACGGTCAGCATTTTCAATGGTCGATAAACGATGTGCAATCACAATCGTTGTCCGATTTTCCATCGCGGTATCGAAAGCACGCTGAATAAAATATTCAGACTCATTATCTAAAGCACTGGTGGCTTCATCGAGAATTAAAATTGGTGCATTTTTCAGAATTGCGCGTGCAATCGCAATACGCTGGCGTTGTCCACCTGACAAATTCAAGCCTTGAGCACCCAACTGAGTATCATAGCCCTGTGGTAAAGCCATAATAAAGTCGTGTGCATAAGCTGCTTTTGCCGCTGCAACCACTTCTTCATCTGTCGCATCTTGCAATAAGCCATAGGCAATATTTTCACGTACAGTCCGATTAAATAAGACCACTTGCTGATTGACCATCGCAATCTGTGAACGCAAGCAATTTACTTCAATTTCATCAATTTGATATTGATCTAATCGTAATTGACCAGAAGTGATTTCTTGGAATCTCGGTATAAGGTTAACCAAAGAGGTTTTCCCCGCACCAGAGCGCCCTACCAATGCTACTGTTTCCCCAGATTTCACCTGCAAGTTAAAATCTCGAATGGCATGATGACCATCGGGATAAATCAAATAGATATGATTAAACTCAATATTGCCTTTGAGCTTAGGCGTCAACGTTCCGGTATTTTTTTCTTCTGGCAAATCAAGAAGCTCAAAAACCGAGTGAGCTGCGGCCATACCCCGTTGTAGTTTTTCATTCACATCCGTCAATGCCTTAATCGGCTTGCTGAGCATACCTGCCGCAGTGATATACGCGACAAACTCACCTGCCGTCGTGTCTCTTAAAATTTCTGGACGTAAAGCAATCCACATGATGATGGCCATGGCAATTGACATAATGAACTGCACTATAGGGCTGTTCATCTGTTGTACCACCACCATTTTTAAACCACGCTTTAAGTTTTCAGTCGATGTTGCTTTGAATCGATCCTGTTCAAAGCTCTGCCCACCAAAACCTTTCACCACGACATTGCCATTGACCGTTTCTTGCACCACATGGTTAACATCCCCCATGGTGTCCTGCACTTGTAATGACAATTTACGCATACGTTTGGAAGCTTTACGAATAAGCAACCCAATTAAAGGAGCAAAAACCAGAATAATTAAGGTAAGACGCCAATTGGTATAAATTAAATAACCCAACAAGCCCAAGGTAATTAAACCTTGCTGCACAATGGTTTTTAACGATTCAGAAGAAGCCGCTGTCAGCTGCTCCACGTTATACATAATTTTGGAGGTAATATGCCCAGTGGTATTATCTAGGTAATATTGAGAAGGTAAACGCATTAACTTTGCGAATACCTCTTGACGGATATCGTAAACCAGATTTCTTGAGATAACCGCAGTGAAATAGCCCCCAATAAAGGAACCGACCCCACGGAAAAACATTAACAATACGACTAAAAACGGAATCAAGTTTGTAAAACCTTGATCCCGATGTTGGATTGCTGTAATGATTTTTTCTAGCAACTTTGCAATAGATACTTCGGTTGCCGCGTTAATAGCAAAACCAATGACGATTAAAATCGCTACGCCCCAAAATCGCTTCAGATAACCCAGAAGACGTAGATAGACCTTGAAATCCTGATTCACTAATAACCTCGAGATGGTACTTTGGTACTGATATTAATATTGACAAAACCGAGTTGCCCAGCAACATCCATCACTCGAATAACATCTTGATGAGTTGCTTTCGCATCTGCTGCAATGACAAACATTAAATCACGTCGTTCGTTAGAAATCTGTTTAATTGCAGTACTCAGGTCTGCGACTTCTTTACTTGACAGTGCCTGACCATTAACTGCGTAATGTCCCGAAGCATCCACAATCACTTCAATCTTCTGATTGTATTGCTTTGGCGGTACACCTTGAGCATCTGGCAAGGTCAGGTTCATACGACTAAATTGATTAAATGTGGTCGATAACAGCAAAAATACCAAGATAAACAATAAGCAATCTATCATTGGTGTCAAATTAATATGAATATCTTCAACTTGCTTACGCTTGAATTTCATATTCCACCTTAACCTGCTTTACGAAGTTCATGCTCTTCAACAGCAGAGTGTTGGTAGAAAAGTGCTGCGTGGAATAATGTAGATTGCTGCTCTAATTCAGCCACATATTCCTGAACCAAACGTTGAAAATAACGATAAGCGAACAACGCTGGAATTGCAATCAGCATACCCGCTGCAGTGGTAATGAGTGCCTTAGAAATCCCTGGAATCATCATGGTCGGATTACTATTGGTACCAACATCAATCACCAAAAAGGATTCAATAATACCAACCACAGTCCCCAGCAATCCTAATAATGGTGCAACTGCACTGAGCGTACCCAAGAAATTAATGTTCTTTTCTAAATAGCCAATTTCTTGAGATGCCGTTGCTTCCATTTGTGCGCGTGCATATTGTTCAGACTGTTTTCGACTCTGCAAACCAGCAAGCAAAATACGCCCTAGACTGCTATTTTGCAGTGGATTACTTTGTTGTAATTGCTGAACAACCTGCTGAACATCTTTTCCACCAGTTAAAAACAGCGCTTTTGGCAACACCATAGCTCGCTTCAATCGAACAAAACGCTCAATGGCAATTGCGACCGTAAAAATGGAACACAAAACCAGCGGAATCATTAACCACCCACCAGCTTTTACTAATTCCCACATTATTCTTCCCCAAGAATTTTTAAAAAAATTAATCAGCTAAACAAATATTCAAAATACCATCCAACTCATCTAGGGAATGATAATGAATCACCAGTTTGCCTTTACCCTGCTTATTATGATCAATTTTAACATCTGCGCTGAAACGTTCAGATAAACGCTGCGTCAGCTGTTGTAAATCTGATGCCACTTCCGATTTGGCTTTTTCGGTCTTTGGTGCCGTTAAATCACGCACCAACTGCTCTGTTTGACGTACCGATAAACTCTTCGCGATCACCAACTCAGCAATTTTTAATTGTTCTTTTGCTTTCAAGGTGAGGATCGCACGCGCATGCCCCATATCGAGCTGGCCTTGCTGCATAAAATCTTTAACTGGTTCAGCCAAAGTCAATAAACGCAATAAGTTGCTCACCGTAGTTCGTGCTTTACCGACCGTATCGGCAATTTCCTGATGACTTAAACCAAATTCATCATGAAAGCGCTGTAAAGCCAGTGCTTGATCAATCGGATTCAAATCCTGACGCTGAATATTTTCAATCAACGCTAATGCAATGGCGACTTGATCATTTAAATCACGCACTAAAGCAGGAATTTCAGTCAAACCTGCTAACTGTGCCGCACGCCAACGACGCTCACCCGCAATAATTTCATAAGGATGAGTTTCATCCGCAATGGGACGAATCACGATGGGCTGCATTACACCATGCTTCTTGATTGAAGCGGCTAATTCTTGCAAATCATTTTCTTGAATAAAGCGACGCGGTTGATACTCGCCACGTTTCAGCAAATTAACATCAATTTGTTTTAGCTGACCATGATCCAAAGCTTGCACTTCAAGTTGTAGTTTTTCTTTTTGGATTGACCCAAGTAAGGCATCCAAACCACGACCTTTGGCAAGTCCGCGTTTTTTTAAGGTCATGCTTTACTTCCTTTTTTCACTTTGCTTTTCTTTAACAATTCAGCCGCCAAATTTAAGTAAGCAACTGCACCCTTGGAACTTTTCTCAAAATAAATAATTGGTAAACCATGCGCTGGGGCTTCAGCCAAACGAACATTACGCGGAATTACTGAATCATAAAGTTTTTTGCCAAAATATTGCTCGAGTTCTGCAGAAACATCACGGGTTAAAGCATTACGCCCGTCGTACATGGTACGCAGCACACCAACAACTTCTAACTCAGGATTAAGTGCCTGTTGAATACGGTCAATGGTTTGGGTCAAATCTGCCAAGCCTTCCAGTGCGTAATATTCACATTGCATAGGAATAATGACTCCATGAACAGCCGCTAAGGCATTCACGGTAATTAAGCTCAGGCTTGGTGCACAATCAACAATAATATAATCATAAGCATGATCAATGCTTTGCAAAGCATCACGCAAAATAAACTCACGACCTTCTTGCTCGGCAATCGCTAACTCTACCCCAGCCAAGTCACGGTTTGCGCCAAGAACTTTATAACCAACTTCTGCTTTGGTGATTGCTGTTTCAATCGGCACTTCACCTAATAATACATCCGTCACCGAATATAAAAGGTCATTCTTTTGAATGCCTGACCCCATCGTGGCGTTACCCTGCGAATCCATATCCACAAGTAAAACTCGTTTTTTCAGCACCGCTAGCGATGCTGCCAAATTAACTGCGGTTGTGGTTTTTCCTACGCCACCTTTTTGGTTCGCAATCGCAATAATTTGAGCCATGGTAACCCCAGTCCTTCGAAAAATTAAATCTGTTTCAATAACAATAAATGGCGTTGCTCATCTAATCGAGGAACTTTTAACTCGATAATTTCACAACTATATTCATCTTTTAATGCAATAATTTCATCTTCAGGAATCAGCCCTTTCATCGAGGCAATAATGCTGTTCTCATGCATATATGGTTGAGATGCTGTGACAAAATCAGTCAGTGAAGCAAAGGCACGACTGGTAATGACATCGAACTGTCCTAAATCACGAATACTATCTTCATCTTCAACACGTGTTTGTACTGCGATCACGTTTTTTAATTTTAAGTCAGCAATAAACTGCTTTAAAAAGCGAATTTTCTTACCGTTAGAATCTAACAAAACACAGCGACGTTCAGGTTGGCATAATGCAATGATCATGCCTGGCATACCACCACCTGTACCAATATCGAGCAAACGACCTTCAGGTAAATCCTTCAGAATGCTAAGGCTATCTAACAGATGCTTCACCAACATTTCTTTGGGATCACGAATTGCGGTTAAGTTATACGCCTTATTCCAAAGAACCAAAGCGTCTTGGTATTTGAGTAATAAATTTAAAGTCTCGTCACTGAGCTCTAAACCTAAAGCCTGACTACCCTGCTTTAGTTCTTGAAAAAACGTGTGCATATACAATTAACGTCTCGAAAATATTAGGTGAAGTATACCGATTTATCCATGAAGTCATAGTAGCTTGTGCTTAGTGAATATGCACTTAAGCGTACATGCCTTGTCGAATCTGCAAATCTAGGGCAGATAAACGCTCTGGCGTACCGACATCGACCCAAGATGCCTGCATTTTTTCTGCAGAAACACGACCATCCAGCATGGCCTGTTTTAATAAAGGTGCCAATGGACGCTTACCATTTTCCAAACCAGCAAACATCTCTGGGTGTAATACGGCTACTCCACTATAGGTTAGGTCTTCGCCCTGTTGCTCCTGTTCAAAGGTATAGGCACGCCCATTCGCCAAAGTGAAATCACCCTGTAAATGCTGTGGAGGATTCTTTACAAACACCAAATGCGCCAAATCCTGATTGAGTTCGACATCAAGTAATGAGGCAAAATCAAAAGTCGTCCAGACATCGCCATTGACGAGAATAAACGGCTCAGTTCCCAACAACGGTAAAGCATTAATAATGCCGCCTGCGGTTTCCAAACCTTCCTCTTCGCGTGTCCACAAAATATTGACCCCAAATTGCGAGCCATCACCCAATGTACCAATCAGCACATCGGCCAACCACGCAGAATTGATAACAATCTCGGTCACACCAATTTCTTTGAGTTTTTCGATGTGCCAAACGATCAGAGGCTTACCACCTACTTCAAGTAACGGTTTTGGCTTATAAAGCGTCAAAGGACGCATACGATTACCCAATCCCGCAGCTAAAATCATGGCTTTCATGCAGCAACAACCTCGTATTTGCCATATTTTTGTTCAAATTTCGGCATTACTTTAACCTGAATGAACTGCATAAATGGTTGTAGTTCTGCATAGGACTGGCTTTCTTCCAGCAAATACCACATCACACGTGGTAAATCTTTGAGATAACCCGATTTGCCATCACGCTCAAACAGGCGCACAAAAATGCCTAAAATTTTAATATGACGCTGTATTGCCATTAAATCTGCATCGCGCTTGAATTGCTCAAAATCACGCCCTTCTTTAGCTGAAGCTGGCAACAAGTCATAAAACACTTTAAACCAACCATATACACGCGCAGGATCCCACTGCACATAAGCATCCCGTGTAATGGAGATCAGATCATAGGTATCCGCACCAATCACGGCATCCTGAAAGTCGATTACACCTTGCTCTTGCTCATCTGCCAAAAGCATTAAATTACGACTATGGAAATCACGGTGCACAATCACTTGAGGCTGCGCCAATGCTGAATTCGCTAAAATCGCAAATGTTCTTTTAATTAGGGCAGACTCTTCATCCGTAGGTTGAATCTGTAAACTTGGCAATAACCAATCAGTTAATAATGACATTTCAGCGAGCAGCTTCTCATAGCAATACGCTGGGAAATGCCCTTCACCATTAATTGACTGTAATTGAATCAACTGTTTAAAACTTTGCTCATAATGCGCATCAACCGTGTTGTCATCTAGTTGTGTTGACAGTAACACATCACCAAAATCTTCCAACAATAAAAAGCCTTGTGTTAAGTCTTTGGCCACAATACGTGGCACACGCACGCCATGTGCATCAAAAAATTCATCAATCGACACAAAAGGTACACAATCTTCTTTCTCAGGAGGTGCATCCATCAACATAAATGTTTTATTATTCAAATTGATTCGTGCATAACGACGGAAGCTAGCATCGCCTGCTAAAAAATTAATTTCAAATCGATCTGAACCAAGTACAGATGTAATCCAAGTTTGTATCAATTGTTCACGTTGTGTATTCATTTGCGATAAATTCTAATACAGGCTGAGTTTTTAAAGTACTAAGTGTAGCCACTTATCAACTTTTTCTCTATGATGCGACAATAATTAATTGCGATTAAGCATACTTGGTTAATGATACAAATGAAGCATCAGTTTAAATTCAATCCTTTAGCGACTGCTATTTTCAGCCTCTTATGTGGAAGCTCGATTACGGCATACGCCGATACATCTAATACTGTTTCATCCCTAACCAACGAGCAACTTAAAGCAAGCATAAAAGAAGCCTATGCAGGGCAACACTTCTTTGAACAATATTATGTGGATAAATCCGCACCTGAAGCACAACAACGCCAAAGCAAATCCCTGACTGGTGCATATTGCCAAGGGGCTTGGGTGACACCTATTGCCACCAATGCTGAAACAACAGATCCAAGCAAAGCCACTTCAGTAGTTACTGCTGATTATGGACATTATGATCCAAATGGCGATTCAGTGCTTGAAGGCAATGTGCTGATTGACCAACAAGGTCGCCAAATTCGTGCCGATAAAATTACCATTGATAAGACTCAGACCTATGCCAATGCGCAAGGTCGTGTGCAAATGGCGCAAGCTGGACTGCTCGCTCAAAGTGACCAAATTAACTACAACCTTAAAACACAGCAAGGCGACCTAAGCAATAGCTATTATATTGCTGAAGAACAGCATGCCCATGGTCGTGCAGAAAAAATCGCCCGCACTTCTGAAAGCGTCGTGGTTTTAAGCAATGCAACCTATAGCACGTGCCCACCTGAACAAAAACCGACATGGAAAATTCAAGCGAACAGTATCGAACTTAATCAGGATACTGGTCGTGGTGTCACCAAAGGTACCAAACTCTATGTCAAAGATGTGCCCGTTTTAGCGGTTCCGTATTTCAATTTTCCAATTGATGACCGCAGAACCACAGGGATTTTAACCCCTGGTTTTGGTTATACCAACGATGGCGGTATTGAATTTTCAGTGCCAGTTTATCTCAATCTTGCCCCTAATTACGATGCCACTTTAACACCACGTTATATGAGTGATCGTGGTGCAATGATTGATGCTGAATTCCGCTATTTAACGGAAAATTTTGGAGGGGGTAAAATCTGGGGTGGTTATTTACCTTCAGATGAAAGCTATGAAAATCAAGATCGTAAAGACTTACATGTCTTACATCAATGGCAAATCAACGATAGCTTTTCAACCAATCTGGAATATAACTACGCATCGGATAAAGACTATTTTACTGACTTAAATAACAATCCTAACACTAAAACAGACTTAAACCTGCGTCGTGCTTGGGAGCTGAATTATAAAAATGGTGTTCCAGGACTTACAGCACAATTAAAGGTCGAAGATTTCCAGACTTTGGATAAAACCGTATCTGATGAAGACCGTCCTTATGCACGTTTACCACAATTCTTACTGACCTATAAAGGCGGTAATCCGCAAGGTTTCCAGTACGAGTTTAATAACGATACCGCTTACTTCAAGAAAGATATTAATAGCACATCTTCAGCCACTTCTGAGCCGAGTGGTACGCGTTTCTACAATGATTTCGCCGTTCGCTATAACTACCTCAACCAATGGGCCTTCGTTATCCCTGAAGTTTCAGTACGCAGTATCAACACCTTCTATGATCAGGACACGATTACAGCTCAGCAAAACCAGACGACCAGTGTTAGCAATGCAGACCAAAATAAATCTGTGGTGGTACCGCAATTTAGTTTGGATGCGGGCTTAATTTTTGAAAAAGATGGTAAATATCTTCAAACCATCACCCCACGTGCATTTTACGCGTATGCACCGTATGAAAACCAATCCGACTATCCAAACTTCGACACGATTAGTGCTTCGATTAACTACGATCAGTTATTTAGTTCAAGACGTTTTTACGGGCATGACCGTTTAGAAGACAATAATTTCTTGTCTTTAGGTTTAAGTTACAGCTTATTTGATGAAATTGGGCTTGAGCGCTTAAAAGCTAGTGTTGGGCAAAGCTTCTATTTTGATGATCGCCGCGTCACTTTAGATGGCACAACAGACGAGCTAAACACAGAAACCCACACAGGCCCAATTATCAGCCTATCTAGCCAACTCTCAGAGCACTATCGCCTAAGTGCCAACTCAGCTTGGATGGCGAATGGTGATAATGCCCAACGTGATATTCAGCTTTACTATATGGGTGATCAAGGGAATGTGTATGGAGCTGGCTATTTCTACCGTAAAGAAATTGCCAATCGCCAAGATAAATATGACCAATTTGTTGCATCATTTATACAACCCGTTCACAACAACTGGCGTATTATGGGGCACGCTCAATATGACATGGATAACAATGTTGCACGTGAATACCTACTGGGTGTGAACTATGAATCTTGCTGCTGGGGACTCTCTCTCTACGGACGTTCATACTACAACGACTTAGATGATGTTAGTGATTCAAGTGTTAAACCAAAACGTGCTTTCATGGCGGAAATTAACCTGAAAGGATTGGCTGGTTTCAACAACAAACTTGCATCCATGCTTGAAAATCGAATTTTAGGTTACGATCGTATTAATTAATTTGGACACGATGTTAATGAAGACAAAACAGTTAAAACAATTCTTTAAGGCGACTGCGCTTGCGATTGCCCTCTCTTCATCAATGCCGACTTTTGCACAAACATCAGATGAAGTTGTTGCAGTGGTCGACAATAGTGTCATCTTACGAAGTGATTTAGAGCAAAGTGTCGCTGAAGTAAAACATCAACTAGAAGCACAAAAAAGACCTGTTCCGCCCCAACAGTATTTGGAGCAACAAGCTTTAGAGCAATTGATTATTCGTCAAACTCAACTTGAGCAAGTCAAACGCTACAATATTAAAGCAGATGAAAAAAGTTTAAACGAAGCCGTTTTAAAAGTTGCCAATCAATCAGGTGCCACCTCACTAGAGGCTTTCCAGCAAAAGCTCGATAAGATGGGACCAGGTACCTATGATGCTTTACGTAGTCGTATTGCTGAAGATTTAGCCATTAACCGCTTACGCCAACAAGTCGTGATGTCACGTATTAAAATTAGCGACCAAGATGTTGCTAACTTTTTAAAAACCCCTCAGGGTCAAGCAGCGTTAGGCAGCCAAGTGCATGTAATCCACGCACGCGTATCAGGTGATACTAATGTCGAAGCGGTAGCCAAACAAGTTCGTAGTGCATTAAGCAATAGCAATGATATTAATGCTATTAGCAAACAATACAGCAGCAAAGATGTGACTGTAGAAGGTGCTGATATGGGCTTCAGAAATCTCTCTGAAATCCCGACAGAACTCGCAGCACGTGTAACCCCTTTACAAGTGGGACAGACCAGTGAGCTAATCACTGCACGTGATGGTATTCATATTATTAAGCTTTTAGAGCGTAAAGGTTCTGAGCAGAAAGCCATTATTCCGCAATACAAAACTCGCCATATTCTGATTCAACCCTCAGAAGTGGTGAGTCCTGATAATGCAAAACAAATGATTGATAGTATCTATAATCGTCTAAAAGCCGGTGAAGACTTTGCTGTACTCGCAGCAACCTTTTCTAACGATGCAGGTTCTGCACGTGACGGTGGTAATCTTGGCTGGGTAAGCCCAGGTGTTATGGTGCCACAGTTTGAAGAGAAAATGAAAAGTACTACAGTCGGTCAAATTAGTGAACCCTTCCAAACGCAGTTTGGTTGGCATATTCTCCAAGTGACAGATACACGTCAACAAGATATGACCCAAGAGTATCAAGAGCGTATGGCCCGCCAAATTTTAGGTGAGCGTCAATTTGATACCGAATTAGACAGCTGGTTACGCGAAATTCGCAACAATGCGTTTGTCGAAATTAAAGATCCAAGTTTAGATCGTAAAAATAACAAGACTTCATAAAGTAATTTTGTTTTTTATGAAAGCCAGTCTCCGGACTGGCTTTTTTTATGGCTTAGACAGCACATTTGAGTAATAGCTTTACATCATATTTTTAGACATAAGCCAGTTAAATAAATGGTTCTTTTAAGAATGCCATCACACGCAGGAATAAAAAAAAGCCTCTCATATTGAGAGGCTTTTCAAGCAACCATCAATTAACGATTGTTATCGTCTTCTTGAGAGTCATCAAATTTAGTTTCGCCATCAAAACCGCCTTGACCACCAAAGCCAGCGCCTTGACCACCAAAGCCACCTTGACCACCAAAGCCGCCGCCTTGACCACCAAAGCCGCCACCTTGACCACCAAAGCCACCTTGACCACCAAAGCCACCTTGACCACCAAAGCCACCACCTTGAGCACCACCAAAGCCACCGCCTTGACCGCCACCAAAGCCACCGCCTTGACCGCCACCAAAGCCACCGCCTTGACCGCCAAAACCAGCACCTTGAGTGCCAGCAGGAGCGCCAGCAGGACGTGGATTACGTGCAGGAACAACCGTAGAAATCGCATGCTTGTAAACCATTTGGCTTACAGTATTTTTTAGTAAAACAACATATTGGTCAAAAGATTCAATATGACCTTGTAACTTAATACCATTTACAAGGAAGATAGATACAGGAATACGTTCTTTACGGAGAGAATTCAAGAACGGATCTTGCAAAGTTTGACCTTTAGACATGTTATACAACTCCAAAAATATTAAAAATCAGCGCAAAAAACTATCTTTATTTTTCAATTAAAAATTATAAAAAAGACAGTATGTAAATTTTGCTTTATCCGTAACAGTTTCGCAAGTCTTCTTGAGCCTGCTTTATTGTTAAATATGTTTTAAATTTATGCGACTGTTGCAAAGATCTTAACCAAGTATATTGACGTTTCGCAAGTTGTCGTGTCGCAAAAAGGGCTTTATCCTCCATTTCTTTCTTATTTTCGAGACTTTTGTCGCTTTTTAATAAAAAATCTAAGGCTTGTCGGTAACCTACTGATCGCATTGAAGGTAAATCATCAGATAGATCGTATTTTTCAATTAGGGATTCGACCTCATTTAAAAAACCGATTTCCCACATAATTTCCAAGCGTTTTTCAATTCGCTTATGCAATTCTAACCGATCTGGAAGCAAAGCATAATTATGAAAAGTGTAACGATATGGTACATTTTTAGGCTGCTCTGCTTGTAATTGTGTAATCGGCTGCCCCGTGATCCGAAACACCTCAAGCGCACGGATAATTCGCTGCTTATCACTCACTTTGAATTTCTGCCCTGCAAGTGGGTCAACCGCACATAACGTCTCGTAGACAGCTTCCCAGCCCTCACGTTCACCCTGCGCTTCAATTTCTGCACGAATTGAATAATCGGCGCTAGGCAAATTACTCGATAAACCTTCTAACAAGGCTTTGAAATAAAGCATAGTGCCACCCACCAAAATTGGTGTTTTGCCCTGAGCATGAATTTCATCAATCAAGTGAGATGCATCTTCGACGAATTGCGCAGCAGAATAGACTTCTAGAGGGCTGATGATATCGATCAGATGATGTGGATATTGTTCCTGCTCCGCTTCACTCGGCTTGGCAGTACCAATATCCATATCGCGATAAACCAATGCCGAGTCGACAGAAATCAATTCGAAATTGCCCTGTTCATATAACTCACATGCTAAAGCCGTTTTACCGCTGGCTGTAGGTCCCATCAAATTGATGACAGGCAATTGATTCGACATTTAAATTTACTCTCCTCGAGCAAAAAGTTTATCTAGCTGAGCCAGTGGGAAAGCGCGCCATGTTGGTCGCCCATGATTACACTGACTCGCAAATTCGGTTTGCTCCATTTGACGAAGCAACGCATTCATTTCGGAAAGACTTAATAAGCGATGCGCACGTACAGCACCATGACAAGCCATCCCTGCCAAAATCTGATCACGCTTAAGCAGCAATCCACGCACTTCATCATTCGGATCTAAATCATTGAGCAATTCAGGAATTAACGCAGAGAAATCCGCCTTATGTAGGATTGCTGGTACACCCCGTACAATTACCTGCTCATCTCCATATTGGTCAATTTCCAATCCTAGACGCGCTAGGGGGGCTTTTAAATCTTCAACGCGCAGTGCTTGCATACGATTGACACTCACTACTTTCGGAATCAACAATTGTTGCGATATCCAAAAATCAGGGTTATCCCAAGCCGATTTCATTTGCTGCAATAAAATTCGCTCATGTGCAGCATGCATATCCACAATAATCAGACCCTCTGTATTTTGAGCCAGAATATAAATGCCATGTAACTGCGCAATCGCAATACCTAAAGGATGTTCATCCGTTTTGGGAGCAACATCGTTTTTCGCTATTTCCGTCGTAAATTGGTTGGCGGCTCTTAAAGGAGCAAGATAACTTTCTAAGGCTGCTCGACTTGACTGTGGTGCATTTGCATGCACTTGATAAGCCTTGGTTTCCTGCCCGACATAATGTACTGATTGCGGCTGCGAAGATTCAAAATCAGTCAATAGCCCTGCAGAGGCGGGGTTTACAGCCTGCTCCACGACCCGATGCAATTGAAACTGCTCTTGATAACGTGGTTGTTGAGTCTGTATTGGGCTAGAAGATTCAACTTTCAAGGCTTGTGCCAAATCCGCGCTCGCGGTTTGAAACTGCGCCAAGGTTTCTTTAGCAAAATGGCGAACGAACTCATGGACTTCACGTTGATTCAGAAAACGAATTTCATGCTTGGTCGGATGGACATTCACATCAATATTTTCAGGGTCAACTTCTAAAAAAAGCAAATAGGCTGCGTGTTGATGACCATGTAGAATCCCTTCATATGCCATGCGCAAGGCATGTGAAATGGTTTTATCTTTAACGATCCGTCCATTCACGTACACGTACTGCAAATCTGCTTGCGCGCGCGCATCGGAAGGATGTCCCAACCAGCCAGTCAAACGCATATTGACGCTATCAGCATCAATCCAGTAGGCATTTTCAGTAAATTGACGCCCCAGTAGCTGCTGTACACGCTGGAAACGCAATGCACCACTATCAGCCACAGGTAAATTTAAACGGATATTATTGTTATGCTCGAGTACAAAGCGAATATCGAAATGAGTAAGCGCCATACGACGCACAATTTCTTCGATATGACCAAATTCAGTACCGGGCTTTTTGAGAAATTTCCGACGCGCAGGCACATTAAAAAATAGATCCTGCACCCGAATTTGTGTCCCCTGTTGCGCAGCAACGGCTTGAATCTCTTGATGCTGAAAGGCGGTACCATTGACTTCAACCTGATAGCCAACTCCATCCTGAGTTTGACTACTGGTTAAGGTTAAGCGCGAAACAGCCGCGATAGAGGCGAGTGCTTCACCACGAAAACCCAAACTCACAATCGCATGTAAATCTTCAGCCGTTTGAATCTTACTGGTGGCATGTCGCATGACGGCCAGTGACAAGTCTTCGGGATGAATTCCACGACCGTTGTCTATGATTTCAATCAGTGTGCTTCCACCCTGTTCTACCCGAATAATCAACTCGGTCGCCCCTGCATCAATGGAGTTTTCTAATAACTCCTTAACGACCGATGCAGGACGCTCAATCACTTCTCCCGCAGCAATTTGGTTGGCTAAGGCAGGATCAAGGGTCTGAATGCGACGCAATGCGAGTTCATTCTGCATGCTTAAAAGCCTGTTCTAAAACTTGAAGCATATCCGCTGATTGAAAACTAAGCGTTGCTTGACGCGTAAGTTCATCATCTGATTTTAAAATTTCAATGGTTAAATCTGCTGGCGGGATTTCATCTCCGCCTTTACTTGGCCATTCAAATAAAAATAAAGCATGCGGGGTATCCAAATAATCACGGATCCCCATTAATTCAAGTTCATAAGGGTCATTCAGGCGATATAAGTCAAAATGAAAAACCGCTTTCCCTTGAATCTGATAAGGTTCAACCAAGGTATATGTCGGACTTTTTACTGCACCTTGATGACCTAAATGCTGTAAAAAATAACGAGTGAATGTCGTTTTTCCTGCACCTAAGTCCCCAATTAAATAAACCACACCCTCAGTAAAAGATTGAGCAACAATTTGTGCAAGTTGCTGAGTCTCTGTTTCAGAGTTTAAGGGCAATTGAAATGAATACGACATATGACTCACGACATGATTCAAAAGTAGAAATATGATAGCATCGCCACGCTTTTAAAACCTATGCCATGCATACGAAATGTGTATTTTTAATACAGTACCTGCTTTACGCTAACCTATTGTGATTGATAACTTATGCCAACGCATGACTTTGTACCGCCCATGATTCGTGGTGTGACTGCCAGTAAACTGTATTTACCTGCACTGCAACCTGCACCTTTGTGTTTGTATGAGTATCTTTGTCAGGAATTTAGCCATATTTCAGCAACTGAGTGGCAACAGCGCTTTGATGATAAGTTGATTTATGCAGCGGATGGCACAATTTTAAGCTCCGACAGCCCATATTTAGCCAACCAACACATTTACTACTACCGCTTTCTGGCACATGAAATACCTGTGCCTTTTCAGCATCAAATCCTGTTTGAAAATGATGACTTATGTGTTGTTGATAAACCGCACTTTCTGACCATCAGCCCATCAGGTCAATATGTTCAAGAAACGTTGCTGGTTCGTTTAAAGAATCAAACCTCGAATCCAGATTTAACTCCGATTCACCGTTTAGACCGAGAAACTGCAGGGATTGTACTTTTTTCCAAACGTCCTGAAACTCGTGGCGCATATCAACAAATGTTTGCGCATCGAACGGTGCATAAAACCTATCATGCGATTGCAGCTTACCAGCCTCAGCTTGAATGGCCACGTACGCTTCAACTGAGAATGGAAAAAGGGCATCCCTTTTACACCATGCAAGTTACTCAGGGTGAAGCCAATAGTGAAACTGTTATTCACCTGTTAGAACACAATCAAACTTGGGCTAAATATCTGCTGCTCCCTTCTACAGGAAAACAGCATCAATTGCGCGTGCACTTGAATTACTTAGGTATTCCAATTCAAAATGATCCTTTCTATCCTGTGGTGCAGCATAAAGCTGAAGATGACTTTTCCCACCCACTTCAGTTGCTCGCCAAGCGCATTCAATTTCAAGATCCGGTTACTGGACGATCTATGGATTTTTCATCCAAATTTGAATTGACACTGTAATATGTTTGTCATTACAAATAAAGCTAGATTTCCATCTAAAAATATTGAAATTACAATCAAATTGATTAAAATGAAGGCTTAAATTTTAATCTTCAAATTTATAAAAATCATGAGAAAAACCGAAGTTTATCAAATTCGTCTTGATTCACAGGAAAAGAAACAGGCTTTTGCGGTATTTAAACAACTGGGTATTACACCGGCGCAAGCAGTTCGCCTGTTCTTCAAACAAGTTGTACTGACAAAGTCTATCCCCTTTTCGATTGAAAATCAGAATATCAATTTAGAGCAATTGATTAAATTAAGACGTCTCAAGCAAGAGCAAAAAGCAGCTGGGCCCATCACTGCTGAAAGCACTGACATTGTGAATCCTCAAAATATTGAAGACTATCTAGATGATGACCATCTAGACTTATTTGAAGAACTCAATGCAATTTTGGGTGAAAGTGATAAAAACTGAGCCTGTTGCATTTTTATACATAATTTAAATTTTTTCATTTAAAAACTTAGGTATGCTTCATGCAAGGATAATAAAAAAGCATGGAGCTATAAATGATTGTAAGAAAAGCGACATTAGATGACCTAAATCAACTTGCTGTTTTATTTGATGAATACCGTCAGTTTTATGGGGCTTCTTCTAATTTAAGTCTTTCTCAACAATTTCTAAAACAACGCTTTGAAAACCAAGAAAGTGTGATTTTCATTCACATTAAAGATGATGTATTTACCGGATTTATTTTACTATATTTAGGTTTCTCATCTGTTGCTTGCTCTACCTATTATATTTTAGATGATGTCTATGTGAGCCCCCGGTTCCGTCGGCAAGGCTCGGCTAAACAACTGATTGATACCGCCATATTATTTGCGCGCCATGAAAATGCTCTACGCATTAGCCTAGAAACCCAAAAGACCAATCGTGAATCACATCGTCTTTACGAAACCATGGGCTTTATTGCGGACGATGAGTTTCGGATTTACCACTGTTTCCTTAAGTAGTTTCGCGAGTTCGCGCCAACTCAATCTGTTCAGGATTTAAATACATCCATTCGCCTTGCTCTAATTCAGCACATTGTAATGCACCAATTTGTACGCGATCTAACTGCTCTACTTTATTGCCCACCGCAGCCAACATTCTTTTTACTTGATGATAGACACCTTGATGAATCGTCATTTGCAATTCACATTCTGCCAATTGCTTTACATCTGTAGCCGCAAATACCCCTTGCTCATTACGTAATTCAACACCCTGCTCTAACTGTGAAATCTGCTCTGCACTAATCGGGTCAGCCGTCTGCATACGATAGACTTTTGCCACATGTTTTTTCGGGTGAGTTAATGCCTGTAAAAATTGTCCATCGTCAGTGAGTAATAACAGGCCTGTCGTATCCTGATCCAAACGTCCGACACACTGTAAACCACGATTTAAAAGCACATCATCAAACAGATCAAACACACTAAAATGATGTGTGGCTTGATGAGAACATTCATAACCTGCGGGCTTATTCAGGGCAATATAGACCTTTTCCCGATATTGAAAGGACTGTCCGTACACCTCAAAGCTCAAGTCCTGTAAATTGAGTTTCTGCTTAGGATTATGCATAATTTCTTGGTCAATGCTCACGGCACCAGATTTAATCAACTGCTGACAATGCTTGCGTGAACCAAAACCTTGAGACTGCAACATTTTTTCCAAATACATTTTATAAAACCCAATCAATGACCCAAGCATTTTAAACAATTTTGCCAGCTCAGGCTTATTTTCTAGCTGTTCAGGTTAAAAAATCGCTACAATAGTTGCATTTTCACACATTCTCCCCGCTTAATTATGCCCAATATAGATTTGAATTTGATCGTACTTCTGGTTTTATTGGCTTGTGGTATTTTTAGCCATAACACTGCTGTGACGATTGCCGCAGGTGTATTGATTGTCTTTAAAATCACTCCTCTGAGTGAGTTTTTCCCATTATTACAACAACATGGTTTAAATATTGGGATTATTATTCTCACCATTGGCGTTTTAACCCCAATTGCCAGTGGTAAAATTCCAGGGGAAGCGATTCTAAAATCCTTTCTTAGCTGGAAATCTTTACTGGCCATTGCGATTGGGCTATTTGTTGCCTGGTTGGGTGGTCGAGGGGTCAAGTTAATGACCCATCAACCCAATGTGGTGGCAGGGCTATTAATTGGTACTGTAGCTGGGGTCGCCCTTTTACGTGGGGTCCCTGTCGGCCCATTGATTGCTGCTGGGGTATTATCGTTATTTATTGGACAATCTTAGTTGTGTAAACATGATAAGAGTGAGGATATTGCACTGCATAGCCTCACTCTTATCACATTCCCCAAAGCATTAAGATAAGTAGTACTGATGACGTTTTTGCGAGAACTTTTCGAGTTGCTTTAAAAAACCTTCAAAGTAATTTTTCTCTTTTTCTTCGGTTCGGTAACCTGCATATAAGGTACGGCGTAGTCCTGTGGCAGAGACACAATCTAAACGACGTGATGTCACCCAACCTTTCTGTTCATATTCATTCACCACCCAGTCAGGCAAGGCAGCTATCCCCCTGCCACTTGCGACCAACTGAATCAGCATTTGAGTTAAATCAGTGGTACGGATCTGCTTGGGTTGAATATTTGCAGGAAGAAACAACTTTGCCATGATGTCTAAGCGGTGTTTATCGACAGGATAGGTAATTAAAGTTTCTTCTGCCAATTCTTTCACTGTAATACGTTCAGCACGTACCAAGGGATGAGTATTCGACAACACTAAGCGTGATTCATATTCAAAAATTGGAAAATAATCGATACCGCTTAAAGCAATCGGATCTGCGGTAATGAGTAAATCAAATTCGCCATTTTGTAAAAGCTCATGCGGATTTGCCTCAAAGCCTGAAGCGAAATCCAGATCAACATCGGGATATTGCTGACGATATTGGTTCAGTAGTGGCATCAGCCAGTCAAAGCAACTGTGACATTCTGAAGAAAAAATAATCCGCCCAGTTTGACCATGCACAATACGCGTAATGTCGGTTTGTGCAATTTGAATCTGTGGCAAAACATCATCAGCCAGCTTGAGTAAGCGCTGTCCGACATTAGAAAAGGTCACTGGACGGCTACGGCGATTGACCACTTCCACACCATACCAATGATCAAGCTCTTTAAGCTGATGTGAAATTGCCGAAGGGGTCAGGCATAAATCATTGGCGGCGGCAACCAATGAACCATGTTCACGTAAAGCCAATAGTGTTTTTAAATGTCGAATTTCAAGCATGTTTATTTTAAATCCGCAAAAGGTCAAATCAGAAAGTGAGTCAAAAGAGTCATCAACTTTATGAATCAAAGCGCAAAATTAGGAGATCAATATCAAATCAGTGAACTGGCCGAATTTTCATAGCCTATTCATATGAACTGATTATATTCAATAAGTGAATTAATTTCATTTTATCATATAATTATTTAGTTTATTTCATATTTGCTTTTATTTCTTTATGGCTGCATCAAATGCAATCCATATTTAAATTCAGGCTCAGCAATGCAGCTGCAAACACACATTGTCGTTACCTCATTTAAAGTAAAACCTGTGCACTATTTTTTAGATGACGCTGATTGGAACAGCAAAAGCACCGCAGCGGCATTTTAACAGCTACATGACAAAGCTCACTCATGAAAAGGATGAACATAATTTGTAAGTAACCGCCTAAATCAACATAAGTATTATAAAAAAGTTAAAAATGACTCTCTCTGCAAAATCAATAAGTATTTGGACACTCATTCTTCTTTAACTTGGACGCTTTATTAAACGTATTCGTTAATTTTTGCAATGTTCCTCAGTTGGCAATGTGAAGGCCATGCCACTCACCAATGAGCTAATACGATTACTTTCAGCCATACGTTGCTTAGTATTCACCGACAGAGCATAGATGATCATTGTGTCCTGATACATTTTTTCAGGCTCAACTTCATAGTCAATTTTCGAAGCACAAACCATTTGCCTACTAACTTTGTGTGACGCTCTACGATAGACTTCACGATCATCACTAGCCAAAGTTAGCTTTCTTCGTAATTCTTTTGCATACTGCATATATACGCTAACAAATTCGGGGTTATTTCCATATTTGAGATTTATGTATCCCTCAATATCATCGCGCACACCATTACTGTTTGCATCAATCCCACCGATGGTTTTCGTTTTATCTTCATTTTTTAGGAACTTCGATGTTCTCACTTCTTTTAGTGAATTCTGAATACTTGGATTAAGAAGCGAGGAACAGCCCGTCAAAAGTATACTTAAGCAACTCAGTGCAATAACTGCTTTTTTCATAGGAATCATTTTACTTTTTTCATTTAAATTTCGTTTTAGATACAAAGAGTGTCCAATTAAAAGAAGAATCTATGTCCAGTACGATATACTATTAAGTGTCCAATTGGACAAGAATATACATCTCCCATCTAAAAGCTAAATCGCGAGATCAAAACACTTTAGACCAGACAAGATTTTTCAACTTTGGTCGAATCAATATTGCTGGATTGACTCGAAACAAGCCTCAAGCTCGTTCAGATTTAATGACAAAGCCGATTAATAAGTATAAATCCTTACTTTGATTAAGATTTAATTGAGCAGTTACGCTGATTAGCGCTAAGGACAATCTTCCAGCTATGATTCTATCAGGGATAAATATTGTATTTTCATGAGGACTTCATTTTATGCTCAATGCCAATCAAACTGGAATTTGAGTGTAAAACATGGCTGTAAAATTAATTTGTGTTTCACACACCCCGCTTTTGGACTTCGCTTCACCGCCAGCTGAAATTGAAGCTTCTGCACGTGCCGCCTTTTCACAACTTGCAGAACAGGTTAAAGCTTATCGTCCAACTTTAATTATTTCGTTTGGTCCAGACCACTTTAATGGCTTCTTTTACGACTTGATGCCAAGTTTTTGCGTGGGCGTACGCGCAAGCGCAGCAGGCGACTGGAACTATGGTCCAGCAGCTTTAAATGTCCCAGAGCCTAAAGCTTTAGCTTTGATTGAACATTGTCTAGCGCATGGGATTGATCTCAGCTATTCCTATCGGATGCAGGCCGATCACGGCATTACCCAACCCTTAGATTTATTCTGCGATGGAGCATTAGATCGCTATCCCGTTATCCCTATCTTTATTAATGCTGCTGCTCCCCCTATGCCACCAATCAAACGTGTAATCGCACTGGGGAAAGTGATTGGGGAATATTTAAAAACTCTGGATGAACGCATTCTCATCATTGGTTCAGGCGGCTTGTCACATGACCCTCCAACGCCACAAATTCAAACAGCCCCAACCGAAGTACAAGAGTTCTTGATTGCAGGACGAAATCCGACGCCTGAAGCTCGTCATAATCGCCAATCCAAAGTGATTGCCGTTGGACAACGTCTTGCCAATGGGGATTTGAGTGCCGCCCTACCACTTAATCCTGAATGGGACAAAGATTTGCTGCAACGCTTTAAACACGCAGATTTTGACTATCTGGCCCGCATGACCAGCGAAGAAATTCGTCGTGATGGTGGCCGTGGCGGTCAGGAAATTCGAGCTTGGATCGCAGCCTTTGCTGCATTATCGGCGTTTGGGGAATATGAGGCCGAAATTCAATACTATGAACCCATTCAAGAATGGATTGCAGGTATGGGGATGATGACTGCTGATCCAATCTAAATTACTTCTTTGAACCGAAAATCAGGCAAGTGTGTTATTATACTTGCTTCAGTCTATTACACCTTTTCCTTTTCTTAGCCCATGTCATAAGACATATCTCTTGCGTAGTATTACCTCTGCTTTATGTGACATTTACAGTTATTTTACAAAATATTTGATAATTCCAAGTACTTTACTCGGCTTATTTTTTAGCTTTCAATTATAATAACCAACTCTCCCACACCCACTTATATTGATTAAAATGACATCAATAAATACCAACCATTCTATCGATGCAAAGCCGGCTTATTCCTTATTTTGGGTGATTTTAGCCCTCGCGGTTGGCGGTTTTTGCATTGGTACCACTGAATTTGTCGCCATGGGACTGATTCAGGAAATTGCACACAACCTGCAAGTGAGTATTCCTATTGCAGGTCACTTCATCAGTGCCTATGCCTTAGGCGTCACGATTGGTGCACCTATCATTGCGATTCTTGCCGCCAAAGTACCTCGTAAAGCTTTATTAATTGGCTTGATGCTTTTTTATGGCGTAGCCAATGCCATGACAGCCTTTGCCACAAATTATGACAGCATGTTGCTCTCTCGCTTTATAGCAGGATTACCACATGGCGCCTATTTTGGTATCGCAGCCCTAGTCGTTGCAGAGTTTGCCGGAAAACAAAAACGGGCATCCGCTGTGGCTAAACTGATGATGGGCTTAAATGTTGCAACTGTGATTGGTGTTCCATTTGCCACTTGGCTAGGTCAGCACTATGGCTGGCGTGCAGGTTTTGAGTTTTCTGCTTCCATTGCTTTCTTAACAGTGGTTGCCATTGGTGTGTGCTTACCTCGTATGCCACAGCAGCAGAGCGCAAGTATTCGCAATGAACTGCAAGGGCTTAAAAATACGCAAATGTGGTTGACGCTTGCCGTTGGTGCGATTGGTTTTGGTGGGTTATTTTCCGTATACAGCTATGTATCACCTATCCTCACGGAATACACACATGCCCATATTCAAGTTGTGCCATTCGCTCTGGCCAGTATTGGTCTAGGTTTAGTTATTGGTGGACTGGTCGCAGGACATTTTGCTGATAAAAATTTAAATAAAGCAATTATCTGGGTACTGCTTTCTAATGCCAGCTCTTATGTGATTTGTGCCATATTTATCGGAAATTTATATACTGCTTTTGCTGCCTTGTTCTTGGTAAGTTTTAGCATTGCAGGTTTAGGGCCTTTACTACAAACCAGACTTATGGATGTTGCTGGCAACGCCCAAAGCTTGGCAGCCTCGCTCAATCACTCTGCTTTCAATATTGCAAATGCATTCGGTGCATTTTTAGGGGGCTGGCTCATTAGTCACGGTATGGGTTGGTTAGCCCCGATTTGGATTGGGATAGTTTTAAGTCTGGGTGGTTTGGTCATTTTATTATGGGCATTTCAGCATGAACGAAATTATCCAGTTGAAACACACATTTGCCAAGAATCTACTGAGCAGCCACTCTAAGACATCAAAGTGATGTCCAACCGATTACAGCAATCAAAGCACCATCCGCTTTTATTGCTGTATTTAGCCCAAATGAATATCGCTATTCAGGTAATTTTTTCCCACAATGTGGGCAATAAGCATACTGATCACGTTCTTGCCTCATGGATTCTTCTTTTTGCTCTCGAATCAATTGCAAAATAATATCTTGGGTCTGCTCACTGGTTAGCCCTACTTCTTTACGAATCTCTTCAATTTTTTCTTTATCTAAAATAAAGTCAATTTCACTGTGCTGAATTAACTCTCGAAAGCGCAATTCTAATTCTTGTTTGCGTAACTCCAATTCATTGGCCAAACCATTCGCCAAAATACCTGCGGGCAAAGCAGCTAAACCGACCCCTAAAATGGTGATTAAAGCGCCAAGAAAACGCCCCAACGGCGTGATGGGTGTCACATCCCCATAGCCCACTGTGGTTAAAGTTACCACCGCCCACCACATCGAGGCTGGAATGGAACTAAACACATCTGGTTGTACACGGCTTTCAATCAAATACACACCTGCAGCGGCCATAATGATCATGATGACCAAAATAAAAATGACCGCCTGAAAAGATCCCTTTTCTCGCTCAATCACACGCAGCAAAATTTGCAAAGAAACAAAATAACGGGTGAGTTTTAACAGTCGTAGCAATCGCACAATACGTAAGAAGCGTAAGTCGAAATGTACAAAGAAATTGAGATAGGCAGGTAAAATGGCCAATAAGTCAATGATGGCTCCACCACTAGTGACCCATTTCAGACGGTTTTTCCATGCTGATTCAAAGCTGTTGTGCTCTGCGATCGACCAAAATCGCAATACATACTCAAGGGTAAATACAACGATTGAAAACAATTCAAAATAATAAAAATAATGATGATAAAGCTCATAATATTTCTGAATCGACTCAATCAGTACCGCTGCCGCGTTCATCATAATCAGGGTGATCAAAAATAGATTCAACCCACGACTAAAACGCGTTTCATAGTCATCATTGTGCAAATTGTTATAGACAAATCTGCGAAGCGTATACCATGCCGTAAATTTCATCTTTAAACTGTTATTGTTATTCCATACCCAGCAGTTTAGCTGAACTTTTTAGCAAAGTAAGCAAGAATCTTGCCTGCCTACTTTCGCTATAACATGTTCTTATTCAATATAAAGTAATGCCAACCGCACTTGGTCATATGCCATTCTCGGGTTGGTCGCTTCCACAATTGGACGTAATTTAATTGCGCCATCATCGGCAAAATGATCTGGGCTTTGACGCTTTTGTAAACGTTTATAGATTTTACGCACTTCTTCGACAATTTCTTCTCCCGGATGGGCAACTGAAATATCTAAACCTTGTTCTTTGTGCAAACGCCCCAGATGATTAATGATGGTTGCAGGAGTTAAACCACGTTCCTGCGCAATATCTTCAATATCATAGCCCGATTCAAATAATTCACGAGTTTCATCCAAAGTGGCGGAAGCATAATTTTGCTTACCCGCATTGCGCGCAATTTTCTTTTCATTGCGTTCAATTTCGACGTCATTCAAAGTTCCACCACAATGACGGATAAAGGCCTTATGTTGTACTGTTAAATCTTGTAGTTCAAAATGCGTCTCTGCCTCTTCGGACAATTCCTGAAAACGGCGATCGGCTTTAATGGCCAAACTATCCAGCTCTAAAGCCTGCATATTAAAGCCAAGCAGTTTTAAGCCCTGTAATGACTTTAAACGCGACAAGGCCACATAACCTTGCCCTTTTTCAAAGGTATGGCTTAAATTAATTTCGGCGGCTTCCAAAGTCATCCCTTGCGATTTATGAATGGTAATCGCCCAAGCCAAACGGAGAGGAATTTGTTGTAAGCTGGCAATACTTTTTCCTGCATCATTGTCTACAGACCATGTTTCAGGCTCTACCAATAACACCGTTCCATCGGTGAGTTTAACTTTCGGCAAAATGCCGTGATCATCATCTTCTTCAAAGCCAATCACTTCACCTAAGCTGCCATTAATATAGCCCATGTCAAAATTGTTTTTGACAAACATCACTTTGGCATTTTTCTTTAAAGTTAAAGCTTCAGGTGCACGTACAGACGATTTCAAGGTTTCAATTAACTTGTCATTCCCGTCGCAGACTGCCATAAACTCATGACCTTGCTGCTCAATCGCATTTAAATGCTGAAAGTTAATCGAATCGACATCCATATTATGCGTGTACAAACGAGTAAAGGTTTCACCAATATCTTGTGTTCGCGTCTGCTCCAGCGCCTGTAAATGTTGCTGGGTAATACTTTGACTGCGAATGGCGTTAAGAATGTCATTTAAATAGTCATTGCCTTGACGGTGCTGCTCAGTCAGGTAACAGACCCGAAACTTGGCTTCCACCCAGGCTTCCGACATAAAGCAGAATTTATCGCGGTTAAGTTCTTCTTTTTTTCCGACCGGTGGTAACTGAAAGAAGTCTCCAGCCACAATCACCTGAATACCACCAAAGGCCTCTTCACTTTCTTTAAAGTACTTTAATACCTGATTGACTAAATTCAGTTGTTTGGCATGCAGCATTGAAATTTCATCAATAATCAACACCTGCGCATTTTCTAAATGTTCTTTTAAGTATTTGCGCTCTTTCATGCGCTTTAAGTCGTCGTCACTTAGGCTATCTTTAATGCCGATCCCCGCCCAAGTATGAATGGTCATCCCATTCATATGCGTGGCTGCAATCCCAGTGGATGCGGTAATGGCGACAGGAACTTTACGTGCTTTTAAATAATTGATGTATTGATTGAGGGTATAGGTTTTTCCTGCACCAGCGGAACCTGTAAGGAAAACATTTTCGCCAGCTTTAAGTAGCTTAAGTGCAGTTTCTTGTTTCATAAGACCATTCATCATTCAATAACGGCTATAGCCTAACGAGTTTTTTCGCAAATGTTAAGCCAGAAACAGTTCGCACATTTATATAAGCCGCACCCGAACTCTGATTTAAAACAGGAAATGAATGTGAATATAAAGACTAATCGCTTTAAATTTGATGGGATGGCCTTATTGATCTGACTAAAGTGATTTACTTTGAGCAGAAAACTGCTGATTGAACCACTCTATAAATTGCTCTGCAATTGTGACCAGTAGATGTTCAGCTTTTTGATTATTTGGATATTCCAATTGATCGAACACCAATTTTCCTGACTGTATATGACAGCCCAGCGTTAAGGACTGATCATAATGGGGCGCAGACATATGAAACGCCACATATTCACCCTGCATAATCCGTTCAGCATAACTCACTGCCAAACAGTGATGAAAAATATTCGATTCTTCAATAATTCGCTCAATATGATGTAACTCTTCAAAAGTCCACCCCGAATATTGCAAAATCGTTTGCGGGGAGACGGCACTCCAAGTATTTACAGCAAAACTCTGTTTTAAACGCGCCAATATTTCATCTTTATGCAATTGCCGATGCCACTCGACCGCATGATGAAACAGGCCTAACCACGTTGTACTTTTGGCAATGTCCCGATTTTCATTAAAACAATAAATCAGATAGTCCCGCACATAGGCATCAAATACCGATACTCTCAAGTTCTGATACTTTAAATAAAATAAGGCTCTAAATTCATTCACTGGAACGTGATGACGGCGTAAGGTGCGATAAAAGCCTCGATTTTGATGGGTACTCGGATGCACATAACTAAGCAATTCTTGCGGTAAGTCCTGCACAATATGATGTAAATGCAGCATATAGGCTTGCATGACCCGACTGATTTTTTTATAGACCTGTTTGACAATTGCTTCATTCTCATCAGCCACATTTCTTAATAGATTCATCCATTCGTCTAAATACAAAATTGAGGGGCTAATCGCGATTCTTTGGTCTTCTACCGCTTGCTGCTGCCCTTTTAACACCACGCTTTGATTATTCTGATGCTCAAACCATTGCTCGGTGGTGGCATGCATATCACAACTTTGAATAAACATCCGGGCACAGGTATGCTGAAAATATTGCAAGGTCAATAAAATAATACAAGGATGAATCTGGCTGGTATCGACAAAACTTAAAGCAGTCACCGCCACACGAACATGACTGTGCTGGATATGGGTACTTAACCAGTCCAGTACCATGGCATCTTGTTTAAACAACCAGTTGACCGTACGCGAATAGTCAAAAATCGGGAGTCGCGCGACCTTCTTTTGCCAAATTTGCACCTGTGGTTGTAAAAAATTCTGCTTTGCCAGTAAATTATCCTTATGCCAGAGCTCACGGTTCATTAAGCGCACAAAGGCTAAAACATGACTTTGTTGTATGGCATAGGGCTGTAGCAAAGCAAAATCCGCTTGGTGATCGAGCAGCTCATCCAAATTAAATTTCTGCTCAAAAGTTAAGGTTGCAATACGGTATAAAGCGGTAGGCAAAAATTGTGCAGCACTATGACAAAGCTCATCATAGCTATCCATAAGTCCTTGCAAAGGCAAAAAATCCTCGCCATTCACAATATGCAAAGCACAAATCTGACTAAAATATTGTTTTAATGCTGGATCTAAACTGGCGTCTAAATCTTGGGCATGCGCAAAGCAGGCATATTTAGCCATCCCCAAGGCAGTCAAACGACGGTCTAATAAGGTGGCCTGCGCATCGGTCATCTGGTTTAAAAAAGCCAATAACCTAGCTGGCCCACCTACCCATTGATAAATCTGCTTGGAAATTAATTCGCGTAATTGCTGTGCCTTATTTTTTAAAAATAGTGAATGTTGTTCGTTCAGATGATCTGTAAGAAAACCCACATCATGCAAAAAGAAATCTTCCAGTAGCTCGGCATGCTGCCCTTTATAGCTAAAATTATGTTGAATAAATTGAGCAGGCATTGCACCTTGTACTAATTCAAATTTAATCTCAAACATGCCATTCATGATTGAAATACGATGTTGTTCCTGATCAATCTGAAACATATTTTGCGCATTAAGATGCCCCAACAATTGTAATTGTTGTTGTTGCATTGCGCTTAGGTCTGAAGAAAACCCCAGCAGCAGTTGAGCAATTTGACGATGTTGCGGTATTAAACGCTCTTGTTCCATACACGCCCTCATTCTACTTTTGTATAATGCTTCTCTTTATTTTAATCAAATTTTGAAAAAAAACACCTTTCTGAAACATTCTTCATATTTTATTAATTTTCATATAGATAAAAACTAAATTCTCCGATCTACTCAAAAAAATCTCGGTTATTAGGATTCTTGGTGCGAGGTTTTCGATCCGATGGTAGGTATTTGGTAGGTAGGCTTTCACCGACCTTCAGACAATACTCGAATTACGGTGAGAGTCACCGCTCAAAACATAACAATGGTAGAAGGAATCACACCATGGCTTTTAAAAATATTGCGGATCAAACAAACGGTTTTTATATTCCATGTGTTTCACTCTTTGGGCCAGGCTGTGCCAAAGAAATCGGAACGAAAGCTCAAAATTTAGGTGCAAAAAAAGCACTGATCGTGACCGATGCTGGTTTATTCAAATTTGGTGTAGCAGACACCATTGCAAGCTATCTTAAAGATGCTGGTGTAGATAGCCACATTTTCCCTGGCGCAGAACCCAACCCAACCGACATTAATGTACATAATGGTGTACAGGCTTACAATGATCATGCTTGTGATTTCATTGTGTCTTTAGGTGGCGGTTCATCTCATGACTGCGCTAAAGGTATTGGTCTGGTTACTGCTGGTGGTGGTCATATTCGCGATTACGAAGGTATTGATAAAAGCTCTGTACCAATGACACCGCTGATTGCTGTGAACACGACTGCGGGTACAGCATCAGAAATGACACGTTTCTGTATTATTACCAATACCGACACGCATGTAAAAATGGCAATTGTGGACTGGCGCTGCACCCCACTTATCGCAATTGATGATCCAAAACTGATGATTGCTAAACCAGCAAGCCTCACAGCAGCAACGGGTATGGATGCGTTAACGCATGCTGTTGAAGCCTATGTTTCTACTGCAGCAAACCCAATTACCGATGCCTGTGCAGAAAAAGCCATCTCAATGATCAGCGAGTGGTTACGCCCAGCAGTTGCAAATGGTGAAAACCTTGAAGCACGTGATGCGATGAGCTATGCGCAGTATCTTGCAGGTATGGCATTTAACAATGCATCCCTAGGTTATGTCCATGCTATGGCACATCAATTAGGTGGTTTCTACAACCTTCCTCATGGCGTGTGTAATGCGGTACTACTGCCACATGTCTGCGAATTCAACCTGATTGCCTGCCCAGACCGTTATGCCCGTATTGCAGAGCTAATGGGTGTCAATACTGATGGTTTAACCGTCACTGAAGCTGCCTATGCTGCAATTGATGCGATTCGTGAACTCTCTGCGTCTATTGGTATTCCATCAAGCTTGGCTGAGTTGGGCGTGAAGGAACAAGACCTTGGCATCATGTCTGAAAATGCCCAAAAAGATGCCTGCATGTTGACCAACCCACGTAAAGCTACTCATGCTCAAGTGGTAGATATCTTCAAAGCAGCGTTGAAAAGCGGTGCATCAGTGGTAGATTTTAAAGCAGCCGTGTAAGTTCTCTCCAATCTCTTACTTTTTGCTTTTGGCAACCCAGTTCTGGCTGAATCAGGCATGGGTTGCAGTCACTGTAGACTAACCAGTGATTGCAACCTAGATTCTCTACAGAAGAAGGCACTGGGTTGCATTTTTTTATTCTGTTTAGAATTCAGTTTGACAAACTCTCCGACTTCATCAAGGATTAAAGCCATAATAAATCCTGATGAGTATAACAATGACCTCACTTAAAATTCCAACGACCTACAAAACAGATGTGCTCGGTCCCGAATACCAACAACTCGTACTTGAATTTCCCGATGATTATGAAGGGAAAGTTATTGCCACCTTAGTGCGTAAAAAAGCAGATCAAACCACAACCAAAGCAGTACTGTATATTCACGGTTTTATTGATTATTTTTTTCAAACGGAAATGGCCGAACAATTTAATCAACACGGCTTTGACTTTTATGCCCTCGACCTACGTAAATATGGGCGTTCGCGCCTAGGGCACCAACAACTTTATAATGTTCGTGATTTACGGGAATATGATGCTGAAATCAGCAAATCCCTAGAAATTATCCAACAAGAAGGTCATGAGTCGGTTTTGCTGTGCGGACATTCTACTGGTGGTCTGATCACTACGCTTTATGCAGCACATTTCCCCGATCATCCGCTGATTAAAGGCTTATGGGCAAACAGTCCATTTTACGATTTCAATATGAGCGATTTTGAAAAGACCAAAGCCCTCCCGCATCTCAGTAAGCTTGGGCAACATTTACCCAACCTGCCCATGCCCAGCGGTCTAAACCCATGGTACGTGCCGAGCCTTCATTGTCATTATTCTGGGGAATGGAATTTTAATCTAGAGTGGAAACTTCCGAAATATCCTAAAGTAAAACTGAGTTTCATTCGTGCCATTCACGAAGCGCAAAAAGAGATTCATGCCGGTGTTACACTGACTGTACCGACTTTGGTGATGCACTCACATAAAACCACCAATCCTAAAAAATGGGGAATTGAAGCACAAACCAGTGACATCATTTTAAATGTAGCCGATATTCAAAAATATGCTGAGAAAATTCAGGGCGATGTCAGCATTGAAAGCATAGAAAATGGCTTACATGATCTGATCCTGTCAGCAAAAAATGTCCGAGAACAGGTCTATCAGTCGCTGTTTGATTGGATCAAGGAAAAAGGGATCTAATTAAAGATCCTCTCTATCCTTCAGTTTCAAAAGCGTTTGATGGACTGGGTGCGATTTTGGCATCAACTCGATCAAACGCTCAACAGCATCAATCGCTTCTGGAAAATGCGCGACATGCTTGAGTAATACATCGGTTTCATTGGCTTTAAAAATCGCATCACTGAGGCGTGATTCCAAACAATCTCGCCAAGCACACAAGAACGGACTTTCGGTTTTCGCCAAGAACACACCGGTATACAGTTTGAGCGCTGTTTCCAAATAACCTGCATCTAAAGCCTGTTCCGCCTGTAAAAAGTCTGCATCGACATTCACCAATAAGCGATAAGGTCGTGAGCCTAACATGCCCCCTAAAATATCGCGTAATTGCGACATTTCTGCCTTTAGCGTACCGATACTGACTTTACGTTCGCCATATAAGGCCTGATGCAAGGTATCTAAAGTTAAACCTTGTGGACAGAGTGCCAAAATCGCCAAAATTTCAATTTGGCGAGGCGTGAGCACCAAGACTTTGCCATTAAATAAAATCTGTGGCACTGCAAATGCCCGAATAAAAAGCTGCTGTTTCTGGTGCTCCAATAAAGCCATCTGGATAATCGAAGCGCAGCGCTCTGCGGCCAATAAACCTAGACTGTTATGGTTTTTCCATGTGGTAGATAAATCAATCACCCCCAAAACCTGCTTGGAGTACGGGTCAATAATCGGGGCTGCATAACAGACCCAATCCTGAATCGAGGTCATATAATGCTCATTCGAGAACACACAACTCGACTGCTGGGTTTTTAAGGACAATGCCAGCGCATTGGTACCAACCAATTCTTCACGCCACTGACCACCTTCAACAAAATGTACACTTTCCGCAGCACTTTGCATTTGATTACTAGATGCTGACCACACAATAGTACTGCCGATATCACCAACAGCAACCACCATAGAAGACTGTTCAGCAATATGTTTTAAATCTTCCGTGCAGCGTTGTAATGCATGCTCTAATGCGGTGTTTAAACCACGGCGATGCTGATGATTGATCGGTGCTGCCATACGATCTTTCGGAATCGCTGCAGAAGCTGAACGTTGCCATGAACTCGCAATACTTTGCCCTAATTGCTCTGCATGTAAAGGCGAAAGACTGCTACTTTGGCGATACTGATCAATCCTTTGTCTTTTTTCTAATAATGCCTGCTTATTCATCATTGCTTTCTCTCAACAACTAATGATTCGACGTCCTGTACTTAACTGTTTTTGTAAGCATTTGTCGTCCTGTTGTAAACCTTCTACATTCCAACCTTTCTCCAACCTTATGCTAGTTATGCTAAACAAATAATGTACTCATGTACCTTATACCAAAGCTGTAGATGCTTAAATAAACAACAAGCAAAGGAAATTATATATGCGTTATGCCGATCCTAATCAACCTGGTTCTAAGGTTCAATTTAAAGCACAATACGAAAACTTTATTGGCGGGCAATGGGTAGCACCTGTTAAAGGAGAATACTTCGAAAACATCTCCCCTGTCGATGGCAAAGTATTTACCAAGGTTCCTCGCTCAACGGTTGAAGATATCGAACTTGCGCTTGATGCAGCGCACAAAGCTAAGGCTCAATGGAGCAAATCCTCTCCTACTACTCGTTCAAATCTACTGCTTAAAATTGCAGATCGTTTAGAACAAAACCTTGAATTACTCGCAGTTGCAGAAACTTGGGACAATGGTAAACCTGTTCGTGAAACGCTTGCAGCTGATATTCCTTTAGCAATCGATCACTTCCGTTATTTCGCGGGCTGTATTCGTGCGCAAGAAGGTGGTATTTCTGAGATTGACGAAGACACAATTGCTTACCATTTCCACGAGCCATTGGGTGTGGTAGGTCAAATTATCCCATGGAACTTCCCAATTCTTATGGCGGCATGGAAACTCGCTCCTGCCTTGGCAGCGGGTAACTGTATCGTACTGAAACCTGCAGAACAAACCCCTGTCAGCATTTTACTTGTGGCTGAATTAATTCAAGACCTACTGCCTGAAGGTGTTTTGAATATCGTCAACGGTTATGGTGCTGAAGTCGGCCGTCCACTAGCAACTAGCCCACGTATTGCTAAAATTGCATTTACGGGTTCAACCCAAGTGGGTCAGTTGATCATGCAATATGCAACTGAAAACATTATTCCGGTTACTTTGGAACTTGGCGGTAAATCACCAAACATTTTCTTTGAAGATGTAATGGACCGTGAAGATGACTACCTAGATAAAGCCCTTGAAGGTTTTGCCATGTTTGCTTTGAACCAAGGTGAAGTGTGTACTTGCCCTTCACGTGCTCTAGTTCAAGAAAGTATTGCCGACAAATTCCTTGAAAAAGCCATTGAGCGTGTGAAACGTATTAAAACGGGTCACCCTCTAGACACTGAAACCATGATTGGTGCTCAGGCATCTCAAGAGCAACAAGACAAAATCTTGAGCTGTATTGCAACAGGTCGTGGCGAAGGTGCTGAGGTGCTTACTGGTGGTGGTTCACGTAGTGAAGTCGGCAGCGGTTTCTATATTGAACCGACCATCTTCAAAGGCAACAACAGCATGAAGATTTTCCAAGAAGAAATTTTCGGCCCAGTATTGTCTGTGACCACGTTCAAAGACTTTGATGAAGCAATCAAAATCGCGAACGACACCATTTATGGTTTAGGTGCAGGTGTTTGGTCTCGTTCTGCTCATACCTCTTACCGTGCGGGTCGTGCAATTGAAGCTGGACGTGTTTGGACCAACTGTTACCACATTTACCCTGCGCATGCGGCATTTGGTGGTTACAAGAAATCTGGTATTGGTCGCGAAAACCACAAAATGATGCTTGATCACTACCAACAAACCAAAAACTTGTTAGTGAGCTACTCAACCAAACCAGCGGGCTTCTTCTAATTCTTTATTGAAACTTGTTTCCTTTGCAAGAAAACTGAAAACAGCGAACCACGGTTCGCTGTTTTCTTATTAAGTTGTTCATTTTATTTCTTTATTTTGATGGCTTTTTTACAATGCCGCAGCCTTTAAGATTCAGCAGTCGGCTGCATCATCTGTTGAACCTCTGTTTGATCTTCAGCTTTAAATAATATTGCTAAACAGACAAAAATAAGTCCCATACCCAACCAACCTAAACCATCCAATTGCTCACCGACAATCAGCATTGCAAATATCGCAGCCATAAACGGTTCAAACAAGGTCAAGGTCACAGCGCGACTCGCAGGCACAGTTTTTAGTCCATAGCCAAACAATAAATAGCCCAAAAACATCGGGATTAACATCATGTAGCCAACTACATACACATTGACGGCTTCATCAAACAGATTTGCTCCTGTATAGCATGCGGTTGGTAGCAACAACATCGCTCCGAAACCAAAAATCAGTCCGATGGAGGCTTTGGCATCTACACCACGATCAATCATTTTCTTGGCTGCCCATGAATACAGCGAATACGTCAGCCCTGCGACCAAGCCCAAAATGATGCCCAAAATTTTCTGATCAGTCGAATGTGCTTGTAGATTGCTTGAAGTATGAGACTCACCTAAAGACAATAACAGCACCCCCACTATGCCAAAGCAGCAGCTCGCAAACCAGCGTTTTGATAATTGCTTTTGGTCAAAAATCCGCTCGAATAAAGCGGTAAATAACGGCGCAGTACCAATAGAAACCACCGTGCCTATGGTGATACCAGCCATATGCATAGAGCTATAAAAAGCCAAGGGATAGATAGCAACAGATACAGCACCTAAGAGCAAAATGCCTTTATGCTGCGGGATGTCGTGGAGATGCTGAATAATCTGTTTTCTTGCCAGTAGTGCCTGTAGCAGCCCACCGCCGCCCATTGCCAAAGCACCAATCGCCAGCGGGCTTAGATTCGGCGCAAACGAAGCCGCTGTACCCGTAGTTCCCCACAATACCGATGCAATCAGTACTGCAATAAAGCCATAGTGAGCCGTGAAATCAAATTTCAAGTTCACGTGTGCATCTCCTGCTGCAACAAACGCAGGATCATTTGTTTCGCTGCATGCACTTTATTCCCATTGCCTTCCAGTCCTGCACGAGCGATAGAGCCTTCCAACACAAAAGAAATTAGCAGTGCCAACTCCTGTACTTTGTTCTGGTCTTGCAACATCTCACCCAAATGCCCCAGCACAATCTGCTCAACTTCATCTTTATGCTGTTTAACCACCATACGCTCAGGGCTTGCAGCAGGAAATTCCGCGGCTGCATTCAATAAACCGCAGCCTCTAAATCCTTTTTCATAAGCATATTCGGCATGATCTTGATAGGCATCAAACACCGCAAGAATTCGTTCAAATGGCGTTCGAGCATGGGCTAATCGCTTGGCATACAGATCTAACCATTCTTGATGTCGCGCTTGAATATAGGTCGCAATCAGATCGGATTTAGTCGGAAAATTATTATATAAAGACATTTTTGCAACCCCAGCTCGCTCGGTAATTGCATTAATGCCGGTATTGGCAATTCCATCGTTATAAAACAAAACTGCTGCCGCATCTAATATTTTTTCTTTTGCACTCTTATTGCCCATTGCCCTCACCAAATAGGTATACCGATCTACCTAATTTATAAAAAAGCACAAAAATTTGCAATCAGAAATGAACGCATGAATTTAATCTAAGCGTTTTTAAAGTTTAGAACATAGAAAAAAATAAGCTCTTGTACCACCACTGTCATACAAGAGCGCTGAGGCTAATGTTGAATTTAAGCTTCAGCTAAAGCCTGTTCTAAGAAGTGCAAATGGTCGATACCCCAGTAAATTTCACCTTGATTAAACCACGTCGGCGCACCAAAAACTCCACGCTCAACGGCTTCCTCGGTCACTAATTTTAACTGCTGTTTAACCTGTTCATCTTGCAACCAAACTTGAACCTGTTGCATTTCCAAACCCAAATCTTGCAAAACTTGCTTTAGCACGTCCAAATCATTGAGATTTTTAGGCTCACCAAACATGGCATGAAAAATTCCTGTTAATACTGGCAAGAACTGCGCTGGCGCGTAAAGCTGTACAGCCGTGAGCAAACGCATAATTTGCAAGGTATTTAGCGGGAAATAAGGATTCATGTGCATAGGGATATGCCACAGCTTCGACCAGCGCTGCAAATCATTCATGGCATATTGTGCTTTTGCAGGGACGGTCATGGGGCTACTATTTCCCGTAGCTTTAAACACGCCACCCAATAGCATCGGTTTCCATATAATTTTTGCGTGTTGCTCTTCAGCAATTTTTTGAATGCGATGGAAACCCAAATAACTATAAGGACTGCCTAAATCAAAATAAAACTCAATTTTTTTCATAACTCTCTCCCTGTTTAGCTTAAGTCAATTACCAACGTTCCATCCATGGTCTAAGATCAAGCTCATGTGTCCAAGCATCACGTGGTTGGTGCGCTAAATGCCAGTAGTTTTCTGCAATATGCGCAGGATTCAAGATTCCATCTTGTTGTTTCAATGCATAAATTTCAGGAAAAGTGGTTTCAATAAAATCAGTATCAATTGCCCCATCCACCACAACATGCGCAACATGAATATTTCTTGGACCTAATTCACGCGCCATACTCTGCGCCAAAGCACGTAAGGCATGTTTTGCCCCTGCAAATGCCGCAAAATTTGCTGCCCCGCGAATGCCTGCGGTTGCCCCTGTAAAAATAAGTGTGCCATGTTCACGTTGCACCATACGTTTAGCAACTTCCCGCCCCACCAGAAACGCACTAAAACATGCCATTTCCCAAATTTTAAAATACTTACGGGCCGTTTCCTCTAAAATACTGCAAGGCACATTAGCACCAATATTAAAAACCATTACAGCAATTGGACCTATTTCAGACTCGATTTGCTCAATTAACTCGACCACCTGTTCTTCTTGACGTGCATCGGAAGCAAAGCCATATGCAGTGCCGCCAAAATTCTGAATCTCGTCAATTAACGGCTGTAACTTTTCTGCATTACGTCGGGTCATACACACGGTATACCCACCTCGCGCAAATCGCTTGGCAATTTCACCCCCTGTGGCGTCGCCCGCACCAATAATTAAAGCAACCCCTTGTGGGCGATTTCCCTGCTTATTTTCTTTTTCCATTTTAAAAACCCATTAACATAACGATCGTTACTATAACGAATACTATGTTATTATTTTCACATCGTCAAACCTCCTTTTAGGTCTAGTGCTATGCGATATAAACCGGGATATAAACAAGAAAAACGCAAAGAATTGCTACAGATCAGTGGTCAACTGGCGAAACAACAAGGTTTTGCAGCGACAGGCGTAGATGGTTTTATGAAAGCTGCTGGCGTAACCAGTGGTGCCTTTTATTCGCACTTTTCATCCAAACATGAATTGTTTAAGGCACTGGTAGAAGCCGAGCTGCAATACAGTTTAGACATGTGGCAAAAAAATCCCCATGACAATCCTCAAGACTGGATTGATTTTGAACTGAATCGTTATTTAAATATCAGCCATCTGCAACATGCTGATCGAGGCTGTATGTTGCCTGCTCTAGCCAGTGAAGTTGCGCGTTCTGATACAGAAGTGAAACAGCTTTATCAGCAAGAGTTACAACGTGGACATGCACTTTTTGCCCAGCATTTAGGCTGTGAAATCAAGGCTTGGGCTGTTCTCAGCCAACTGGTTGGCAGTATTACCCTTGCGCGCGGCATGGCTGATTTAGCGTTACAAAAGCAAATCCTAGAATCTAGTCGCACATTCCTGAAAGCCAGCTTATTTAACTAAACAGAATTCCTTTCGGATTCAGCAGCATTTGGTTTATAGTCAGCTGAATCTAATCGTATTTCTGACGAACCAAACCGCATGAAAACAACAGATCCCGACTTTCCTGAAACCATTTACGCCATTCAGCATCTTGCTTTTGAAGACCTCGGGGCTTTGGAAGATACTTTTTATCAACTCGGCTTTCGTGTGCGCTATGTCGAAGCGGGTGTGGATGATTTGACTAAAGCCCTTGAACACCCAGGCTTAACCGTCATTTTAGGTGGACCGATTGGTGTCTATGAATCAGCAGACTATCCTTTCCTTACACAAGAAATTGAACTCCTCAAGCAACGACTGGCCCTTAATTTACCCACACTCGGTATTTGCTTAGGGGCACAACTGATTGCCCATGCGCTTGGCGCTAAAGTCTATGCCGGTACGCAAAAAGAAATTGGCTGGAGCAGTTTAGAAATTAAACCTATCGCTCAGAACCCGCTCGCATTGCTTAAGGAGATCCCTGTTTTACACTGGCACGGCGATACCTTCGATTTACCCGAACATGCTGAACTTTTGGCGAGCTCTACCCTCTACCCGCATCAAGCCTTTAAGCTAGGTTCTAATATTCTGGCTTTACAATTTCATCTCGAAGTAGCGGCAGATGCGATGGAAAAATGGTTGATTGGTCATACCTGCGAATTACGCCATGCCAACATAGATATTCAAACCCTACGGGTGGATAACCAACGCTTTGCACCCGCTTTAGAGCAAAATGCACCGCAAGTGCTTGAGTTTTTTATGCAACATATTGAGTAAAATTGCTAGATCAAATCGATCCGCCATGTCTCTCTAATAATAAATGGACATAAAAAAGGCACTCAATCCGAGTGCCTTTTACTTTCCCGAAGAAATCGTGGGGAGATTATTTCTTCGCAGGAACTGATGCTTCAGTGGTAATGTTTACAGTAATTTTATCACCGACATTTGGTACATAAGCACCTACACCAAATGCAGAGCGATCGAATGAAGTTGTGGCATTAAAACCAATGGATTGTAGTTTGGTCATTGGATGCTCACCTTGCTTGTTCATTACTGCATCAAGCACCACAGGTTTAGTCACATCTTTAACAGTTAAGTTACCTGTAATTTTATATTGGTTATTACCTAAAGCTTCAACTTTAGTACTTTTAAAGGTGATGTTTGGATAATTGATGGCATCAAAAAATTCAGCTTTTTTCAAATGCTCATCCAACACTTTTACATTGGTGTTCAAACTCGCCAAAGGAATCGTTACATCCACTGATGAATTGGCGGGCTTTTCATTATCGACATTAATGGTACCTTGAATATCGCTAAAGTTTGCAGATGGTGTAGAAAAACCAAAATGGCTCCATGAGAACACCGTTGCCGTGTGGGTCGGATCAATTTTATAAGCCACTGGCTTTGCCATCGATAGTGTTGCTACAGAAGCAACCGCCAAACCTAATGTTAATGTTTTCAAGTTCATATGATTCTATCTCATCTCAGAATGATTATTAGTGTATAGCTTTCCATTTTTTATTCACTGTTATGGATAAGACGATATGTTGCAATTATAGAACAGTTGATTGAATTTAGATTTTTTAAGATAAATCGCAACAATATTGATGACTGACAGCGAGTTTTAATCATGATATTAAAATACATGAAAAACAACTGAAACTGCCCATAATTAAACTTTAATCGTTCTGATTTAGATTTTTTTAACCATAAAAAAACGCCTCTAATTAGAGGCGTTTTTCTTCAGAATGAACAGATTAAGCTGTTAATTCTTTTACTGCATTCACAACCGCTTCAGTAGTAATACCGAAGAACTGGAATAAATCTTTCGCAGGTGCAGATTCACCATACGTTGTCATACCAATCACTTTGCCGTCTAGACCAACAAACTTCCACCAGTAATCAACGTGAGCTGCTTCAACCGCAACACGCGCACGAATATGCGCTGGAAGTACGGCTTCACGGTAAGCAGCATCTTGCTTCATAAATTCTTCAGCACATGGCATAGAAACGACACGCACGCCTTCTAATTGCGCATAAGCTTCCATCGCTAACGATACTTCAGAACCCGTCGCAATAATAATTGCTTTTAATTCACCTTTTTCTTCAGCCAATACATAACCACCTTTCGCGACGTTCTCAATTTGTGCTTGAGTACGTGCTTGGAATGGTAAGTTTTGACGAGAGAAGATTAACGCTGAAGGACCGTCTTTACGCGACAATGCAGACTTCCAAGAAACTGCTGTTTCTACGGTGTCTGCTGGACGCCATGTATTTAGATTTGGCGTACCACGTAAAGATGCAATTTGTTCGATTGGCTGGTGCGTTGGACCATCTTCACCTAAACCAATAGAGTCATGAGTATACACATGAATAACACGCTGTTTCATCAATGCAGACATACGTACTGCGTTACGCGCATATTCCATGAACATTAAGAATGTTGCCACGTAAGGAATGAAACCACCATGCAAAGCAACACCGTTTGCCATTGCAGTCATACCAAACTCACGTACGCCATAGTGTACGTAGTTACCCGCTGGGTTGTCTTGAACGCCTTGGCAACCTTTCCAAAGGGTTAAGTTAGAACCCGCTAAGTCCGCAGAACCACCCAATAATTCAGGCAACAATGGACCAAATGCTTGTAAAGTATTTTGGCTTGCTTTACGCGTTGCAATGGTTTCTGCTTTAGCATTGGTTTCAGCGATGAAAGCATCTGCTTGAGCAGCAAAATCTGCTGGTAAGTCACCTTCAATACGACGTAATAATTCAGCGGCTTCGGTTGGGTACTTCGCTTGGTATTGAGCAAATACTGCATTCCAAGCTGCTTCAGCTTCAGAACCTTTAGCTTTTGCATCCCATGCTGCATATACGTCAGCTGGAATTTCAAATGCACCTTCTGTCCAGCCTAATGCTTCACGGGTTAATGCAATTTCATCATTGCCTAACGGAGCACCGTGACAGTCTTCTTTACCTTGTTTATTTGGAGAACCTAAACCAATAATTGTTTTACAAATAATGATAGTAGGTTTTTGAGTCTCAGCTTTAGCATCCAAAGTCGCTTGACGGATTGCCGCAGCATCATGACCGTCTACACGAAGTACTTGCCAACCATAAGCTTTGAAACGTTGTTCTGTATCGTCAGAGAACCAACCTTCAACTTCACCATCAATTGAAATGCCATTGTCGTCGTAATAAGCAATTAACTTACCAAGACCGAGTGTACCTGCAAGAGAACATACTTCATGAGAAATACCTTCCATTAAACAACCATCACCTAAGAAACAGTAAGTGAAATGGTCAACAACCGTAAGATCTTCTTTGTTGAATTGAGCAGCTAAAGTTTTTTCAGCCAGCGCAAAACCAACCGCATTGGCAATACCCTGACCCAATGGACCAGTTGTGGTTTCAATACCAGGTGCATATCCATATTCTGGGTGACCCGGTGTCTTAGAATGAAGCTGACGGAACGCTTTTAAATCTTCAATTGAAAGCTCATAACCCGTTAAATGTAATAATGCATATTGCAGCATTGAGCCATGACCATTCGACAATACAAAACGGTCACGGTTCGCCCATTGTGGGTTCGTCGGGTTATGGTTTAAAAATTCGCGCCACACGACGTCTGCAATATCTGCCATCCCCATTGGTGCACCTGGATGTCCTGAGTTGGCTTTTTGCACAGCATCCATAGCCAATACACGAATTGCATTTGCAATACGACGTTCGTTCAAAGGGGTTGTCATAGATCAGAGTCCAATTAAAACAATTTAAAGAAGATGAATATCACATTCAAAACTAGGCACTATTGTCTTAAAAAAAGTGGGATGGGTAAAGCCTTATACGCAATTTTTACCGATTAAATGCTACTTAAGTGGACTTGAATGAATCAAAACTTTGGGATTCTGATTTCAGCTGCAAACAATGGGCTTAGTGCTTTATCAACACCATAAAATTTTTGATCTTTTAATTGTTATACTTTTTACAAAATCAGATTCCAAACGCATTGTGTTGTAATAGTTGTAATAATTGAATGATCAGGAACAATCTATAGGCATATTTTCTGCAGATGCAATGCAATACCCACCTTAGCACTTAGTTAATCTAGTCTTGATAGATGCAACCTCATCTTTTATCCATCTATGTATTTAAACCTCTACCCGCATTGAAATCTCTAGTTAATACGATGATGTACTTATTCCACCTAGCTTTAACCAACTAGCATACGAAATACATTGTCAGTGCTGCAATTCACACGCCACATCAAACTGTTATGAAAATGTTTAACTAGAGTTGGAACAAACAAAGCGTTCACTGCAGAGAGCGAAAAATTACTGTCCAAAAAATACCTTTTCTTGAATAATCCTCCCGATGTGCAAACACCTCAACTTGTATCAATTTGTGTTTATTTTCATCAATAACACCCCTTTTAAAAGGCAATTAAAGCTTCGTTATCAGTTTTTTAGATGCTTATATCAAATAAAAAGTCATTGAATTGAAATAAATTCATCCTTTTTTATACAAGATGAGCTAGTCCTAAAGTCTAACTCGATGTAACATATTGCGTCTTTAAAATTAACTGTGATAGGACTTATGCGCGAGTACGCTGTATTTACTTCGGAATCTGTAAGCGAAGGCCATCCAGATAAAATGGCTGATCAGATCAGTGATGCTATCTTGGATGCAATCTTAAAAGAAGACCCATATGCGCGGGTTGCTTGTGAAACGCTTGTAAAAACGGGTGCTGTCGTACTTGCTGGCGAAATCACAACAACTGCGAATATCGATGTTGAAGCGATTGTACGTCAAACTGTTAACGGCATTGGCTATCATCACTCAGACTTAGGTTTTGATGGTTCAACTTGTGCTGTCATCAACATGATTGGTAAACAATCTCCTGAAATTGCTCAGGGTGTTGACCGCCAAAAGCCTGAAGATCAAGGTGCAGGCGACCAAGGTTTGATGTTTGGTTATGCAAGCCGTGAAACTGATGTACTGATGCCAGCACCAATTTCATATGCTCACCGCTTAATGGAAAAACAAGCTGAATTACGTCGCAACGGCTCACTACCGTGGTTACGCCCAGATGCTAAAAGCCAAGTCACTTTTGCGTATGAAAATGGCAAACCAGTTCGTTTAGATGCTGTTGTATTGTCAACTCAACATGATCCTGAAATTTCACAAGCGAACTTAAAAGAAGCTGTGATTGAAGAGATCGTGAAGAAAATTATTCCTGCAGAAATGTTCCATGCAGACACTAAATTCCACATCAACCCAACGGGGATGTTTGTGATTGGTGGCCCTGTAGGTGACTGTGGTTTAACAGGCCGTAAAATCATTGTAGATACCTACGGCGGAATGGCACGTCATGGTGGCGGTGCTTTCTCGGGTAAAGACCCTTCTAAAGTTGACCGTTCTGCAGCATACGCGGGTCGTTATGTTGCGAAAAACATTGTTGCAGCAGGTTTAGCTGACAAGTGTGAAATTCAAGTGTCTTATGCAATTGGTGTTGCAGAGCCAACTTCTATTTCAATCAACACTTTTAACACAGGTAAAGTGCCTGACGAACTCATCATCCAATTGGTTCGTGAACACTTTGACCTACGCCCATACGGCATTACCCGTATGCTAGACCTGATTCAACCTATGTATAAGCAAACGGCTGCATATGGTCACTTTGGTCGTGAAGGCTCAGACACCGCATTTACTTGGGAAAAAACAGACAAGGTTGAAGCGCTTAAATCTTCTGCTGGTCTCTAATATTTTCCTTACAAAAAAAACGCTCACTTCGGTGAGCTTTTTTGTGCCATTCAAAAAAAAATTCTCATAACAAAATGTTTCAAGTGTTGTTATAGCATGCCGACCTATTCAACTCGCCATATAGAAAAATAATTGAATAAAATCGAAACATTAACCCACAAAGACACTCTCAACCACATTCAATTCAACCTTTTCACTACAATTAGATTCCACCATTCCAATTTACACATCAGCATAGAAATTAGGCAAAAAAGAGCTTATAAATAAAAAAATAGGTTTTTGCCCTTTAAAAAATTTAGCCTATCCCTATTAAATATTTATATGTTTACAGGAGTTGTCTCGTGAAAAAGGTTGTGAAAGCAAAAAATTTAATCGCATTTCGTATTTGGTTAGAAAAATTAGGTTATTCAGTAAAAAGCCTAGCAGATGACCGTGGCTTTACTTTTAGTTTTAAAAAAGAATATGGCTTAGTAACTTGTGATTTGGCGGGCAATTCTTTAGCAATGCAACTTGGCGAAGAATTTGAAGATCATTTAAAAGCATAACATCTCAATTTTTCTGTTCGACCGTATAAGACCATCACACATCAGCGAGTCGCTATTCCTTTATATTTTAAGCCCTACGGGGCTTTTTTTGTTGAGGAGGAATACCCTTCACCGAACCCTTTATACTACCCACAAAGCAGCGATTTCAACGCAGAATGGCTTAGGTTCGTGAATGCTCCAATTATGTATTCTGACCGCAAGATATAAAAACTTTAAGTCATCAAACCCAACCACTTTCTTACAGGCAACAAAAAAGCAAGGTATTAACCTTGCTTCATTATTTTAACCCAAAGTATTAAGTGGTGGGGGCGAAGAGACTCGAACTCTTACACCTCGCGGCGCTGGAACCTAAATCCAGTGCGTCTACCAATTTCGCCACGCCCCCATCATACTGGGTTTCACACTGAGTGTGAAAAATTTGGCAGAGGATCAAGGACTCGAACCTTGACGAACGGTTTTGGAGACCGTCATGCTACCATTACACCAATCCTCTGTTACCTAAACACCATCAACTGATGATTAAGTGGTGGGGGCGAAGAGACTCGAACTCTTACACCTTGCGGCGCTGGAACCTAAATCCAGTGCGTCTACCAATTTCGCCACGCCCCCGATGGCTGTGTATATTATAGAGATCACTCCCCTCTGGCAAGCCCTTTTTATGAAAAAAACTCTTGTTTGATTAAATATAAAACAAAAACTGCAATTATGTACTTTTCTTAAGCAATTTCAGTAACTAAGGCACGTTTTATTGCATAAATATTGTCAAATCTAGCAGCTTTATGCTTTGCCAACATCTTCGACAAAAGTGATTGAAATACTAAAAATTTCTCAGGCAGTACAATTTCTAAGCGCTGACAATGTAAATAAGCCCAATCTTGGTAATTTTCTGCAGATAAGCGCTGCCCAGACAACCATTCATAGAAGATAATGCCTAAAGCATAGATATCAGTCTGTTCACTTTTAGCATCCCCATGAAACAGTTCGGGTGCCATATAGCGTGGGGTTGCATTCATTGCGATCTGGTTGAGCGCATGCATAGGCTGCGTCTGCTCAAAATCAATCAGCTTGAGCTGCCCCGCATATTCCACAAAATGTTCCCGCTTCAGATCGGCATGCAACCACTGCGCGTCATGCATCAGCTGAACCACGGTTAAGGCACGTAAAAAATGATGCTGAATAGTAGAAATATCCTGCCGCTGTGCATCGAGGGCGAAGTATGCTGCTGCATCAGGCACAATCAGGGCTTGCTCGAATAGCAGCTCTGTTTCGTTCGCTAGCCCCCATTCAAGCAGTGCCGACTTGGGCAGCGTTTTGAATGGTAAGGTTATTTGGGTAAGTTCAGTGGCATTCTGCCCCTGCCGATAAAACTCAAGCTCACGCTGGAACCCCTGTTGATACATCGGATGTCCCTGCTGCAATTGCAGCTTTAGCCAAAAGTTTTGATTGTTAGCTTGAAAAGAATACAGCCTGCGTCCAAATTGCAGGCTGTTGTGTTTGGTTTTTAATTGCAGAGCTTGAATATCTGAAACTTCAGGCAGTATGGGCTTGAGCATGTGTTTGTGGGTGTGTGAGTTGATAGTTGATTAACTCCAGCGCATGCTGAATCGTTTTGCCAATCCGTGCATGTGTTTCAATACTGGAAATTTTAGGCCATGTGGCACGCTCACCTTCGCGTTGCAACAGCTTGAACAAATGTGGGCGTGGATTTTGTAGCATATAGCTATAATGCCGTAGGCTATAATTTCCAATAATATTCACATCACCATAGTAACGCTGATCAACCACACCATAACCATGATCAAGCAAGCGCCTTACTGATGGAATTTTACCAACACGCTCTCGGGCAAAATCCATAATCCCCTTGGTAATCACTTCACCCTGTCGTCGAATAATCCGTTCGGGCCAACTCAATACATCTCGACGGAAGCGAGATAAGTCATCTTGCATGAACGGTACAATATGTGGATTGACTTGACTGGCAATGCTGTAGTTCAAATTATATAAGCGTGCCATTTTTTCCTGCGGGAAATCGCTACGCACACTACCATCGACCCAACGCGTTGTTGCCATATAAGGGGTATGCTCACCATCATAGCGTTTACTGGTCAGCTTTACAGGCGGGAATAGAATAGGAACAGCACACGAAGCCAGCACAGCGCTCCAAACCAATAAATCTGGAGATGTATAGGTATTCATAATACGTGCATCTTGTAAGGCATCATAAGGCGCTACTGCAATATTGATATACAATCCTGATTGTTTATAGGCTTCATCAAAGGTGAGATCGCCCATATTTTCTATCAGGAATTTCTTTAAATACTTCACATCAGCTACGCCACCATTTCGCTTTAACAAATCACCAAATTTACGAAAATGAAAAGCATCACTAAAGAAGTTATCACCATTTAAAATACTAGAGATATCTTTCGGCTTAGAAACTCCTAGCATCGCGGTCATGATGGCTCCCGCGCTAGAACCCGAAAGCACTTTGGGCATCAAGTCCTGCTCAATCAGTGCCTTACACACTCCCGTATGAAACAACCCTAAAGTTGCTCCCCCAGAAAACATCAATGCTGGCTGCCCATAGGCTTTTTCACAATGTCTAAAGAAATCGAGCTTTTCTTGTAAAGTGAGACAATCACACGCTTCTGAAGCCACGAAAGCCAGACTGGCACTCACCTCTTCAACATAATCTTCAATAATGGTTTTAGTGCCAACATAAGTTGCTGCAAACAACATCGGGTGGGCGATATTGGCAATATCGTAAGTTAAGCCTTCTCGCAGCAAATACATCAAATCACGCGAACGGTGCTGAAAGCGGTAGCGTTTTAATAATTTAAGCCGATAGGAAATCATCTCGGCATCAAAATACGGTGAGCAATTGTCATACTTCCATTCTTGTGCACCAGATTCCTGATCAATTTTCAGCGCAATACTTTTCCACTCTTCATAACTTTCGGCTTGTTCTAATTGTCTTTTTAACTTTTTTATACGATAGGCTTGATGCGGATTCATGTCCTGTAAGAAATCTTGAAATAACATAGCTTCCCTCAAACACCTGTTCTTAAATACATAAACTTTAAATCTTCGACATTCATTATTTTGAAATTTACGCTCACGGATAGTGATTCGCTTTCACTCACATAATACTATACAGTCTAAGCCCAAGGCTGATGTTGGTCTTATGTGCTACTTTATCGTAATTATAAGCTGAATGACTATGGCAACTATTGAATTACCTGACGCGATTTTGCAATCCCTCTCTCAAGTGCTTTCGCAATTACAACAAAGCCTTCCTGCGCTTAAACAAGATCCCGATTTTTCTGCTCCTGCATTTAAATGGCAGAATCAACAACTGATTCCGATTTATCATCCCAAGAAAATTGAACTGGATGATTTAAAAGGCATTGAGCGTCAAAAAGCCAAAGTCATTCAAAACACCCTGCAATTTTTAAATGGGCTGCCTGCCAATGATGTCTTGTTGACGGGTTCGCGCGGTACAGGTAAATCCTCTATTGTCCGTGCGCTTTTAAGCCAATATCAAGATCAAGGTTTACGTTTAATTGAAATTGAGCGTGATGATTTATCTGACTTACCGCAAATTCAAGCCATTATTCAAAACCGTCCTGAAAAATTCATCGTCTATTGTGATGACTTGGCGTTTAACGCAGAAGACGAGAACTACCGCAGCCTAAAAAGTGTCTTAGATGGCTCGCTTCAGTCTGGCTCAAGCAATTTTATTATTTATGCCACCAGTAACCGTCGTCATTTGTTACCTGAATTCATGCATGAAAATACGCCTGTGACGCGTGTAGATGTACCTCAATACACGGAACTGCATCCGCAAGAAGCGATTGAAGAAAAAATTTCCTTGTCAGATCGTTTTGGTTTATGGCTCTCTTTCTATCCGATGGATCAAGCCCTATATTTAGAAATTGTGGCGCATTATTTGGCGAAATCAAATATGCCAATGACCGATGAAACCCGAGCAGAAGCACTCAGATGGTGTCAGGCTCGTGGGCAGCGTTCAGGGCGTGCCGCCTATCAATTCTCCAAACACTGGGTGGGTTCGCAACAGTTAAATCAGCTCTAATTTTTTATAAAATAAGTTCGCTTAAACAATGTGTGAAACGATATTTACTTTTATTCGCAATACATCATTTTTATGGCAAGAAGCCCAATCTTTGAGGATTGGGCTAAATCCAATACGATAAACAATTGATTTATATTTGAGTATAAAAATAATTTCGTATAGTTGCCTGTATGTTAATTTTAGAAATAAGAAACATAACTACCCATTAAACCTCCATACACTGGTCAAAAAATTTTGAGCAGAATCCCATGGCGTTTTATGCAGATCTTTTTGAAAATGCACCAAAGTAAAATCAGACCCGAGTCTCGTTTGTAATTGCTCAATACGATATCTTTTGACTGGCAAACCACTGCATTGTGTTGGACCATCCTCAGCAAAAATGGACATAACTAAATATCCACCCTTCTTTAATGCACCTTTTAAGTTTGCTAAATAGTGCTCTTGTTGCTCATCAGTGACCATAAAATGAAATACCGCTCGATCATGCCATAAGTCAAAGCACTGTTTTGGCAATGAAACAGCACAGATATCTCCAACTAACCAATGAATATTTTCTTTTGTTAAGCCTTTATCAACTAACCTTGATTGCGTCTTTTCAAGTGCTGTTTCAGATAGATCCAATACATACAAGTTGGCATATCCAGATTCAACAAGTTGGTCAATTAACATCGATGCACCACTGCCAACATCAATAATTTGTTGATCGGGTTGAATGCTTAATCTTTTTAAAATATCTAAAAATTGATCATCTCTAGCCTGATACCAGCTGACCTGATCCACTTCTTTTGTTTGATAAACATTTTCCCAATGATTTTGACTCATACTTAATCACGACCTACACCTTCTTCATGCTCTCTAGATTAGCAGCGTTTCAAGTTAATTAGACTATGTATTTTTCTACGCCATTTAACCTACTCGCAATTACAAGAAATTCTTATAGTATCCGAATATAAATCAATACTTTAATTAAAAAATTAGCCATTAGAAAAGTTCACTAATCCGTCTTTTAAACCTATTTGAAACTTTCAATGAATAAAATAGAACAAAAAACACTCTAAAACTTAATAAATCGAGTTAAATCAATGCTTACCACCCCAAAATTTATCCGCAATTTCTGTGGATAACCCTAGGGGTAAATATTTTACAGTGGCGTAATCCAGAGCTTACAACAATTCAGGTTTATAACGGCTACACCTCCATCTCAAATATTTATAGGATTAATCTCATAGAGAACAGGATGTTCCAAAACATAAAACAACAATCATAAGTTCAGCATCAGGACGTGAGGTACGACAGGAGTTATACCTAACCAAGTAATACGAAAAAGCCCGACAGGATGTCGGGCTTTTTTACTTTTCTAAACAAAAATTGGTTTTTATATTCCTGATATATCAGCAGGATTCGACAATTCAGTCATTGGCCAACGCGGTGTTGTGGTAACCGACAATCCATCATGCTGCCCAGCCTTCAAACGTTGGTAGCCTGCAAAAGCAATCATGGCACCGTTGTCCGTACATAAAGCGGGTTCTGCATAATACACTTGCCCACGAATCTTAGTTAAGTCGGCTTCTAAACGCTCACGTAAGCGTTTATTGGCACTTACACCGCCTGCAATCACTAAACGCTTTAAACCTGTCTGTTTCATTGCTTTTACAGATTTCTTCACCAGAGTATCAACCAGCGCCTCTTGGAATGACGCAGCAATATCGGCTTCGCGCCCTTCGCCTTGCACTTTTTTTAACTGAACAGAAACAGCTGTTTTTAGCCCACTAAAAGAGAAATCTAAACCTTGATGTAACATTGGACGCGGGAATTCAAATGCAGTGCTGTCGCCTTGCTCAGCCAATTTAGAAATATTTGGACCGCCTGGATAAGGCAAACTCATCATCTTCGCCACTTTATCAAAAGCTTCACCCGCAGCATCATCAATTGACTCACCGAGCAATTCATATTGCCCAATACCATAGGCTGCCATTAATTGGGTGTGCCCACCCGAAACCAGTAAGGCCACAAATGGAAATTCAGGCGGAGTTGCAGACAACAATGGTGCCAGCATATGTCCTTCCATATGATGCACACCAATTGCAGGCTTATTTAAAGCAAAGGCCAAAGTTCGTCCAAATAATGCACCTGTCATTAATGCCCCCATTAAACCCGGTCCACGGGTATAGGCAATCGCATCAATTTCAGATTTTTTTACGCCACTGTCTAACAACAGTTGATCTAACAAGGGAATAAGTTTACGCACATGGTCACGTGAAGCCAATTCTGGAACAACTCCGCCATATTCTGCATGCAGCTTAATCTGACTATACAAAACCTGCCCGCGTAAGCCGTTTTCACTGTCATACAGTGCCAAACCTGTTTCGTCACACGATGTTTCTAAGCCTAAAACGATCATTAAACTGCCTACAACCTATATCAAATCTAAAGCGAAACCTATTATAGACTTGTGATATGAGATGTAAATGAGTAAAATACTGACCTTCACTTGTGATCAAGGCAATCATGCCGAGATCTTATCCATAACTTAATGAGGATTCTTCATGCCACAAGTTAAATTGAAAGAAGGCGAACCAGTAGACGTAGCTATCCGTCGTTTCAAACGTTCATGCGAAAAAGCGGGTGTTTTAGCTGACGTACGTAAGCGCGAGTTCTACGAAAAACCAACTCAAGAACGTAAGCGTAAAAAAGCTGCTGCTGTTAAGCGTTACCAAAAGAAATTGGCGCGCGAATCAGTTCGTACTACACGCCTTTACTAAGATTTATTTGTGATTGATTGACGACTTGGAAAAATAAATGACTACTTTAAAAAACCAAATAACTGAAGTTTTAAAAGCAACAATGCGTGCGAAAGAAATGGATAAGTTAACGGTCATTCGTAGTCTACAAGCCGCAATCAAGCAAATCGAAGTCGATGAGCGCAAAGAGCTTGACGATGCTCAAACTCTTGCGGTCATTGAAAAGCAAATCAAACAACGTAAAGAATCGGTTAAAGCCTTTGAAGGCGCTGGCCGTGATGATTTAGCTAGTAAAGAACAAGCCGAAATTGAAATTTTATCTCAATTTCTACCAGAAGCTATGACTGAGGAAGAGCTTGATTCTATCATTGAGCAAACTATTGCTGCTCAAGAAGCTACTAGCATGAAAGATATGGGTAAGGTGATGAACTCTCTGCGTCCGCTCATAGCCGGGCGCGCCGATCCTGCTCAAGTTTCTGCTAAAATTAAAGCAAAACTCGCATAATCTTTCCTAAAATTCCCCTCTTTATCGTTGAACTGCCTTAATAATCAATAAGACAGTTCTTAGATAACAGCTTTTAAGTCAAGTTACACTGCACATTATATTTCTTCAAAATCATCATTTCTTTTGATGACATGACTTGTTGAATGACATCCTGTTTGTTGAGATTTCGATACTGAGCATCTAGCGAACTTCTATTTTTATCCGCTGCTGTATAAAGCTGATTGACATAACGCCCCACTATGCTGCAATAACGCACCTGCTGGTCTGCCGTAAAACTGGTCTGCTGCGGACTCAATTGACCAAAAAATTGACGCATATCCGCCTTGTAGGTCTGATTAATCTTATCCACTGCAATCACATAGTCTTCAACACTAGCAACTGCTGAACCAGAGCACAGAACAAGTGAAACTGCCGCCCAAAATCGTATTTTATTTTTCATGCGAACCATTAAAAATCAAAAAAATGATTAAATGCCATCATACCGTTCTCAGTATTGCAAAACTAGCGTTGTTTATTTAATTTCAATAAAATCAGGCTTATATTGCTTATAAGCTTCTTCAGTTGGTGCTGGTATCTTGCCCGAGGTTACCGTACCTAGGCGTAGTCGAATTACATCTGGCAGGTCCACTCGATATGAAAAAATAGGACTTCCACATTCCTGACAAAATACCCGTGCTTTATTTGGACTATGAAAATATTCCTTCAGCACTTTGACCCCGCGCACAATTTCAAACAAAGACTTCTGCAATGGACTATTCCAACCCGCAAAACTGCCTTGCGCTCTCTGACAATGCAGACAATAACACAAAATCGATTTTTCAATTTCTCCATGATAGCGATAGCTCACCGTACCGCATAAACACTGCCCCTCAATCATTTTTTACTCCTTTATTCTTATCTATTATTGGTATTATTTTATTCACAGCATTAGATTTTATACTGACGCTCTTTTTGCATTTGATCAATACGTTGTTTTAATTTCTCAGACATCGCCATATTGTCTTTGGCTAACCGCTGAGCGTGTAACAACGATTTGATTGCTCCCTCTTCTGAACCACTCCAATACTCAACCTCAGCACGATAACGCAATACATTGACTGCTCTAAGTGGAGAGTCTAGATCTGCATTTGCGGCCTGCTGCAGTAAATACCAACCCGTGATATCTCTAGGATTTTGCTTCACAAAATTTTGCACCAATGTCGTCGCTTGCGCAGCTTGCTTTTGCCGAATCAATACTTCTGCCAACTTATACGCCAATGCTCGGTTTTCAGGCATAATTCGTGCGGGTGAAGCAATCGTCTGATACGCATCATCCAACTTATTTTGCCCCAAATAAATATCTGTTTGAATTAAAGTCTGCAAATTATGTAACTTTTTTTGTTTCTTCAATTGCTCAAGCTGAATTTGTGCAGCCGCAAAATCTCCCTGTTGTGCATAAAAAGCCGCTAAGGCCAACTGTCCGGCATAATCACCTTGCTTGGTTAAGGTCTGCAATTGAAGCTCGGTAGCCTGATTTGTGACCACTAGGGTATACCATTTCAAAACTTCAAAATTTTCATCGCGCATCGCACTTTTAACTTGTGGAAGCTGATTTGCACGTAATCGCGCTTCGCTCATACGCTCTGTGGTCAGAGGATGCGTTAACCAAAAATCCGGTAAAAAACTGACTCGGCTGGTGGCGCGGTGCATAACTTCAAAAAAATCAGCCATGCTTTGCGGATTATAGCCAGCAGCATACATATATTGCATCCCGATACGGTCTGCTTCTCGTTCCTGATTGCGACTATAGGTTAACTGGTTATCCAGTAAAGCTGCTTGAGAGCCCATTATTACCGCAGCACCTGCATTACCATCGGCCTGTGAAGCTACCAATGCACCAACCAGAATTCCAGCCAATGCCAGCAAACCTTGCCCCTTAAAAGCCTCTTGCGAACGACTGTAATGTCGCTGTGTCACATGAGCAATCTCGTGTGCCATCACCCCCGCAATTTCATCCATATTACGTGCAGAGGTAATCAGACCTGTATTTAAGGCAAATAATCCGCCAGGCACAGCAAATGCATTAATTTGTGCATCGTTAATCAAGACCATCCCTATGGGCTGCCCCAATTGCGTCTGACTTAAAATATTTGAAAAGACACCAAATAGCTGATCTTCCAACCAAGGATTATGCGCAACAGGCATTTGCCGCTGCACTTCCCGATACACTTTCTCGCCAATCATTTTTTCATTTTGGCGATCAATCAAACCGATACCACTTCCGATTTCAGGAACATTAAACTGAGGAGATGATGAAAAATGCGTAACATCCGCCCATGCTACATGGGAAAGTACACACAAACTACCTACAACCAAAAACCGTTTCAATGTTAAGTCTCAAAATCATCCGCGATCTGGATAAACTATAACATTGAAACTCAGTCTCATTTGCAATGATGTGTTATCAATATTTTAAAATTCTGGATTCACCAGATAGCGCGGCTGTTTACCGTGCAAAGCATCGACCAAATTACGATAAGCCAGTTCTGCCATTTTTTTACGTGTTTCTGCCGTGGCTGAGCCTACATGAGGTAAAGTCACCACATTGTCTAAAGCAAACAATTCAGAATGTTGCAGCGGTTCCTTTTCATAAACATCCAGACCTGCCGCAAAAATTTTTCGCTCCTTAAGAGCCTGAATCAATGCTTGCTCATCAATCACTGAACCACGAGCAATATTCACCAATACCGCATGTGACTGCATGAGCTCCAATTGAGCCGAAGAAATCAATGCTTTTGAGTCTGCATTTAAATCCACCGCAACCACCACAAAGTCTGATTGCTGTAACAACTGCTCCAATGAGCAATATTGCGCATTCAACGGCTGTGCCAGTTCTAATTTCTCTCGGCGACTATGGTACAGAATATTCATATTGAAACCATACAAACCACGACGGGCAATTGCAGCACCAATATTACCGAGACCAATAATCCCTAAGGTTTTCCCAAAAATATCTTGACCAAACTGCGCCTGTGAAACGGTGCGTTTCCACTCTCCCTTTTTAGTCCATTGGTCCAAATAAGGCACTTTACGCGCAGCGCTCATTAATAATGTAAAAGCGAGGTCCGCAGTCGTTTCCGTCAACACATGCGGCGTATGACTTAACCAGATATTTTTTTGGTTTAAATAGGCTACATCGTAATTGTCATAACCCACACTTACACTGGAAATAATTTTAAGTTGTTGCGCTGCGGCAAGGTTTGATTCATTTAACAATCTCCCCGCCCCAATCATGCCATCAGCATCCTGCACCTGTTGTTGAATTTGCTGATTAACATCCCCCTGTTTCGGATCAATCACCACAACCTGAAACTGTGCTTGTAAGCGTGCAAGAATTTCAGGATCAATTTGACTAAAAACAACAACTTTCTTATTCATCAGGCATCCGTGTATTTAATGATTTTTGCATAAACTGCCACAACCGTTTTTTTAAGATCGGTTGATCCAACATCTCTTGTAAGCCGGCCAAACGATGCACATCTGCCTGCTGTAAATATGGAACCGCTCCCAAAGCTATCAGATCTTTATCCACACTGATTGCATCAACAAAACCTTGCACATAACAGCCTGCACCGCGCCCATCCTGCATTTCTGCAAGTGGAAATGGCCACTTAAGCTCTGCAAATTCAGCAGGAATGGCCTGTTGAATATTCAACCAAAGCTCGGCTTGCGCTTCTGTGAGTGAGCTGGTATCCAACAGAATGGTACAGCTGGTTAAACTGATCGCCTGAATGGCAAAGGCAGCAATTTGGATTGCAGGTTCAGGTTGTAACTCAGGAGGCTGTGGCGCTATTAACTGTTCAGCTCTATTCTGTTCTGGCTCAACTTCAATAAACTGCGTGAGTTCAACTGCAATATCCTGCTTCTGCGGGGTCACCAACTCAGGTGAAACAAACACCGTTTGCGGCAATTCAAGTAAAGGCTCGGGTAATGCCTGATCACGCCACAATGTAGATGACGGTGATTGTTGCAGACGAGCAGCATGCTGAGGAATCCAAATATCAATTCCCATCGTTGCCAATATATCGCGCTGGTGCCCCATCATCTGTACATTCAACATCTCAATCTTTGACGCTATTTTAACGACATTTGCACGAATTTGCTGTGCTTTATTACAACACTCATTTATACCTATGCAGCCTAGAGCTATTGATAAATTACATAATCATTAAACTATTCTTTTTCTGCATTTGCTCTACAATTTCAGAGGTTTCGAAACCAAACCGCCAGTATAACAACTCCAAGACATCCAGCTCATCTTGGGTAATGATACGATCATTCCATAAGCACAACTCAGCAATCCCCAAGATAATTAAACGGTCTCGCAATAGCAATCCAGAAATATCATGAACAATTTCCGCCAGGTCAATTGGCTCATCTGAAATTTCTTCATAAATTTCCAATTCTTCAGGCGTTAAAATACGCTTCAGAATTTTTTCTCGCACGTCTAACTGATTATCACTGTTAATTTGCTGCACATGCAGCAAGGCATCGATCAGCCGGACAATTTGCGGTTTGACCTCATCCAATGCCGTAGGAGTATGCACTGGTAATAAATTGAGTTCTAATTTAACGCGCTCCAAAAGCAGCGCATCGAGTAATCCAATTTCACCATCTTCCTGAATAATTCGTGCCAGTTTAGTTACAAATTGGCGCGCAATAGTTGCAGGCATTCCTCCAATATTGGCGCAGGCTTCATGAAAAATGGATAAATGCACTCGCCCATCTAAATGCAACAAAGCATCAATAATCGCCCGACTGACTTCGGCTTCTGCAGGAATAAATTCACGATACTGGCGAATCATTAAAATCGCCACCATGACCTCTCTAGAGCCTGTTGCTGTTTGTAGAGCACGCTCTATCAACTCAGGACGTTGCATATTGCTGCGCACATCAGGGTTTAAGGGTTTAATCGCATCTTTAATCGCAAAACTTATTGGCGATAAGCGCAATAGTGGCAGCGGCTGCGGTGAACTCCATGGGGTATGGTATTCCGCATTAGTTTCTTCCAAGGAGCGAAACAAGCTAAATAGTGGCTGATTACGTAAACGTTTAAGATTTTCCAGCTGTAAATCTTGCACCAAACCTGGATTTAACTCATAAATACGTTGCTCAATACTCGGATGAATATTCATCCAGCTTTGTGGGCTTAAGGAGTTAGCAAAGCACATGTGTGAAATCGATTCTGAGTATTCACTATGAATTTGTGAACCAGCATGATGCACATAAATCCTCAATAGGGTTTGAATATTGGCATCATTCTGAATGAGACGTTTGGTTCTTAAATCATTTTTAAAGGTTCGGCTTCCCAAGGTGAGGTATTTAATGAAACGCGTCATTAACACCCCTAGACTACCCACCAACCAAACAACACCCCCCAAGGCCACCAAAATGGTTTCAAATTTTTGCGGCTGATCATATCCGTGCCGGCTAAAACCCAGTTTAGCCACCTTACTTCCCCACTGGCTAAACGTGGTCAAACCACTATATAAAATTTTCAGGCGAGTATTGTCTGCCGTTTCTCCAGAAAGGATTTGATTAAATTCATGACTAAGCAGCCCATACAATTCAAACTCATCTAAATTCTGTAAAGCACCCCACGTTAAAATAATCGCAATATCTCGCGGCAAAAAACCAGCGGTCAAGGCATTCACGCCAACTTCATCAGGTAAAACATAGACTGCGGGTGTATCAATTAAAAACCGTTCTGAAAGTTGTTCCGTAATTTTGAGTGCAACAAATTCTTCAGGGGTACTTTCAATTAGACTTAAACGTCTCGCACGCAATTGCTTGGCGAGCGAATGCCCACCAGAACGAAATACATAAAATTCATATAAAATTGATGAGCCAATGATCAGCAGCAACAACCCAATCACATAAGGACTCAGCTGATGCCAGACGATAGATTGCGTTTGATCAAAATAATAGACCAATAAACCAAGTACGGTATTAAGAATAAACATGGTCAACAGGACAGCCAAAGCACAAATACTGGCAGACCACAGCATATTTTTATTTTTGATCAAAAAGCCACCCATTTCTGTCAATGTAAAGTTCCTTCATTACATTGTAATTCAGCCACATCATAAATGAAAAAGGCGGGTAATACCCACCTTTTTCACGCAGAATAATTGAAAATTATTGCTCGGTCACACCGGTTAAATCTACCGATGCCGCATCGATATTTACATCAATATAACCATCTTTAGATTTTTTCGCTGAGTCATTGCGCTTCTGTTCCAATTCATCCAGATACGCAGCATCAATTCCACCAGCCACGTAAACACCATCAAATACAGAACAGTCAAATTCTTGTAAATGCGGGACTTTGCTGGTACGAATAGCTGCTTTTAGGTCTTCCAAGTCTTGGAAAATTAAGCGATCAGCTTCAATAATTTCACGAATTTCTTCAACACTGCGTTCAGAAGCAATCAGCTCTTTTTTCGCAGGCATATCAATACCGTAAACGTTTGGATATTTCACCATTGGCGCTGCCGAAGCGAAGAATACTTTTTTCGCACCTGCATCACGTGCCATTTGAATGATTTCATTACACGTCGTACCACGTACAATCGAGTCATCTACCAGCAAAACATTTTTGCCTTTAAACTCAAGCTCTACAGGGTTGAGTTTTTGACGAACCGATTTTTTGCGTTGCTGCTGACCTGGCATAATGAAGGTACGACCGATATAACGGTTCTTCATAAATCCTTCACGGAATTTTACACCCAAGGTGTTTGCCAATTCTAAAGCTGAAGTGCGTGATGTATCTGGAATTGGAATCACCACATCAATATCATGCTCCTCACCCCATTCGCTCAAAATTTTGTGCGCTAACTTCTCACCCATTTTCAAACGCGCTTTATAGACAGAAATACCGTCAATCGTTGCATCTGGGCGAGCAAAATACACATATTCAAAAATACATGGACGATATTCTGGGTTTTTAGCACATTGCTGTGTGAACATTTCCCCATTGGCATTAATAAAAATTGCTTCACCTGGCGCAATATCACGCTCCACTTTAAAGCCAAGTGCAGTAATCGCAACAGACTCCGAAGCAATAATATATTCTTTCTCACCGGTTTCAATTTCACGCGAACCATAAATCAGTGGACGAATACCATTTGGATCACGGAAGCCCACAAGCCCCTGACCCGTAATCATCGCTACAACACCATAAGCACCTTTACAACGCTCATGTACACGTGAAACTACATGGAAAATATCTTCTGGAGTTGGCTCTAATTTGCTACGTTTTTGCAACTCATGTGCAAACGCATTCAATAATACTTCAGAGTCAGAATCGGTATTCATGTGACGTAAATCTGTTTTAAACAAATCATCATGAATTTCTTCAGCATTGGTTAAGTTACCATTGTGTGCCAAAGTAATACCGTAAGGTGAGTTTACATAAAAAGGTTGAGCCTCAGCACTGCTCGATGAGCCTGCTGTAGGATAACGCACATGACCAATACCGTAATTACCTAGTAATGCACGCATGTGACGGGTATGAAATACATCACGTACCATGCCATTGTCTTTGCGAAGAAATAAACGTCCTTCGTGGCAAGTTACGATCCCAGCTGCATCTTGTCCACGATGTTGTAACATCGTTAATGCATCAAACAACATTTGGTTAACGGGTGATTTACCAGCTATACCAACAACTCCACACATAGCAACCTCGCAGACAAGCTAGGATTAATAAAAAGGATTATTTGTTGAGTTGCCTGAACGCGAATGATCTTTTTGCGTTGGTTCAGACAAGGAGTGGGAAGATTGCTGAGCACCTTCCGACTGAATATGTTCAAGCGCTTCGTGCGCTGCATCTTTTGACATTTGGGCAGCCCATGGTGCATAAGGCAATAATGATTGCACCATTTTAGATTGCTTCCAATGCGGAGAACTTTCTACCCATGGACTCAGGCCCTGCATGGTAATTAGAACCACCAACAACCCCTTCAGCGTACCAAATGCACCACCCGCAAGGCGGTTCAAAGGTCCCAACTTCAAGCTGCTGAGCAAACCATTTAATAGTGCCGTAGCCAACCACGTCAGTACAATAATGACCAATACAATAAAGGCAAATGCTGCTATTTTCTGAACCACTGGATCTTGACTGAGCACACTCATTGAGGGAGCAATGATAGCGGCATATTTAGCACCAACAATGAGTGCAAAAATCCAACCCACCAAGTTCGCAAAGGCTTTAAAAAATCCTTGTCGCAAACCGTTTAGCCCTCCAATGAGCAAAATGATCAGTATGAAGATATCAATGGTATTCATTTTGCAAGCATAGCATCAACACAATCTTTAATCAGCTTTGGTCCTGTATATATGAGGCCACTATACACTTGTACAAGTGTTGCCCCTGCATTTTGCTTAATCAGTGCTTGTTCACCAGCTAGAATCCCGCCTACCCCGATTAATGGGACTTGACCATTCAAGGCTTGCGCAAAAGCCGACAAACAAGCTGTGCTCTTTTCAAATACTGGTGCACCAGAAAGACCACCTGCTTCATCACCTTGAGGTAGATTTTCTACACCTTCACGGGATAGCGTCGTATTGGTGACAATCAAACCATCAATTTTGTTTGCAATCAGTTGCTGTGAAATAAAAGCAATATCTTCTGGAGTTAAATCTGGCGCAACTTTCAAGACCAAAGGCACATAATGCTGATGCTCATCCGCCAATTCAAGCTGACGTTTCTTTAAAGTCACCAACAATTCGGTCAGTGCATCACCGCTTTGCAAGCTGCGTAGGTTTTTGGTATTTGGAGATGAGATATTAACGGTGACATATGAAGCGTAGTTATAGACTTTTTCCAAGCAGATTAAATAATCATCTACTGCTTTTTCTACAGGGGTATCGGCATTTTTACCAATATTAATCCCTAATACACCTTTAAATTTGGAAGCTTTGACATTTTCAATCAGCTTGTCCACACCATCGTTATTAAAACCCATACGGTTAATAATCGCTTGTGCTTGCGGCAAACGGAAAAGACGTGGTTTTGGATTACCTGCTTGAGGACGCGGTGTAATGGTACCAATTTCGATAAACCCAAAGCCTAGACTAGCCAAGGCGTCGATATAAGCACCATTTTTATCTAAGCCAGCAGCCAAACCTACAGGATTTGGGAATTCAATCCCCATGCAGGTCACAGGTTTTGCCGCAACACTTTGTCGCATCAAGCCCATCACATGAGCTGATTTTAGCAAGGATAATGTGAGCTCATGTGCACGCTCTGGTGCTAAAGAAAACAACAAAGGGCGGGCTAGAGAATACAACATATCTAGAAAAGTCTACTGCTTTTTAAGTCGGTACATTATAGGCATAGCCCACTCAAAACACCATGCTTGGCAACTGTTTATTTTGACCTATTATTGTACTGTCGCTGTTAATTTAATCTGCCCTGCGGTTGACTGAAGTTCCATTTTTTCAATGCTTAAACCCATCTGTGCCAATTGAGTCAGGAAATTGGCCAAAACAGAATAGTTCGCATGAGTTATAACAACTTGAATTTGCTCACCCATTTGCTGTGATGCAACACCCAAGCCTTGCTGCTGGGCAACACGTTGCACTTTTTCCGCAGCACTAAGTTGCACATCACCCGCGGGTTTCATGGTAACCGCATTGCTTTGCATCCATACCACCAAATCCTTCAACTCGCTGACACGCTGCTGTTGATACTCAGCAGCCTTATGCATATACCATAAGGCTGAGCCAAGCGCGGCAAATAACACAAAAATGATGGTAAAAATGACCATGACACGCTCACGAACAGACAAGCGCTCTAAGTATTGGGCAAATTGCTCATAAGCAGAATCGAATGAGTTGCTCACTTTTTCTAATACTTTCATTATTGTATTTTCACCGATCCAATCACACCCGCACCATTCGGCTGAATATTTCCAAGTTCAACCTTAAAACCCTGTTGACTCAGCTGCTGGGTCAAATTTTGCAATATTGCAGATGAACTGGCCTTTAAATCCAGATTTAATCCTGCTGTATCAGAATAGACACGATCCGCAATAATCTTGTTTTGCATTAAAATCGGACCGACCCGACTTAACAACTGCAAGCTGTTATTCTGCCCGATTTGATTGCTTCTCATTTGAAACTCAAACTGGCTTTTCAAGGTTTGTTCAGTTACAGGATAATTTTGCCCAAACCAGTATTTAAATTGAGTAACGGCTTGCTGGGCAGTTTCATCTGCGACCTTTTTGTTTTTATACCAACGACTAGCATCGTAACCAAACTGCACCACCAATAGAGCCAATGCCACCGCTCCACAGGCTTTCCAGTACCCCGAAAGGTTCGATTCCGACTTAAGCTTAGGCAAAACATTAAAAGGATGCTGCTTTGGTTTTTTTAACGGTGTAAAAACATAGTCAAAATGACTGATCTGATCTTGAGTTACACGCGCCTCTAAAGCTTCATGCTGCCTATCATTTAGATGCGCTATATGGTAGTGGCGATTGGCATTCTGATAATCCAAATACAAAGATAAATCATCAACAGAGCAACCCAAATACTCATTTTCACGAGCTAGTAAACGCCCATGCAAATTTAAGAGCACTGTTTGATCAGGTTGTTCTGGTTGAGGCACTGCATAAAAATCTGGAATAAGTACAGCAATTTTCACCGGCAATAATGCCAGCGAATGCTGTAGTGTTTCGACCAAATGCTGTGAGACCCCAAGCAGCGTTAATTGATCTGGATTTTGAAACTGATGCAATACCTTCATACTATCAATTGGAAAAACAATATATTCCTCCAAAAGATATTTAATCCCCTCTTGCCCCAATTGCTTGTACTGCACTTTATTGAGGTTATGTTGCAGCATCTGTATATGCCGACTCGGAAAGAACACGGTTGCTTCTTGAGTGGCAAACGGTTTTAAGTCTTGAATCAATTGCTCCAAACTTAATGCCGAGTGCCAAGTTTCCCCTGCTGACCACTGCCATGCGTCATTGGCTTCTGGCATCCATATATACAACATTTATTTTTATCTGCCGTTTTAAATCTTTTTAAGCCTTAGGAATGAATTGCTTTTTCAGCGTAGACAGCCCAGCCGCAATGACCGTTTGATCATAGCAACGCGCTTCTGCAAGTGCAAAAGGATGAAATGGCTCAGAGGTAAGCACTTCTTCTATATGTGCCACAACATTCATATGACACACCACCACAATCGACTCATAAGGTAAATGAGACAACCATTCAACAGCAACCTGCGCATCATCATCCGGTTTAATTGCATTGCACAATAAAACGGGCACACCTTTAAAATAAGTCTGAATATGCGCCAAGGTTTCTTGCGCCCTTAATAATGGACTAACAATAAAAATATCAGGTTGCACTAAATCTTTTAAGAAATCTGCAGTTTCTTGAGCTTGTTGATGACCACGCGCTGTCAATGGACGTTTAAGATCATTACCATCAATAGGTGGCGAAGCTTCACCATGACGGACTAATGTAAGCAACATAATATTTCCTTATTATTTCAGAGCACTCAACCGATGTTTTAAAAATAGTTGGTGCTCATTTATGAAGTATATACAGTATTTATGACAATTCTAATGCATTCAATGAATTAAACTTAAACCGCATGATGTGGCAAAACAAACTCCACATCACTACGATGTCCATTTTTCATTAAGGATACCGCAATAGATAACGGTGGAGCCCCTTCAAAAATCACATCATATAAAGCACAAGTAATTGGCATATAGACATCGAGTTCCTGAGCACGTGCTTTCACCTGAACCACGGTATTAATTCCTTCCGCGGTTTGTCCAAGTTCTTTGGTGGCCTGTTCTAACGTTTTACCCTTACCCAAGGCATAACCGATCTGATAATTGCGACTCAAAGGGCTATTACAAGTGGCGAATAAATCACCAACCCCCGACAAGCCCAAGAATGTTAGCGGGTTTGCGCCGAGTTTTACCGCAAAACGACTCATTTCTGCCAAAGCACGGGTTAGAATCATACTCTTGGTATTTTCTCCCACGTTAAAAGCAGCAGCCATGCCCATAGCGACCGCATAAATATTTTTTAATGCGCCACCCAATTCAACGCCATGCACATCATCACTTGCAAAAACACGGAATAAAGCACTATGTAAAGCCTGTTGCACTGCATAACGCACTAGCTCAGAATCACTCGCAATGACTGTACCAGCTGGTTGTCCGGCAACAATCTCTTTGGCTAAATTAGGCCCCGAAAGCACACCAAAAGGCACTTCTGGCAATTCTTGCTGAATAATATCGCTCATAAAACAAAAGGTATTTGCTTCAATACCCTTGGTTAAAGAGATCACGGCTTGCGAACTAATATAGGGACGAATTTGCTTCAGAACGTCACGGAACGAATGACTCGGAATCGCCACCAAGATAATATCTCGATCTCGAACGGCTTTTTCTACATCTGAAACAGCAACCAGACCTGGTTCTAGTTGAAAATCTGGCAAATAACGCTGATTGATATGCGTACGATTAATTTCATCGGCAATAGCCTCATCACGAATCCAAATCATGGTGTCACAACCATTTCGTACTGCTGTATTTGCCATTGCAGTACCAAAACTACCACCACCCAATACGGTCACTCGTAATGCCGTTTTACGGTCAATTACAACAGGTTCAACCAAGTCACTAAAATTTAATTCAGACATTTATTTTTATATCCTAAAGCGTATTTCAAACTTATTTATTCCAATAACTCACATATTGTTCGGTATGAATTTCAGCACGCGCTGGAATCGCTTTGGCTGCTGTTCCAATATAAATAATACCAGAAACAAGATCTTGCGCTGTGAGGCCCAAGGCCTGTTTTAACAAGGTAGATTCAACCACCGCCCCACTCCGCCACATAGTCGAAAAACCTTGTGCTTGCAAAGACAGTAAGAAATTTTCAATGGCAGCACCAGTACTTAACGTCTGCTCAAAATAAGGAACTTTGGCGTGATCCTTAAACTGCGTTAAGGCCAAAACCAACACTGGCGCTCGAAATGGATGCTGCTTCACGCGATCTAATTGGACTGGATCTTGCTCACCAAGATCTGCGAGTGCATCTGATAACAATTGACCAAAAGCGGCTCTTTGTTCAGGCTCAATCACCACAAATCTGGTCGGCTTTAAGCGATGATGATCGGGTGCAGTCAATGCCGCTTGAAAAGCAAGTTCAAGTTGAGCTGCATTTGGAGCAGGCTCAACAAGATGTCCGATAGACTGACGTTGATGAATATTTTGGTGAATAAGGTCTGCTGTTAAATCCGTCATCGACTTTGAGATCTATACATTAATACTCCTGCAAGAGTATCACAATATTTTCATAATGCTCTAGCAGACTGAATAAATTGTCTTTATCGGCATTTTTTCACACAGCAGTAAAATAAAGCAGCACTTTTTATACATCTTCTTTGGTCATTATCATGAACACTATGTTGCAGTACTTCACTACAAAATGGGGAAAACATGAACAATAAATTTGTCTTGAGTGCAGCTATTTTAGGCTCAATTTTACTATCTGCATGTGCCACAACACCGACATCATCCACGGTAATTCAAAAAGAAAATAACCAATTTGAGGTTACCGGTCTGGGTAAAACCAGCATTATTTCCAAAAACAATGCGGTCGCAGCAGCCAATAAAACCTGCAAAAACTCAACGCCAATCGTGGTGAGTGAAAAAACCGAATACAATGGTTCGCTCAAAGGTGTAGTTGATGACCAAACAGGTCAAATGATTCAAGCAGCTGCTGATGTAATTGGCAGTATTGCAGGCACCAATACCAGCATTTCAAAAGATACCGATTATCAAACCGTTGTGACTTTTTACTGCAAAGCCAATTAAGTCCAACACTCAAAAGAAATCCATAAAAAAAGGCTAGTATTTACTAGCCTTTTTCTCGTTTGTAGCAAAAATTAGCAATAACCTTCCAAACGAGTTAACGGTAATTTCTGTCCAATCGCTTTTTCAATCTCTGGCAAATGAAATGCATCATCTTCTGAAAGGAAGCTAATGCTTACCCCACGTGTTCCTGCACGCCCCGTACGGCCAATACGGTGTACGTAATCATCCGACTGTTCAGGTAAGGTAAAATTCACTACATGCGACACGCCATCAACATGAATACCACGACCCGCCACATCGGTGGCAATCATGATGTTGTGCTTACCATGTTTAAACTGGTCTAGCATTTTGAGTCGCTTGTCTTGGGCAATTTCACCAGACAACATCACAACTTTATAACCATCACGCTTCAAGGTGTCATATAACTTACGGACTTGATCACGACGATTGGCAAAAATCATGACTTTTTCAATTGGCTCATCACGCAAGATATCTTGTAGCAATTTATATTTATCCGTCTTCGCGACCATATATACACGTTGCTCAACATCAGCATTGGTCTTCTTTTCTGGCTCAATTTCCACAGTTACCGGTTCAAACAACCACTGTTGTGCCAAATTCAAAACATCATAGCTAAAAGTCGCAGAGAACATGAGAGTTTGGCGCTGCTCTTTACGCGGAGAATAACGCACAATACGTTTCACCGAAGGAATAAAGCCCATATCCAATAAACGGTCGGCTTCATCAATCACTAAAAACTCGATTTGATCGAGCCATACTTCTTTTTGTTCAACGAAATCTATCAGACGACCTGGTGTCGCCACAATAATATCGACAAAATTTTTGTCGAGCTGTGCTTTTTGCTTATCGAAATCTACACCACCCAACAAAGTCACCAAATGCAGATCGGTAAATTTAGTGAGATGTTTCGCATCACTCTCGATTTGTAAAGCTAACTCACGTGTTGGAGCTAAAATCAGTGCACGTGGCTCACCACGAAAACGCTGCTCTTTAATTGGATTGTTCAGCAAGTCATTAATCACACTCACCAAAAATGCAGCAGTTTTGCCTGTTCCTGTTTGTGCACGCCCAATCGCATCATGTCCAGCCAAAGTAAACTTCAGTACCTTCTGCTGGATTGGTGTCATTTCCTTAAACCCCAAAGCATCAATCGCTTGTTTAAGTTGAGGATGTAAATTTAGGGTTTCAAAACCAGATGACATAAATACTTGCTCAAACTAATGAATAAAGAAAAGACGAGGGCTTATTATAAACAAAAAACGCCCCAATAGACATTGGGGCGTTTCGAAGATTCTTTAGCGTATTAGTCTAAAGGTTGAACTTCTTCAGCTTGGAAGCCTTTTTGGCCTTTTACAACACTGAATTCAACACGTTGGCCGTCACGAAGTGAACGGTGGCCTTCGCCTTGAATCGCACGGAAGTGAACAAATACATCATCACCGCCATTGCGTTGAATAAAACCAAAACCTTTAGTGTCGTTGAACCATTTAACTACGCCTTGTTCACGAGCTGTCATAAGTTAATCCTCATTGTATTTAAAAGAAGGACCACCCGGTGTTGCAAACAGCAGAGCAAACAAGGTTTAAAAACATTTATTATTTCTAAGCTTGTAATCATTCTGTATAACTATTAACAAAATCCCGGTTACATCCATTTGTAGTGTAGGGTTTTAAAACAATGTAAAGTTGCGATAAATCCTCAATACGGCATCGAGCTTAACATGGGTTTGTGACAATTAATAGAATTTTTTTCACTTAATTCAGCTAAAGATTAAGTAATTTTTTTTAGATGCATATTTTAGATCAATATAAACATTCATATAGTTTTACTATGTTTTTATTTGGGGTTTGGCATTAAATTTGCTAAGATTTTAACAGTATATTTCTGCAACCTCACTCAGTATGACGAACCAGACCGAATGTGAGCTGATTATTGATGCAATGGGTAAGCCTTGCCCCATGCCATTATTGATGCTTAAACGTTCCCTAAAAAACTCACCTTCACATCGGATTTTACTCAAATCTTCCGATCCGCATAGTCAAATTGATGTGACACGTTATTGTCAGATGCATCAGTTAAGCTGTGAAGTGAGAAAAATTTCAGAGCATGAATACCATTACTTAATTGAATCTTAATTATTTTCAGTTAGACTCAATGGTTTCAATTTGGCATAAAAAATTACATAACGCTACCCAAATTTCCTTAATGTGTGAGCTTATTGGCATTAATATGAAAGGTAGTGGAACATCAATGTCCAATTTTATAAGGAGTACCTATGAGTGACAGCAGCAATCAATTGATGCCCCTGTCATTATCTGCGCCAGGTGTAAACCTTGGGGCATATATTAGTACTGTCAATCAGATTCCGATTTTAACAGCCGAACAAGAAAAAGAGTTGGCTGAGCGTTACTACTACGACCAAGACCTTGATGCTGCTAAAATGCTGGTAATGTCGCATTTGCGTTTCGTTGTTCATATTGCACGAAGTTATGCAGGTTATGGCTTGCCACAAGGTGATTTAATTCAAGAAGGCAACTTAGGCTTAATGAAAGCTGTGAAACGTTTTGACCCGAACATGGGCGTGCGTTTAGTGTCTTTTGCGGTACACTGGATTAAAGCTGAAATTCATGAATATGTGATTCGTAATTGGCGAATTGTTAAAATTGCCACCACCAAAGCGCAACGTAAATTATTCTTTAATTTACGCAGTCTGAAAAAATCCAGTAAGAAACTGACCTTAGAAGAAGCGCAGTCGATTGCCAATGATTTGAATGTGACGCCAGAACAAGTGCTAGAAATGGAAGGCCGTCTCACCGCCTATGATGCTGCTTTTGAAGCGCAAGGTGATGACGATGATGAAGGTTCAACGCATGTTGCTCCTGCTTTGTATTTAGAAGACAACCGTTATGATCCTGCCCGTTTGGTTGAAAACGAAGACTATGAAGAACAAAGTACTTCCGCTTTGCATGAAGCCATGGAGCAACTCGACGATCGCTCACGTAATATTTTACAGCGCCGCTGGTTAGATGATGATAAATCGACCTTGCATGAATTGGCTGCTGAATATAATGTTTCTGCTGAACGTATTCGCCAATTAGAGAAAAATGCGATGGAAAAAATCAAAATCGCAATGTCCTCAAATTAATTCTGCTGTTCAAATTTTTAAAGGGTATAACTTTCGGGTTATACCCTTTTTATTTACGATAGCACAATGTCACATTTCGCTTTTTTCACTAGGGCAGGATATGCTAAGGTTATGCGCAAATTTGTTTAGGTCTCATAGCTTATGTGGATCGCAATCTCAGCACTCAATTTAGCCATTGCTGTCATGTTAGGTGCTTTTGGTGCGCATGGCTTAAAAGCCCGCGCAACTGAGGCTCAATTGGCTTGGTGGCAAACCGCGACGGATTATTTTTTCTATCATGCTTTGGGCTTATTGATGCTCGCGATTTTGGCAAAAGTCGTTCCTCTGCTGCCGATTAAAGTGAGTTTCACCCTCATTCAAGTTGGAATTTTCTTCTTTTGCGGCTCACTGTATGTGATGGCTTTGGGTTTACCTCGCGGTTTGGGTGCCATTACCCCAATTGGCGGAGCATTGATGATTGCTGGATGGTTGGTCTTAGCGTGGAATGCCTATAAATACGCCAAATAGGTCAAAACTTGTTGGAAATAATGACATGCAAATTTTTCTGAACGGTGAAGCAAAAGACACCACGTGCTGCAATCTATTACAACTGATTCAAGAATTAGAATTAGAAGGTAAACGTTTTGCAGTCGAACACAATGAAATGATTATTTCAAAATCTAAACTCGAACAAACCCCTATTTGTGATCAAGATCGCATTGAAATTATTCATGCCGTTGGTGGCGGCTAATTTGGAGCTCCCATGGAAGATACCCCTCTTATTGTCGGTTCAAGAACCTTTAACTCACGTTTGTTGGTGGGTACGGGTAAATATAAAGATTTAAATGAAACTGATTTAGCCATTCAAGCCAGTGGTGCAGAAATTGTTACTGTCGCCATTCGCCGCGTCAATATTGGCCAGCATCCCGATCAGCCAAATTTGCTTTCGGTTATTCCACCTGAAAAATATACGATTTTGCCAAATACCGCAGGTTGTTTTGATGCCAATAGTGCGATACGCACCTGTATGTTGGCACGGGAACTATTGGATGGTCATAATTTGGTCAAGCTTGAAGTTCTCGGTGATGAAAAAACGCTTTACCCCAACATTACCGAAACCCTTAAAGCTGCCCGCACCTTGATTGATGATGGTTTTGAAATCATGGTCTACACTTCTGATGACCCTATTGTGGCGCAAGAATTGGAAAGCATGGGTTGTGTAGCAATTATGCCTTTAGGTAGTTTAATTGGCTCGGGTTTGGGGATTTTAAACCCACACACGATTTCGATTATTAAAGAAAATGCCAAAGTTCCAGTGTTAGTCGATGCTGGTGTAGGAACGGCCAGTGACGCTGCGATTGCCATGGAACTCGGTTGTGATGGTGTATTGATGAATACCGCGATTGCTGCTGCGCAAAACCCAGTGTTAATGGCTTCTGCCATGAAAAAAGCGGTAGAAGCAGGACGTGAAGCCTTCCTCGCTGGGCGTATGCCGCGCAAACGCATGGCAAATGCCAGCTCACCAGAAACAGGCTATTTCTTTAAATAAAACGCCTAGCAAAGGATTCTTCGGAATCCTTTGCTTTTTAAGAATAAATAAAGAGTCAATTACATGATAAAAACCATTCTGCCTTTATGCTGCTTGGGTTTCTGGATTCCTAGCTTTGCAGCAACACCCTCTTCAAGCTTCAGTCCATTCATTCCTAAAAATTGGAAAATCATTGAAACCGTTACAGGAGACCTTAACCGTGATGGTCTAAATGATAGCGTTTTGGTTATTGAAGACAATAATCCGGAAAATGTGATTGCCAATGCCGGTTTAGGCAGTGATCGCTTAAATCTGAATCCGAGAAAACTATTAGTGCTATTTCAAACAGCACAGGGTTATCAAGTGATCACTGAAAACGACTCGCTTCCAACTGAGAATGACGAAGAATCCCCTTGCTTGGCTGACCCAATGGAAGATGGCGGGATAAGTATTCATAAAGGCATACTTAAAATCAACCTGCATTATTGGCTCAGTTGTGGTTCTTGGTATGTCACCAATAACAGTTTTAGTTTTCGCTATCAAAATAATGCCATGCGCTTGATCGGCTTCGATCAAAGCGAGTTTCATCGTGCTTCTGGGGATCAATCCTCTCGCAGTATCAATTTTTCGACAGGAAAAGTGAAAACCATGACTGGAGAAAATGAATTCGCGGAGTCTACTCAGCCTGTTCAAGTCAAGTGGAGTAAGCTCCAACAAACCTACAATCTAAAACTAGAACAAATTGATTTTAATGAACCACCTGAATTTAAATAAAAAAACGCCCATTTGAGGCGTTTTTCTATTTTTAAGAATTGATCAAGGAATCAAACCCTCATCGCGCATCGCCATTTGCACCGACTGACGCTCTGCGACTTTATTACGAATAGCAATGATATTTTTATACGGCGTCAAATCATGCTCAATGGCATTTGACCAGTTTGTCAACACGAATAAATAGGCATCGGCAGGTCCAAAGTTATCATCAACCAAATAATCATTGTCTGAATCTGCAATGGCTTGATCGATATAACTGAGTAAGCGATCAATTTCTGCATAGGCTTTGGTTTTCGCTTCTTCCGACAAAGGTCCGCAGAATAATACGGCATAGGCATCGTGCAATTCTGAGTTGAGATAACCCAACCACTCGAGTACCTTGGCACGGCCTAGACCTGAGGGTGGAATCAAATCCTGCTTGGGATCATGCTGCGCCAAGAAGGGTAAAATCGCCACATTTTCAGTCAAAATTAACCCTGGGTTGATTTCGAGTGCAGGCACATAACCTTTTGGATTAATTGCATAATAATCTTCGCCTTTTTCTGTTTTATGTGTTTTTAGGTCTACGCGAACCAGATCAAAATCGACATTAATTTCATTTAGAATAATATGTGCTGCTAAAGAAGATGCACCTGGGGAATAATAAAGCTTCATATATAATCCTTGTTATCGAACTCTTCAATTTTTTAAATGCCTTCAGACAAACTTTCAAGCGCTCAGACCTGTAAATTGCAAAAAAGCGTAACGACTTATAAATAGTACTTCTTGAATATTGTTCAATTTTTACAATTTTTCAAGACAATCTCGTGTGCTTTTTTATTGTTAGATGTTTTAACATACACATTCTTTAAATTTCATGAAATGCTGTAGTGATTAGCCTTAAAAGAACAGAATGGTTTTCGAATATTCGTACTGATGTACTTGCGGGTATTGTGGTTGGTCTTGCACTAATTCCTGAATCGATAGCTTTTTCAGCAATTGCAGGTGTAGACCCTCAAGTCGGTTTATATGCTTCATTCTGTATAGCCGTCAGTATTGCTTTTTTTGGTGGTCGGCCTGCGATGATTTCGGCAGCTACAGGTGCCATGGCGTTGCTGATGATTACCCTAGTCAAAGAACATGGGCTGCAATATTTATTTGCAACCACCATTTTAACGGGTCTGATTCAGATTATTGCAGGCTACTTTAAAGTCGCAAAACTGATGCGCTTTGTCTCTCAATCTGTGGTTTACGGTTTTGTGAATGCCCTAGCGATCCTTATTTTTGTGGCACAGATTCCTGAGATCAAAAAAATGGACTGGATTGGCTATAGCTTTGTCGCTTTAGGTTTAGTCATCGTTTATCTGTTCCCATATCTTCCTAAAATTGGCAAATTACTGCCTGCCCCATTGGTTTGTATTATTCTTCTAAGCTTAGTGGCACTGGTATTTGGTGCAGACATCCGAACCGTCAGTGATTTAGGACAATTTCCAGATACACTACCTGTATTTTTAATTCCAGACATTCCACTTAATCTGGAAACCTTAAAAATCATCTTCCCCTATGCCATGACTTTAGCCACAGTCGGCTTACTGGAAACCATGATGACGACGACCATTGTGAATGAAGTCACCGGCACTGAAGGTGATCGTCATAAGGAATGTCGTGGACAAGGTTATGCCAATATTGTCAGTGGTTTTATGGGCGGTATGGCAGGTTGTGCGATGATTGGTCAGTCGATTATTAATGTCAGTTCTGGTGCGCGTACGCGACTTTCAACCCTAGTGGCAGGTGTGTTCTTACTTTGTCTGGTGGTGTTTTTAAAAGACTGGCTGGCCTATATTCCAATGGCAGCATTGGTGGCCATTATGATTATGGTGTCCTTTACCACTTTTAATTGGGATTCAGTCAAGCAATTTAATAAGCATCCGAAGCAAAGTAACATTGTCATGCTGAGTGTCGTGGTGATTGTATTGGCGACCCACAATCTGGCCTTAGGTGTTTTTGTTGGGGTCTGCCTCTCTGCCCTGTTCTTGGTCAATAAGCTAGAAAGTGAAGTTAAAGTCCAAGCGCTACAGATCAATACCGATACGCTTGAATATCGCATTTCAGGACAAATTTTCTTTAGCAGCTCGGAAAAATTCTATCAATTTTTTGATTTTTCAACTCCTGCCAAACGCGTCATTCTCGATTTAACCCATGCTCATGTCTGGGATATTACTTCGGTGAATATGCTGAATACCGTGGTGCAAAAATTTCGGGATCAAGGTATTGCAATTGAGGTGGTGGGTTTGAATGAAGCCAGTAGCACTTTGATAGACCGCTATAATCCGCTTTAAATCCTATTTCATATAAAAAAGAGTTGGTTAGACCAGCTCTTTTTTTTGTTGTGTAGTCATAAATCCGTAAGCTATAGATCATCCCCCAAGCCAGTTTCTGCTGGATGAACTTCACTCTGACAAAATCAAAAACAATTTAATTGCCGAAATAACGGTAAAAAATTTGACTTGCCAGTCTCAGGATTTAAAATACCGCTTTCGAATTTTTACATTTGCCAAAGTTATGTCAACCGATCTATTAGAACCGCAAGTCGTCGAGCTAGACAACTTAAATGAGCATCGTGAAATTGTGACTTATATGCGTCGCTCTGCTCCGCTGAATACCTCTCAACGTACTGCGCTTGAACAATATGGTCACTTAATTTTGGAATATCCAGTAGGTGATTTGCGTCAGCATTTTGAACACCCTGAACGTCCTTTGACTGTTGAAATCGGTTTTGGTATGGGTCGCTCACTGGTACTGATGGCGAAAGCAAATCCAGAACGCAACTTTGTTGGTATTGAAGTACACATTCCAGGGATTGCGCAATGCGTTTATGAAGCAGGCATGGCTGAGCTGAAAAACCTTCGTGTTTTAGATGCCGATGCAATTCAAGTCCTTCGTGAAATGCCTGACAATAGTATTAACTGTGTGCAGTTATATTTCCCAGACCCATGGCAGAAAAAACGTCACTTTAAACGTCGTTTCGTTTCACATGACCGTATGCCATTGGTTGAGCAGAAGTTGGAAATGGGTGGAACATTCCATGCAGCCACTGACTGGGAACCGTATGCAGAATGGATGCTGGATGTATTAGACAACCGTCCAAATCTTGAAAATATGGCAGGTAAAGGCAATAGCTATCCGCGTCCAGAATGGCGTCCACAAACCAAATTTGAACGTCGTGGCTTGGAAGCTGGTCACAAAATTAATGACTTTATTTTCAAGAAAATTAAGTAATTTGTCTCAGTAAGATTTTTCTCAAGCATGCTGCACTACATGCTTGAGATTCCCCTCTCAATTTCACGCCAACGCTTAGGCTTGATGTCGCTGCATAATCTGCTGACTCATTAAGGCATATACTTCAGCCAAATCAGATCGTTGCAATTCCGCTAAAATTGACTGATGCATCTGTAAAATATTCACATCACCGCGTACTGCCGGACCCGTCTGCATATTTTTGGGATCATTCTGTGTGGCTTTAGCGGCTGTTTCCAAAATCAATGGATACAACAGACTAAAATCAACCTGTGTCTGATCGACAATCTGCTTGCTCATGTCATAACAGTAATTAGTAAAATTACAGGCAAACACGGCTGCCAAATGCAAACTCAAGCGTTGCTGCGAACTATAGGCATAGACACGTTCACTAAGTTGTTGCGCCAGTTGCAGTAAAAGCGCTTGATCTGCTGCGTGTACTGCTTCCACAAAAAGTGGCGTGTGCTGCCAGTCAATTTCACGCTCAAGACTAAACGTCTGTAAAGGATAAAATACGCCCGAACGTAGATGATATTGCTGCAATCGCTGAAGATCGGTACTGCCCGAAGTATGCACAATCAGCACATTTGGCAATAACGGGGCAATTTCTGCAATCACCGTAGTAATGGATTGATCACTCACCGCAAGAATCAACAGGTCAATCTCTGGATTTAACTCGCTAAACGAAGGACAAGCGTGTGCTGCCACATGCGTAGCCAAACATTGTGTTTTTTCCCAAGTCCGACTATAAATTTGTACAATTTGATGTTGTTGCTTTAAAACGGATGCCAAATGGTAGGCTACGCGCCCTGCACCGATAATACTAATTCGCATATTTGCTTACTCTTCCTTTCTGCTGTAAGCATGCCAATAAAAAAAGGACGAAGCAATTCGTCCTTTTCATTTCAATTCGGTTTCTGATCAGTTAAAAACATTATTCAGATAAACAATACGCTCTGAGGTTTTTTGATTAAAACATTTGGTGTATTGCATCTCCTGATTTTGTTCTCTCATGTTCGCATCCCAATAATCGTGATGCTGTTGATAGGTTTCACGATCTTTTTCGGGAATATTATAAAGGCTCGTTTGCGCAATCACTTTACAGTCTACATCCCGTTTTTCAAACCAGTCCGACTGGTCTTGTTGCAACTGGGCTTTTTGCTCACTGGTGAAATGATCCCAAGTTTGATTTAAGCGCTCCACTACTTTTGCTTGATCGGTATTCAGCTCTTTTTGACGGATATCCATAGATTTCTGAGCCAGTTCTTGTTGTTCAGCATTTTTTTGTTCTTGCTCATCTAATTGATCATCATACTGTTTATTTTCTTCTTCATAAGCAGCAAGTTGTACCGCTTTTTCTGTAATAAAGACTAATCCCTCTATCACATTATTTTCTTTGGGTAACTGGAGTTGAATGCCCTCTTTATCCGTTTTAATCAATTGATAATTAAATGATCCTTTCAACTGATCTTTCTGCAAGCTCAAACCATACGCTTCGCTTTCTAGAGAATCTTTCAACGTATCGCCATAATAACCTTCGCACTCATCGCACCGCATCGCTTTATAACCATTTTCAGCACGCTGTTGTAAACCTTTTGGCATTTTCACAATCAGCTCGCTACGGCATTCTAGTTGCTTTGCGGTTTCTGGTTGTTCCGTCACTGTGGTAATATTTTTCACTTCAAAATGAATATTCTGGGTGATGGTATCGGTCAGATTTTTATCCGCCTGATAATAGCTAGAGTTACGCAAAGCTTTATCTAGTTTTTTCAGATAGTCTTGCTGTAGTGCAGCCTTAATCTCTTTTAACTTTGCTTCATTGCTACAGTCCCATTCATTGACTGCGGGCACAGCTTGTTCTGCTTCAGCACTGTCTTTCTTACCTTTAAAGAAATCACAACCCGTGAGAAGCATGCTGCTACACAAGGTTACAAAAACTAAAGTATTGCTTAATTTATTCATATAAAGCCTGTTATATGTTGTTATTTTTCGAGGCGTATTTAAGCAAATTTAGGCTAAAAAAACGAGTATCTATACCGTGAAAGATTTTCAGGCGTCAAAAAAGGAGGCAATTTAGCCCCCTTTTTAAGTTCCAGATAAGATCCTATTAAAAGGTCTTGTTTACACTCATCCCCACACTAAAATTACGCCCATCGGCAGGTTCAAAATAACGTCCATTACTGTCATTCACAATCACTGAACCGACATAGTTACGGTCAAACAAATTATCGACTCGCGCATAAGTATTGATTTTCCAGTCTCGATTCACCCATAAATAGCCGATGTTTGCCGCCACAACTGTATAGCTTGGTGCAGTATCCGAGTTGATATCATCGACATAAATTTTATCCATATAGCGTGCGTCTAAGCCGGCCTGAAAACCCTGCTCAGGTTGCCATGCCAAAGCTACAAAGGCTTGGTTTTTAGCAATCCCTGGGATATAAATCCCCTTCTGAATCAGTGGCTTGGTGGTGGTCGCAGGAATAGCGGCATCAAATGTTGCATCTAAATAACTATAACTGGTTCGGATATTCAACGCTTGCCAGAGTTGCTTTTGCCATGATAGTTCTAAGCCTTCACGTAAAGTTTTTTCCGCATTACGGAAGGTACTGCGTCCGCCGTTGGCATCATCAGGCACAATGTCATCTTGGGTTTCAATATGAAACGCTGCGAAGCTAAACTGTCCCAATGCATTTTGAGATTTCAAACCCAACTCATAGCTATCACTGCTTGAAGGCTTTAAATCAAAGTTAATACCTGACGTTCCCACCGTCGGATATGCCATCTCGGTAAAAGTTGGTGTTTCAAAGCCTTTGCCATAACTGGCATAAGCATACAACTCAGGTAATACTTCCCAACCCAACGCCACGGTAGGTAATAGTTTTTGATAGTCAGTACTGCCACTATCGTCGCCATTACCTGCCACAATATACTGATCTTCAGATTTATAATTGACATTGCTATAGCGTAAACCTGCATCTAGATGCCATTGTGGTAAAAACTGCCACGAGGCTTGGATATAGGGATCGAGATTCCATAAGGTATTGATCTCATCACGACGTAGATTACCTTTCACTCCGTAATGCCCTGTCGCATCAAAGTTTTCATAACCTTGGCGATCTTCACGCATCTGGTCGAATGCCAAACCAGCAATCAAGGTGGTATTTGGCAGTAGCTCCTTACCTGTCCAACGTAAATCCGCACCGTAATAGTCCCGATCAAAATCAATCACACCACCTGCATGACGCGGATTTTTTTGCGCACTGCTTGGAATGGACTGATATTGCACCACTTGACGATTGCCCAAATAGAACATGGCATAGAGTTCGTTTTGGTCATTCAGCGGTTTGCTCCACGTCAACCCTGTCTGAGTCTGATCAATACTTTTACGTACATCATAGATATTTTGACTGTCATTGACCTGTTGTGGATTGGCTTGCCATTGTTCCCGCTTTAAACCTTGTGGATCATCCGCTTCAATTTTCACTCGGTTCATGAGCCAGTTTATTTTGCTGCCATCATCTAATTTCCACGTTAGCTTGGCATTATTCAGTACTTTCTGTGCTGCACTATGGTCACGGAAACCATCTGTGTCGAAATAAGATGAGCTAATCACATATGCAGGCTGATTAGCTTGATCTGAGCCACCTTGTAATTGAATATTGGCTTGCTGCTTGTGATGGCTACCTGCATTAAAACCAACTTGAATGGTATCCTGCCCTTGCCCTTCTTTGGTCTGAGTCAAAATGGTGCCACCCGATGAGTTGCCATAAATGGATGAAAACGGTCCTGTCAAAACCTCAATATTGTCTAGGCTGTCTAAATCAATATTGGAACTCTGCCCCTGACCATCAGGCATGGTGGCGGGAATACCATCGACATATAAGCGAATGCCGCGCACACCGAAGGTTGAACGTGCACCAAAGCCCCGCATGGAGATTTGCAAATCTTGTGCATAATTTTCACGATTATTAATTTGTAAACCTGCAACGCCTTGCAATAGCTCCGAAACATTCACATTGGCATTTTTTTGTACCTGAGGCGCTTGCACTTTCTGGATAGAAGCCGAGGTCTGCAACAATTCACTGTCTGTTCGAACCGCTTGGACTTTAATGACAGGAAGTTGATATTCCGCTGTCTCTTGAGCATGCAGAACCATCGACTGCAAGATAACAGCAGTCAATAACGCATATTGAAAGGGAAATGGAGTCGTATTGAGTAGTCTCACAAGATATCCTTTTCTTATCATTTGATGGAGTGTAAAAAGCCCCTCTGGGACAGAAGGGCTTTCCGTTTATGCGTCTGTATTACTCACCTAAACTATAAGCAATCACATAGTCGCCATGATCTGGGGACTGGCGTGCGCCACCCGCAGAAACAACTACATATTGTTTACCTGTTTTAGGTGAAATATAGCTCATTGGGGTACCCTGACTACCGACGGGTAAACGTGCTTTCCATAACTCTTTACCATTTGAAGAGTTAAAGGCGCGTAAGTAGTAGTCCTGTGTTGCCGCAAAGAACACCAAGCCACCTTGAGTTGCCATTGGACCGCCAATCGTTGGCATACCAATGGGTGCTTTTAAGCCCATTTTGATACCCATCGGACCTGTATCTTCGACCGTACCCAATGGAACCTGCCATGCAATTTGACGAGTTTTCATGTCAATTGCCGTCATGGTGCCGAATGGTGGTTTTTGACATGGAATGCTCAACGCAGACCAGAAACGGTTTTTGTTGACTTTGTATGGGGTGTCTTTCATTGGCACTGCACCCATACCGGTATTTACTTTTTCACCGCCATTGGCTTGAATCGCCAAGTCTTCAGGGGTTTGTTTGATTAACTGAATCCAAAGCCCTAAGCGCATGTCATTCACAAACATATAGCGATGTGTTGGATCAAATGCCATAGAACCCCAGTTCATACCACCCAACGACCCTGGGAAGCTCAAGGAAACATCCGTACCTGGTGCAGTAAATAGACCTTCATAACGCATCGATTTGAAATTAATGCGACACATCAATTGGTCGAATGGCGTTGCACCCCACATGTCCGATTCAGTCAAAGTCTGGTTGCCAATTTGTGGCATTTCAATAGAACGTGGTTGGGTCAAACTGTATTGTTCATTTGGAATGTCGGCAGCTTTAACTGGCTGTTCCACCACTTTGGTTAATGGTTTACCTGTAACACGGTCAAGCACAAAGAACTGACCAGACTTGGTCCCAATCACCACAGCAGGTTTAGTCGAACCATCTTTCAGTGGAAAATCGACCAAGCTTGGTTGCATTGGTAAGTCAAAGTCCCATAAGTCATTATGAACCGTTTGATAGACCCACTTTTCTTTACCAGTAGTCGCATCAAGCGCCAATACCGAGGTATTGTATTTATGGTCTAAAGGTTGACGGTTTGCCCCCCAAAGGTCGACCGAAGAACTCCCCATTGGTAAGAACACGGTATTCATTTGTGGGTCATAAGACATTGCAGCCCATGAATTGGCTGAACTGCGCTTATAGGTTTCACCTGGTTTTAGCACATAGTTTGGATCTGGATTACGTGGATCGAATGCCCAACGCAGTTTACCTGTAATGACATCGTATGCACGAATTACACCACCTGGCATGTCGGCTGCAACGTTATCGGCAATACGGCTACCAATCACAATTGAAGTGCCTGCAATGGTTGGCGCTGAAGTCACTTCAAAACGTGGGGCTTTGGTGCCATCGCCCAAGCCTTCAAGTAAATTGACCGTACCATCGACACCAAAGTCTTTACAGCGTTCGCCTGTATCCGCATTCACTGCAATTAAGCGACCATCAGGGGTATTGGTATAGACACGTCGTGGACATGCGGTATTGGTCGCAACTGCTGTCACGGCTGTTGCACCTGCCAATGTTGGCTGGACCAAGGCTTGAGTCGAATCGAAATACGCCACACCGCGGCAACGCTCCCAAGCATCCGCTTTAGAGTTGACCTCGGCCTTCCAGATTTGCTTACCGGTGTCTACATCCAACGCAATAATATTGTTATGCGGGGTACACAACAATACTTTGTTGCCCACTTGCAATGGGGTCATTTGATCTTCTGCACCATTGCCCGAACCTGTGGTCATATCACCTGTTTGGAAACGCCAAGCTTCTTTGAGCTTAGAGACGTTATTTCGGTTAATTTGATCGAGTGCTGCAAAACGGCTACCGCCTGCATCACTACCATAGTGATCCCAATTCACCTGCTGTTTATTCGGGGTAACGGGTACTAATGGTAATTCCTGACCCGATGCTTCCACAGTCGGATGTGGAATAAACATGCCGTATAAGCCACCGAACATACCTAACACAGTCAATCCACCCACCACATAAGCTGGTGCGGACATTGCGGTTTGTTGCTGGTATTTACGAATAGAAGGCAAAGTAAACAGCACCGCAGCAAAGAGTCCTGCTGGGAACATTAAGCGTGAATGTAGCGGCCAGAATTCAAAGCCTGTATCAAGCAATGCCCAAATCACGGTACCGATAAAGACTAAACTGAATAATCCAACCCCAAGGGCTTTTTTTCTAAAAATGAAAATCGCTGAAACGATGGTCACTAAGCCTGCAATAAAGAAGTACCATGAGCCACCTAAACTGATGAGCTTTCCGCCACCAATTAAATAAAATAGGCCTGTTAACAATAAGGCCAAGCCAAGGACAAAGCACCATATTTTAAATATGGCTCCTGGCTTTGATTGAGCTTCAGACATACATCTTACTCCTAGTGCCGTGCGTTTAAATGATCACTCCCTCTCTCCTTTGAGTATCATTTATCTTCACGAATAAATTCTTTTGCTTGCGCAGCTGTACTGCACAAGCCTTGATTCAAGTGTTTAAACTAAACAGCACTACTGCTTATATTTTAATCACCTTTTCAATTTAAATACTGTTAAAAATTCACTTTCATACTTAAACCAGCCACCCATGCATCTTCGACTTCTTTTATGCCTGTTGGTTGATAGATGTATTGCAAGTTTGGTCGAAGCATAATCGCGGGTGACCATTGGTAGGTGTAGTTCAATTCAACATTCAGTTCATCGCGTTGAATCGGAACATAGTCACTGGCCACTGCGTCGTAACTGTAATAACCACGACTTTCATTGCTGGCAATTTGTTTATCCGTTACGCGATCATTCACGACATAATTGGCAAAACCTAGTCCAATCGAATCGTTCGGACGACTCTCGAATGGTCCTTTGTACCAAAGCGCCAGTTGTTGGGTACTTTCAACCGAAGTCGTGGCTTTATCATTCACAACACCATTAAAGCTGATGTATAAACCACGTTTAGGATCAGCAGCGTGTTGAGTGAGTTGTTGCTGAGCATTCAGCCAGAAACTGTATTTGCCATCTTGCATTTCGCCACTACGGATATCTTTGGCTTCTGCTGTGGAATATAGCGCTCCAAGTTTATATTCACCCGGTAAGCCATTTAATGCAGCTAATTTAGGTTTCCAAGCCAACTCCAGTGGAATGGTTGCCCCTTCAACATTGTCCATATCAAGGTTAAAACCATCACTATTGGATTGTGTTTTGACATTATCAGGATTGACTTCGTATACGCCCAAACCGAGTGACCATGCTGGTGCAAACTGATACTTCAGGTTGGTGCCCCAAACCCCGACTGGCCAGTTGTACCAGATCGAGCCTATTGATTTACCGAGCTGACCACCACAAAGCAGTAAGTTCTGGAATTCACATTGCGAACTGTTAAAGTCATCCGACATGCCCATACGACCAATCTTGAATTGCACGCGATTGTCATCAAATCCTGTTTTGATCCAGGCTTGGGTCAGACGCCAAATTTTTCCACGCCCGTAAATTTCTTGAGTATTGCCTAAGGTGCTGGCACGCGGGTCTTTAATTCGTTCTAGGGTTAAAGCGTTACCATCACGTTTGGTAATCATTAAACCTGCCGTAGTATTTTCCCAACCTGCAATTTTGTTCAAATCAAAATTGGCACCTAAAGTTAGTTGTCCTGCATTTTCCAGCGTATTGTCATCGTTATACCCCCCATCTAGGTTGGTTGCTGCCTGACTCATAATGGCTGCAGTGAATTTATAACCTTGATCTTCTAGTTGCTTCCGTTCACCGTTCCAATCACCAAATAACCATTGGCGGTCTGCCGAATAAAATTCATTGGCTGAAGCCAATTGGCAAGTGATTAGCGCCAAAGATAATGTGCCAAGTTTTAATAATTGTTGCATACCAAACATCCTTTTCTGTTTGGAAAGCTCAACATAGCTGAGCTTTCCATGCGATTCTTATTATTTCGTTTTAACTGCTGGACTCAGTTCTGAGGTTGCACCCAAATGGTCAGTCACATTCGCTGTCACGCTTGCAAAGCCACTTACTGCTTTCCACATTGCCTGACCTTGACCTTGCGCATTGGTGGTCACCACTTGCGTACCTAAATACTGCTCTGCTTCTTGGCTATTCGCTTGACGGTTGGCAAAGAATTCAACTTGATAGCGCTGATTTGGTTGCCCTTGAACTACAGCGCTAATTTGTCCTTTGTTGTAGCTTAAACGTGGCGCGTGGATATTTTGGTTTGGCATGGCATTACAGCCCTGCTCATTTGGCTGTGTACAGGTTTTTTGCAATTTAGCTGGCTCAATCACCACACCACCACCACGAGAACCCACAAAGCCGGCATGCTCTAAAGCAGGTACTGCAAATACAATCGCACCTAAATGCTGGTCAGGTACACAAGAACCACCCGCTTCACAACGCTTAATATCTTTACCGTTGTCCCAAATGGAGTTTTTCGTCAACGTGGTACGTGCATTAGCATCTTTTTCTGAACGAATGGCGATACCTAGGCGGTTACCATGCACTTTGTTGCTGTCAAAGATGTTGCCATCACCCGTTAAGTTAAAGCCAATCGAGTTATTGCTCAGTTCGTTGTACGCAACGTAGTTACGTTTACCCCAGTTAATTTGGAGACCATCTGAGTAGTTCTCAAACTTGTTCCCTACGACCGCATTGTCATTGCCCCAAAGGATTTCAATGCCCTGAGATGGCTCTGGATTAGCTTTGGTTGAAGTAAACAGGTTATTGGCAACAAGGTTGAATGCCGCTCCACGCGTCAGTTCAAGTCCATCACCATTATCCACAAACACGTTGTTTAAGACTTTGTTGTTATTGGTGGTGGTTGAGGTTGGATTGCCTTTACCATCATCACCTGTCAACATCACCCCAGAACCACCGTAGTTGTTACTGATACGGTTATGTTGGATGAGGTTATTGCTCGAACGGTTAATCAAAACCCCAATACAGAAACGGTGAATATCAAGACCTTTTAAAGTCACGCCATTTACATCTTGCAATACCAGACCCGGTAACGTCATGGTTCGCACGTTAGTGCCATACTGTTCAGGGTTTGCCCCTGGGCAGGCTTTCGCGCCTTCGCCTTTAATGTAGTTCGAACCATCAATGGCAATAAACTCACCGGTTTTATCCCACTGCGTGCCAATAATCTTTACGGAAGATTTAATCGGAGGTAAAGGCTGATTTAGCTTAATGACATAAGGAGCTTTGCCAACGGCTTGAATCTGGATTTCATTTTCTTGTGCTGCATTGGCATTGGATTGTTCAATTGCCCAACGTAAAGAACCTTGGTTACTATCGTCCTGATAGCGGTCAACCATATAAGTTTCTGCACTAGCAAAACCTGAAGCAGCCAAACTTAAAACCAGTGTGGTTAAACGTAAAGTGGATGATTTCATATTCAAATCCTTTTATATTTTTAAGTCTTAAGGTGTAGGCTGCACAGTTTTAAGGAACTGTTTAAGTTGGGTCACATCAATTTGACCCGGTGCTGACGCCTCACCAATCATGCCGAAACTTAAGCTGCCGCCCATGTTGGCCGTGGCTACACGCGAGATCGTGCCCAATTGCCCCATCGACATGGTCAATAATGGTTTTTGACTTTTTTGGCTCACCGCTAATGTTGCATTCATTAAGGTCATGACATCTTGTTTAGACTTCGGCATCACTGCAATTTTCAGAATGTCTGCACCCATTTGATCTTGTTTGAGCAAACGGTTTTCGATTTCTTGTTGTTCTGGGGTTTTATTAAAATCGTGATTCGACATAATCACTAATACATGTTTATCGTGCGCCAATTTGGTCAACTTCGCAACGCTGCCTGCATCACGGAACATCTCAATATCCAGCAACTGCATAAATGGTGCTTTGAGATATTCACGATAAATTTTTTCATAATCTTGATCAGTCACCGTCATTTTACCACCTTCGCTATGGGTACGAATGGTCGCAATGAGCGGTTTGTCTTTTAAAATTTGATTCAGTTGCTGACCAAGTGCAATCACTTTTTTCGTGTCAGCAGAAAATTCGAGTAAATCAATACGAAACTCGGCTAAGTCTGCATCGGGATTAGCCGCAATCACTTTGGCTTGCGCTATCGCTTGTTCAGCAGTTTTTGCCGTAATTGGTACGATAGTTTTAACAGGTAAGTCGCCAATATTGACGCTTTTCACCACATAATGCTGGGTGCTTAATGGCATGGCCTCGGCTGCAAATGTAGATGGCATTGCTGCAAGTACAGCACTGCTTAAACATAATTGCATCGCTAATTTTTTGATCGTAATCATTACAGTTCCTTGTATTATCAATACTATTGCCTGACTTCAGTCATCAGCCGAAAACATACGTGGGATTCATGCAATGGGACATGGAACCCCCACGTATAAACTTCTATCTATAAGCCCTGTGCAGGAGGTTCTGCACCAAGTCTTGGGGAGTTTAGATATCTAAAAACACGGTTTCATCTTCGCCTTGAATGCGAATATCAAAGCGATAAACCACTTCACCATCACGTTCTTCACGCTTGGCAATGAGCGTTTGACGACGTGGTGCCCACTCAATGCCTTTCAGCACTGGGTCTTGCGTATTGGCTTCGGCTTCATCATCAAAATAGACACGGGTGTTCAAACCAATGTTGATCCCGCGAGCAAAAATGATTAATGCAATGTGTGGCGCTTGTGTTGTGCCTTTACGTCCTGGAACAGCACCTGGTTTAATGGTGTCGAAACTCCAAAAACCTGTTTCAAAGTCTGCACCGGTACGCCCCCACCCCAAAAAGTTTGGATCAGCCTGTTTACCTTGACTATCTGCAGCACTTGGATACACGCCATTGGCATCGGCCTGCCAAATCTCGATTAAAACATCACGTAATGGTAAACCTAAGCCGTCAAACACCTGACCTTCTAAGCGGATACGCTCGCCTAACGTGTTTTCTTTCACTAGCTGGTTGTTAAAGTTATTTTCAAACACTTCAATGTTGGCTTGTTTTGGTAACAAGCCGATGTGTACGTATGGTCCACCTGTTTGAGATGGAGTTTCATGCAATTCCTGAAAATTCCAATTGTTCATGTTGTTCTCCCTGAATTAAGTCAAATCATTTTCGAAATAAGTCGCACGACGACCACGTAAGGTGATGTCAAAGCGGTAACAACGGCTGTCTGCTTCAATGAAATTGCTCTTGTCTTCTAAAGCAATCAGTGCGCGACGTTGTTCTTCCGAAGGAATGGTTTTAATAATTGGACACGAATCAATCAGCGTATCGCCTTCAAAATAGAATTGAGAAATCAGACGCTGTGCCCAACCATCGGCAATCAATGAGAAGTGAATATGTGCAGGGCGCCATTCATTGATACGGTTACGCCATGGGTAAGGACCTGGTTTAATCGTGCGGAATACAAAGTAACCATTGGCATCGGTCATCATACGGCCACAACCACCGAAGTTCGGATCCATCGCACCAATAAACTGGTCATTGGGATGACGGTAACGACCTGACGCATTGGCTTGCCACACTTCGAGTAAGGCATTTTTCACAGGGCGACCAAACTGGTCACGTACATAACCATGCACAATAATACGTTCACCAATTGGCAAACCTTCTTTGGCATAGTTCAAGATCAAATCGTTATCTTTAGGACCAAACTGATCGGCGCTAAAATGCGGTGCAGTCACTTCAGTTAATGTTTCTGCAATTGAGATCAATGCATTTTTAGGCGAACGCAATACACTGGTTTTATAGCCTGGTGTATACGCTGGCGGATGATCATCGGTATTACGCTGTGCATATGCACCTAAAATAAGTTGTGACATGTGACGTCCCTCTTAAACTTGTTCCATTACTCTTGGTTGGTCTGTTCTTGGTTTAACTGCTTTTCACTCAGCTTTTGGGGTGCAATGCCCAAATCTGCAAAAACTTCTTCTGCCATGTGCATGGCTGCATTCGCTGCTGGGAGACCTGCATAAAGTGAACAATGCAGAATCAACTCTTTTAAATCGTCCTTGGTCACACCATTGTTAAAACAAGCGCGTAAATGCATACGCAATTCTTCTTCGCGACCTAATGACAATAAAATGGCAATGGTCACTAAACTACGGGTATGACGCGGTAAACCTGGTCTAGACCAAACTTCACCCCAAGCAAAACGACTAATAAAATTCTGAAAATCTTCATTAAAGTCATTCAGGTTCTCGATCGAACGATTCACATGCTTTTCACCCAGCACTTCAGTTCGAACTTTGATCCCTTGTTCATAGCGTTGTTCATCATTCATGGGAGAACCCTCAATTACGTTGCATCCGTATGTGCAACAAGTGATTTAACAAAAATAGCGACTGCTGCTGCGGTTGCAGGAATCATGAGCAGGCTTAAAATTGCAGTAAATGACCAGTCATTGCCGAGTAATACCGCACCAATCCAAGCACCAAACACGGCACCGAAACGCCCAATCCCAGACATCCACGCCACACCTGTTGCACGGCATTGTGTTGGATAGAAACGCGCGCTTAACGCTGGCATTGAAGACTGTGCACCATTAATCGCGATACCTGCACATAACACTAAGATGGCAAGTAAAGTAGGATTCGCTAAGCTCTGACCGACTGCCACGGCAAACAAACCTGCAACTAAGTAAAAGCCCGCGATAATTTTATTTGGATTGAAACGGTCCATTGCCCAGCCAATGAATAAGGCACTGAGTACGCCACCAAACTGGAATAAACCACCAATAAATGCTGCACGCTCTAAAGTTGCACCTGTCTCACGCATTAAGGTTGGTAACCAGCTGGTCAACAGGTAAATCACGACCAAGCCCATGAAGTATGTCAACCAAAGTAAAACTGTGCCTTTAACGTATTTCGGTGAGAACAACATGCCGAATACACCTTTTTTCTCTGCACCATCAATCTGTTCTTCTGGTACATGGAACTCCGTCACACCCTGAACTTGTTCAGGAGCAATACGTGACAAGATTTGGTGCACTTTGGCGTTATCACCACCTTTGACAATCAAGAAACGATACGATTCAGGCAAGAAGAAAATCACCAAGATCATCAAGATCAGTGGCGACCAACCGCCTAGTAAAAACAGACTGTGCCATCCAAAAGTCGGAATCAACCAACTACTGATAAAGCCACCAGTCGCCATACCCAAGTTGTAACCACAGAACATGCACGTCACGAGCAAAGAGCGTGAGCGTTTCGGGCAATATTCGGAGAATAGCGTGGTTGCGTTTGGCATTGCCGCACCCAAACCAATACCTGTTAAAAAGCGTAAAATCACCAAGGTGTCTAGGTCAGACGCATAGGCAGATGCCAAGGTAAAACCACCAAAAATGAGCATGGAAACAGTTAGCACCACTTTACGACCAAAGCGGTCAGCGGTTGGACCCGAAACCAAAGCCCCAATAATCATGCCGCCTAATGCCGCACTCATCACTGGACCAAGCTGGGAACGGTCTACACCCCAGTCTTGTGCCAAGGCTGGTGCAATAAACCCCATTGCTGCAGTATCAATACCATCAACAAAAACAATGAAAAAACATACAATTGCAATAAGCCACTGATACTTGCTAATTGGTGCTTCATTAATCAGTGCCTGCGCGTCTATACTCGTTTTTTGAGTAGCGTATTCCTGAGACGCCATACCTGCCTCCTTAGGCTGAAAGTCCTTTTTAAATCCTTAAACTATTGAATCGAACCAATGAACTGACTGAGCATTTGATTGAACTGCTCAGGTTGTTCAATATTGGAAAGATGCGATGCGTCAATCACCGCCAATTCACTATTTTGAATCTGTTGTTGCATGAAAATGCCATCAGCAACTGTGGTCACAGGGTCAAATGCGCCTGCAATCACTAAAGTTGGAATATGAATGTTTTGAATTTCTTGGGTTAAATCGGCTTGTGCTAATGCACGGCAAGATTCTGCGTAACCCAGTGCTGGTGTTGTTGCTAAAGACTGGATGGTACGTTGTGCTAAAGCGTTATATTGATAATCAAACTGTTCGCTAAACCAGCGGGTATGTGTCGTTGCAACTAAATCAGCTAAACCGTTGGCAACCACAGCATCTGCACGGGCGTTCCAACCTTCTGCAGTCCAAATTTTGGCTGCTGAATTGGCAACGGTAATGCTATGAAAACGTGCTGCATGATAAATACCCAACCATAAAGCGGTCATTCCACCCATGGAAATCCCGCAAAAATGGGCTTTTTGAATATTCAAACCATCCAAAATATCAATCACATCTTCAGCAAGATTTTGCACTGAAGTCTGCTCAATCACATCGCTATGACCATGACCACGTGTGTCATAGGTCACGACTTTAAAATGCTGTTCAAATGCCGCAACTTGAGGTTGCCACATGCCTTTGTCTGTGCCGAGTGAATTTGAAAATACAATTACAGGTGCATTTTCTTGACCGCTAATTTGCACAGCCAAACATTTGCCCTGACGATTGATCATTGTAATATTCACTTTGCCTCTCCTTTTGCTTCCTGCAACACCGCATCAATCTGGTCTTGAATGTTGCCAAGATAAGATTCGGGTTTAAAAATTTCTGAAATCTGATCCGCGTTAAAATAGGCTGTGACTTGATCCAATTCCGCAATCACATCTTTTAAATGCACGCCTTTTTCTACAGCTGTTTTACACGCCGCTTCCACCACATGATGAGCCTGTAAACGCCCCATATGAGGTGCCAATGCCATCATGACCGCTTCTGCCATAATCAAGCCTTGGGTGCATTCCAAGTTACGCTGCATGTTCTCAGCATTCACTTGCATACCCTGTAAAACGTCTAAAGTCCGTTCTAAAGCACCTGCACAGAGTTGGAATATTTCTGGTACGGCAAGCCATTCCGCATGCCAAGCGCCCAAACTACGCTCATGCTCTTGCACCATGCTTTGGTACAAACTCGACATCAATACAGGCATACGGTTTGCTGCAGCTAAAACTGAAGCAGCGGCAACAGGATTACGTTTATGTGGCATGGTCGATGAACCACCACGACCTTTTGCTGTTGGTTCAAAGATTTCTGCAATTTCAGTTTGCATCATCAAAGACCAATCACGTGCCATTTTACCCAAGCTACCTGTCACCATCGCTAAAACACTTGCTACTTCCACAATACGGTCACGCTCACCATGCCAAGTGCAACTAGGCGCTGAAAGCTGTAACTGTGCTGCAAATGCCTCCACTACGGCAGTACCTTGGTTCTGTAACGATGCCAATGAACCCACTGCACCACCCAGCTGAGCTGTAAACACACGTGACTTCATCGCTTCAATACGTGCTAAATCACGATGAAATGCCGATGCCCAGCGCGCCAATTTATGACCCAGCGTAATCGGCAAACCTTGCTGCAACCACGTACGACCAATCATGACTTGGGCACGATACTGTTCGGCTTGAGCCAATGCTGCGCGATAACAGTGTTGAATTAAGGCGTCAACATGAGTCAACGCTGCACGGCACTGCAAAATACATGCGGTATCTAGAATGTCCTGACTGGTTGCGCCCCAGTGAACATAACGCGCAGCATCGTCATCGGTTTGTTTGGCAATTGCAGTCAATTGCTTTACAAATGGAATTGCAATATTGCCCGCCAAGCCTGTTGCGACAGCCAAAGCATCAAAATCAATCTGATCCAACGCTGCTTCTGCAATTTGGCTAATTGCGGTAGCCGCCGATTCCGGAATCACACCAACCTGAGCCTGTGCTTGTGCCAACGCGACTTCAGCCTCAATCATGTAAGACACCAAAGCACGATCACTGAAAATTTCAGTCACGTCTTTTTGGTAGAATAAGCTGGCATATAACTGGCTCATGATGGTCTTTTCCTTAATCCGCTTTGCTAATCCGATTTAAACCCGCTGAATAATCAGCGCAATGCCTTGACCCACGCCAATACACATTGAACACAGTGCATAAGTACCACCAGTTTGTTCCAATTGGTTTAAAGCCGTGATCACTAAACGTGCGCCTGAAGCACCGAGTGGATGACCAATCGCAATCGCACCGCCATTCGGATTCACTTGCGTGGTATCGTCGGCTAAACCCAAATCACGGGTCACCGCCAATGCCTGTGCGGCAAACGCTTCATTCAGTTCAATCACATCCATCTGCTCAATCGTCAGATTGGCTTGTTTCAGCAATTTCTTGATCGCTGGTGCCGGAGCAAAGCCCATGATGCGTGGCTCAACCCCCACAGCCGTAGAGGCAATAATCTTGGCGCGTGGTTTAAGCTGGTATTGTTCAACGGCTGCTGCTGAAGCGATGAGTACAGCAGCCGCACCGTCATTGATGCCTGACGCGTTTCCCGCTGTGACGGTGCCCTCTGCTGTGACGACTGGCTTCAGTTTGGCCAAACCTTCGAGTGTGGTCGATGCACGCGGATGTTCATCCGTGTCGATCACAATTGGATCACCCTTACGCTGAGCAATGCTC
>NZ_JBTLFO010000004.1:0-271470 GCF_054457875.1 Acinetobacter sp. GXMZU3951 | reverse complement strand
GCCGGCGTTGTTGCTGACAATGGTCAGGTCTTTACGTCCAAGCTTGATCAGCCCGTCAATGAGTTCAGCGGGTTGGCCTGCTGTGCCAAAACCACCGATCATGATGGTTGAGCCATCGGTGATTTGGGAGAGCACCTCAGTCAGAGATGCATTACTTTTGTCAATCATAATATTTCCTAGACCATAATGTAGGTCAGATTAACTTTTACTTGATTGGGTGGATGAAAGCGGGGCTGGTTCTGTGGAACGTTTGGTTAAAATTACATGTGCCAATAAACCAATACAGATGCCCCAAAAGACGGAACTCAGCCCTAGAAAATGCATGCCTGATGCTGTGGCCAGAAAAGTAATTAAGGCAGCATCACGGTGGGCTTTATTTTTCATGGCAGCACTCATGTTGGTTGCGATCGCGCCAAGGAGTGCCAAACCTGCTAAGGCAGCCACCAGCTCTTTAGGGAGTAAGCTAAACAGCATCACGATACTGCCCGCAAAAAGCCCACCTAGAATGTAGAAAATCCCGTTGGCAATCCCTGCGATATAGCGTTTTTCTTTTAGCTCGTGCGCATCCTTACCCATACATAAAGCAGCGGTAATGGAAGCCAGAACGATGGTAATACCGCCCACACAGGCCACAGCTAAGGACGCAATGCTGGTGGTCATAATGATGGGCTTGGCAGGGGTGTCATAACCACTGAGTTTCATAATGGCCATACCAGGTAAAAACTGACCCGTTAGACTTACCAAAATGAGCGGGAGTGCCAGATTTAAAGTGGAATTCCACGTCCATTCGGGTTGAATGAAATGTGGAATCGCCAGTGAGAATTGCATGCTGACAGGATTCATTTTGCCCAAGAACAGGCTGAGTGCGACGCCCGCACACAAGACCCAGACCATGGCATAACGAGGACTGAACCGTTTTGCAAACAGAAAGGCCACAAGCATGCCAAACACGATCACAGGCATGCTGTCGGTGGCTAAGAAAAGCCCAAGCCCAAATTGCAATAGAATACCCGCCATCATCGCTGCTGCAATATCTTGAGGAATCCAAGCCAACAACTTGTCAAAATAACCTGAAGCACCAATCACAAAAATAGCAACCGCAGTGGTGATATAGGCAGCCACCGCTTCATTCAGTGAAATATCTGGAAATAGGGTCACAAGCAGGGCTGTACCTGGTGCAGACCAAGCCGTGATGACAGGAACTTTGAATTTAATGGAGAGCAAGATGCCTGCCAGTGCCGCACCAATGGATATTCCCCAAATCCAGGAAACCATCATATCGGTAGACACTTGGGCTTGCTGTGCCGCCTGAAAGAAAATAATCAGTGGTCCTGAATATGAAATCAGAACCGCTAAAAATCCTGCCACACTGGCTGAAATTGACCAATCACGTTTTAAGCGCTCTAACAGGTGTACCATTGCATTGCCTCCATGCTGATGTGTTCAATGTTCCTGTAAAAATCAAATGATCAGGTTAACCCTGATCACCACCACCTACAGGTACGACTGTACCTGTCATATAAGAAGATTCATCTGAGGCAAGGAATAAGATGGCATTCACTTGCTCTTGAATGCTGCCGTAGCGACCCAAGAAAGTACGGTCAATGGTTTGATCGACCACTTGCTGCATCCACTCTTTTTCGGATTCAGACAGTGGGTTTGCATTACGTGGCACCTTACGTGGTGGCGCTTCTGTACCGCCAGTCGCGACAGCATTTACACGAATACCATCTTTGGCATGTTCAAAGGCAAGGGAAGCGGTTAGGCCATTCACGCCACCTTTTGAGGCCGAATAAGGCACACGGTTAATGCCACGTGTTGCAATTGAAGAGACGTTTACAATTGTCCCTTGCTGATTTTTAATCATTTCTGGTAGGACTGCTCGGCAGCACCATAGGGTTGGGAACAATGAACGATTCACTTCCTTGATAATTTCTTCTTCAGAAAACTCTTGGAACGGTTTCATCCAGATTGCCCCACCCACGTTGTTAATCAGTACATCAACACGCCCGTAGGTATCTAGTGCTTTGGCAACCACAGATTCTGCGCCTGCAAATGTTTCAAGGTTGGCTTTTACCGTTACGGCATCGCCACCAAGCTCTTCAATTTCTGCCAACACTTCTTCTACATAAGGAGAAAGATCAGCCATAACCACTTGAGCACCTTCGCTCGCCACTTGTACCGCGACACCGCGACCGATGCCTTGGGCGGCACCAGTGACGATGACCACTTTGTTTTCAAATCTTTTTGAACGGTTCATTTTGTTCTCCGACTTCTAGAGGATGTCTAACAATAGAGGATGTCTAACAAACTTAGTTGGCAGAGAATTTTTCAAATAGGAAGTTTGCCGGTTTAACACCTTCTGCATCTAACCAGCCGCGAACCGCTTCAACCATAGGGACAGGGCCACATAAATAGATATCGACATCGCCAGCGTTGAGCCATTCATTCTCGATATGACCTGTGACATAACCTTTACGCGCATGTGCAGACTCTGGATTGGCCACTACAGTGCGATACTCGAACCAAGAGAATTTGTCTTGAAGTTCGTTTAATTTTTCAATCGCGACCAAGTCAAAATCATTGGTTACGCCAAAGACTAAACGGACGGGCTGTTCTGACCCTTTTTCTTCGAGTACTTGCAACATCGACATGAAAGGAGCAATGCCTGTACCACCCGCCAACATCAGCACAGGACGTACGACATTACGTAAATAGAAGCTACCAAATGGGCCGGTAAAGGTCATTTTGTCGCCTGCTTTTGCATTTTGGCTTAAGAATTCACTCATTTTGCCGTTTGGTACGTTACGGACCACAAAACCTGTTAAGCGGTTGCCTGGCTTAGAGCTAAATGAATAAGAACGGGTTTCTGTTGTACCAGGAATACCCACATTCACATATTGACCTGCCAAGAAGTGAATGTCAGGTTGACCTTCATCTAACTGAATATCAAAAGTAATGGTCGAGTCTGATAAGTTTTCGACACGTGACAAAGTACCTTCAAAGGCATGAATTTCAGTTTTACATACATCCGAGGTTGCTTGAATTTGGAATACGGCGTCTGAAGTGGGTTTACATTGACAGGCCAGAATGTAGCCTTGTGCAGCTTCTTCAGGGGTCAGTGCATCTTCAATATAAGTTTCTTCAGGCATGTCATACGAACCTGATTCACAAAACGCGCGGCACGTTCCGCATGCACCGTCACGGCAGTCCAAAGGAATATTGATCTTTTGACGGTAAGCTGCGTCTGACAGTGTTTCACCATCGGTAACAGAAATAAAACGTGTAACGCCATCTTCAAATTGAAGTGCAATATTGTGGTTTGACATGGCTGAATATCCTATATAAATCTTTGAAACTTGACCTTCCAGCCAAGATTCCATCTGGCTGAAAGGGTTTACCTTGCTGTAAATGAATACAGTCTTAGAGGTGATAAATATCAATTACTTGGTTGATGTAATCGTTTTTCAGCACCACGTACTTGCTTAAAATTTGCGGTTTGTCACCCGAAAAATCGATTTCATAGCGTGACATCCCAAAGTAGCTGTAGTTAGTTTTGTAACGGAAACTCAAGGTATTCCAGTTAAAACGTACAGTCACTTTATCGCCATCACGTTCAACAATTTCGATGTTGTTGATGTTATGGCTCGTACGTGTGTCTGGCATGGTTGCAGAGGAACGCTCAGTTTTAATACGGAACACACGGTCTTCTAAACCTTGACGGTCTGGATAGTAAATTAACGAGATTTCAGACTGAGGGTCTTGGGTTAAACGGTCATCGTCATCCCATGCTGGCATCCAGAAAGACGCAGTAGGTGCATAGCACTGTAACCAATCATCCCATTGCTCATCATCTAAAAAGCGCGCTTCTTGATAAAGGAATTGGGCAATATTTTCTAAAGTAATCGCGCTCATGCGTTTTCTCCTTCAGTTGCTGCCGCAATTTCTTTTTCAGTTGCGATGCCTTGTTTAATCAGTTCTAACCAGTGCTGGTGCTGAGCAAGGTATAAGCCTTCATCTTCAGTTTTAATGCCAGAGAGTTTTGGTTTTAAGCCAATTTCGTTGGCAGCATCATCGGGACCTTGAATCCAATGCTTAGAACCACGGCACATATCGTTCCACTCAAGCGCGATACCTGCGTAACCCGCTTGGCATGCACGGAATTCTTCAAGATCGTCTGGCGTCGCCATACCTGATGCGTTAAAGAAGTCTTCGTATTGACGAATACGGCGTGCGCGTGCTTCTGGCTCTTCACCAACAGGGGCAATACAGTAAATCGTCACTTCAGTCTTATCGACAGAAAGCGGACGCAATACACGAATTTGTGAACCGAACTGATCCATGAAGTACACGTTTGGATAGATACACAAGTTACGTGAACGTTCGATCATCCATTTCGCCATTGCTTCACCGTATTGTTCGGTGTATTCATCTTTCTTGGCAAAGTTAGGACGGTCTTCAGGGTTCGCCCATTGCGTCCAAAGTAGCATGTGACCATTTTCAAAGCCGTAAGAACCACCGCCTTGTTTACCCCATGAGCCTGCGCTCATGGCACGAATATTGTCACCCGCTTCTTTTTCTTTACGTTGCTGAGTAGTTGCAGCATAGTTCCAGTGCACGGCAGACACGTGGTAACCATCGGCACCATTTTCAGCAGTTAACTTCCAGTTACCTTCATAGGTGTAAGTCGACGAACCGCGTAAAACTTCAAGACCTTGTTGTGATTGACCCACAATCATGTCAATAATTTTAGTGGCTTCACCGAGGTATTCTTCTAAAGATGGAACATCTGGGTTTAAGCTACCAAATAAGAAACCTTTATAGCTTTCAAAGCGGGCAACTTTTTTCAAGTCATGTGAACCGTCTTTGTTAAAGCAATCTGAATAGCCCGCATCGGCAGGGTCTTTCACTTTTAATAACTTACCCGAGTTGTTAAAAGTCCAACCGTGGAATGGGCAAGTATAAGTTGCTTTGTTACCACGTTTGTAACGACATAACTGTGCACCACGGTGTGAACATGCATTGATCATGGCATTCAATTCGCCATTGCGGTTACGCGCAATGATAATTGGCTGGCGACCAATGTAAGTGGTGTAGTAGTCGTTGTTGTTTGGAATTTGGCTTTCATGTGCCAAATAAACCCAGTTGCCTTCAAAAATGTATTTCATTTCTAGGTCAAACAGAGCTTGGTCTGTAAAGACTGAACGGTGTAGTTTAAATTCACCAGATTCAAAATCATCAACCAGTAATTCGTCAATGCGGTCTAAGTGGCTGGTATTAATTACAGGAATACGAGGCATGTCCTTTCTCCGACTTTCCAAGGAGGGGAAGTCATCGGGATGAATTTCAATCATCACATCCCGATTCCATTTAAATTATGCGCTTGCGCGACGACGCTCAACTTCAGTAGAAGGCGCACCTTCTTTATCATGCTGAAGAGCAATGTTGAACTGGATGTGTTTGAAAGGCGCTTTCAATCCACGACGAGCGATCTCAGCTTCATCTGTTACGTCTATCGCTTCTGCAACCAGACCTTCACGTGTACCGAATGCGAAGTCATCCCAAAGGTATTTGTCACCTTCGATGTTGAATTGAGTCGTGAGCTTACGGTAGCCAGGTGCAGAGATGAAATAGTGCACGTGTGCTGGACGCTGACCGTGACGCGAGATTTGGTTTAATACACCTTGCAGTGGACCTTCTGGGTTTAAGCCATACCCTACAGGCATCGTTGTTTGTGCAACATATTGGCCATTTTCGTCAGTAAAGATTGAGCGACGAAGATTAAAGTGGCTTTGTGACTTATCAAAGAATGAATAGTTACCGTGGCTGTTTGCATGCCATACTTCAACTTTGGCATTAGGAATGATATTGCCTTCAGTATCTGTAACCGTACCTTCAATGATTAAAGTCGGGATTTTGCCTTCTTCTGAACCATCGTCCATACGGGCAAAACCAGTCGATTCAGGCGCACCCGCCACATACAGTGGGCCTTCAATAGTACGCGGTGTACCACCTGTTAAGCCTGCTTTCGCATCAGCTTCGTCAGCACGTAAGTCTAGGAAGTGCTCAAGACCGACAGCAGAGCCCATCAATGCAAATTCGTCTGCTTTTGCAATATCAATAATCTTTTCAATACCTTTCCAAACTTCTGATTGGCTTAAATCTAAGTCTTCAATCGCTTGGAATAAATCTGTAACTAAACGGACAAGTACTTGTTGTACTCGTGCATTGACTGGACCTTCAGATGTGTCAACGTTACAAGCTTTAACAATATTTTCAATGGTTTGACGATCCATTTCGTTACTCCTTGGATGTATGCGCTTTGGTGGCGAATATCTCTGAACTTTAATAAGAGATAATTGGCTGCCACGTTCCTTGTTTACTCGGTGTGTTAAATATCTATATCTTTTTGGTTGCTGGAAAAATGACTGATTCCAGTGCCTGTGTTGTATCAGCTGTCATCTTCACGAATAGATGAGGGGTGACGATTTAATGCCATCACTTCAATATTCATGTAAGGGTAGAGAGGAAGGACTTGTAAAATGTTGTGAAGTTCTTCATTGCTCTCGACATCAAAAATACTGATGTTGGAATACTGGCCCGTAATGCGCCAAATATGACGCCACTTGCCTTGACGCTGTAATTCCTGTGAATAAGCTTTTTCTACAGCTTTAATGTCGTTGACCGTTTCAGCTGGCATGTCCAATGGAATGTTTACATCCATACGTACGTGGAAAAGCATGGGTTTCTCCTCATTATTGACGACGTAAGTTGTCAATTTTGTCTTCATCAAGCTCAATACCCAGTCCAGCTGTGGCCGGTAACATCAGCTCAAAATTTTGATATTGCAGGGGGGTCTTTAAAATTTCTTCGGTGAGTAATAGTGGACCAAACAGTTCGGTGCCATAGGCTAGATTGTGAAAAGTGGAAAAGACTTGTGCCGATGCCATCGTGCCAATCGGCCCTTCAAGCATGGTGCCACCATACAGATCAATTCCTGCCAATTTGGCAATTTTCCCGACTTCGCTGGCTTCGACCAAACCACCTGATTGCGCGATTTTCACGGCAAATACCGAAGCACCATTGCGTTTTGCAAGTCGATAAGCACTGTCAGGACCCATCAATGATTCATCTGCCATAATGGCAATATCAAAACGGCGGGTAAGACGCTGCATGGCATCAATGTTGTCAATTGCACATGGCTGTTCAATTAAATCGATACCGCCATCTTGTAGGCGTTGAATGCCTTTAATGGCTTCAAGTTCGGACCAAGCACGATTCACATCTACTCGAATGGAAATGTCTGGACCCAGTGCTTGTTTAATCGCTAAAACATGTGCCACATCTTCTTCAACACGACGTGAACCAATCTTTAACTTGAAGGTATTGTGTCGTTTGCAAGCAATCATTTGCTGTGCTTCAGCAATATCTTTATCAGTATCACCAGAGGCCAAGACCCATAGCACAGGGACGCTATGTCTTAAACGACCTCCAAGCACTTCACTGATTGGTAAACCTAAACGTTGTGCTTGAATATCAAATAAGGCGGTCTGAATGGCGTTTTTCGCAAAGCGATTGCCATTGATATTTCGTTTCAATGTTTGTATGGTTTGCGCCACATTCAAACCGGATAAAGATTTCAGTAATGGGGCAAAATAAGTTTCGATATTGGTTTTAATACTCTCGGGACTTTCTTCGCCATAGCCTAAGCCGCCAATCGTGGTTGCTTCGCCCCAGCCCACAAAGCCATCTTCGGTGGTGACTTTGATCAGGACCAGCGTTTGAGTTTGCATTGTTGCTACCGCCATTTTGTGTGGGCGGACAGTTGGTATTTCTACAAGCAACGTTTCAATCGATTTATACATCTTTCGGCTTCGCTATCTTGATTTGTCTAATTCATGTGGTATACCTTAAAAGAATGAATTAATCCTGTCGAAGATCATTTTTGCATTTTTTTATATTTTAAAGGTATGAAGTCTTATGGAACTTAGACACCTACGCTATTTTGTAGCGGTTGTAGAGGAACAAAGCTTTACCAAAGCTGCGGAAAAACTATTTATTGCTCAACCACCACTTAGTCGGCAGATTCAAAATCTGGAAGGAGAGCTGGGAATTCAATTATTTGAGCGAGGGAGTCGACCTTTACAGACCACGCCAGCAGGTCAGTTTTTCTATCAGCATGCGGTCAAACTTTTGTCTAATGCTGAAGAAATCAAGTCGATGACCAAGCGCGTGGGCATGGTCGAACGGACTGTTACTATGGGCTTTGTTGGCTCTTTGCTGTACGGTTTATTGCCAAGAATTGTGTACTTGTTTCGCCAGCAGCAACCTCAGCTTAAAATTGAACTGATTGAAATGAGCACTAAAGATCAGATTCAAGCCCTCAAGGAAGGGCGTATTGATGTTGGTTTTGGACGATTAAGAATCTCAGATCCAGCCATTCGTCGGGTATTGTTACGTGAAGAACCGTTAATGGTCGCTGCACACAGTAGCCATCCATTGGCATCACAAAAACAAGGGGTATACCTTGCAGATCTGGTTGAAGAGAGTCTGTTTTTATATCCAAGTCATCCCAAACCGAATTTCTCTACGCAAGTCAGAGGCTTGTTTTCTGAGTATGGCTTAGAGCCAAGAACTTTAAGGGAAGTACGAGAAATTCAGTTAGCACTGGGCTTGGTGGCTGCGGGCGAAGGGATCTGTATTGTGCCTGAAAGTGCCTGTAGCATTCAGTTTCCGCACCTGAATTACATTCCTTTGTTGGATGATGCTGCGGTGAGTCCCATCTTCCTCGCTATCCGAAGTATGGATGAAAGTGAAGATATCCGCTCCTTATTTGACTGTATTTATCAGGTCTATGACCTTGAAGCAATCAAATACGATCGGGCAGTGCTTTAATACAACTTTAGTCTTATGCTTAATGATAGTCTGAAAGAAAGCGGGAGATTTCTCGCTTAAATTTAAACGGTTCATTAATCAAAATAGCATGTCCTGAACGTTCAAAAATGACCTGTCTGGCATTTTTAACACTGTTGGCGACAATTATTTGTCCCAGAGAAGGATAAAGCGTCGATTTTTCACCAATAAAAAAGGTGGTTGGACAATCCAGTGCCGCAATAGCATCTCGATAGTCTTCATCATGATATAAATAGTTATTGATATACCATGCCAGATAGTCGAGTCGATGCAGTGGCAATAGATGTTTTTGTAATTTATCGTACTTTAATGCGGTGTTCCACAGCACCGGACTAAAGGCGTTGCTATTTTGTAATAGGCTGAATTTACTCCAGATTTTAATAAATTCCTGACGGGAAGCTGGTTCAAGATCTTCTAGACTGTGCACAGGAGGTAAGGCCGAAAAAAATAACGAAATTTCTGCCAAGACCTTTTTAAAAGCAAGATGCTGCTGACTTAATAAACCATAGGGCCAGTGTGAATCTACGCTTATTTTAGGGGCTTGATCAATATGTAAATAGCGATTCAAATACTGTTTTAAGTTGCCATACTTCATGCCATGCATCGCAGTTGTTGCGCCCATAGAAAACGCAATGACAGCAAATTCCGAATACTTTAATTGTTGGATTAAGGCCTCTAAATCACGCCAATGGCTGGAAATGGCATCTATTTCAGGTATACGGCAATCTTTTGAACGACCAAAACCACGCCAATCTGGAATAATGAACTTAAATTGTTGACTGTTCTGAATTAAAAAAGGCATCCATTGCCAACTTTGCATGCCTAAACCGGATAAGACCAGTACAGGTTTACCCTGACCAAATTCACGAACATACAATTGTTCCTGATCGGGCATGCGGTAGTAAGGCATATTAATGTTCTCTTGCTTTTGTTAATCGAAATTTTTTAGACCTGTAATCATCGCCTCAAGCCATTGAATCCAGCCAACTTCTAGGTCGATCCCTAACTGTAAAATCATTTTATGAATATATAAAGTCCGATTTTCATTTTCTGACGATGAGAAATCTTTATTATAAATTTGTTGATAGATTTGGAGTTTCTCTTGGTGTAGTAGCAAATGACGTTCGAGTTCTGGCAATACGGTTGCTTCACCCATTTGCGCTTCTGCTCTTAAGCGAACCATCAGTTCTTCACGCAACTGTGCAGGCGGACTTTGCTTGACCATCCAGTCCGCCAGTTCTGTCCGACCCAGTTGTTCGACTTGATAAGTCTTTTTTCGGCTGGTCGCGCCTTCATCTTCAATCGTCGAGATCCAGCCTTTTTGCTGCATGGCACTCAGTTCACGATAAATTTGCTGATGTGTGGCATTCCAGAAAAAGCCCATAGAGCGGTCAAAACGTCGTGCCAGTTCAATTCCTGTACTTGGTTTTTCAATCAGACTGGTCAGTAGGACGTGAGCTAAGGACATAAGTAAGCATAAATAAACTTAAGAGAAAGACATTATGCAACATGTTGCATAGATTTCAAAATTAGATTATAAATTAGTGCAACAAGTTGCACAAAAGCAAATTTAGCCAGCACATTGCAAGCCATGGAGGTCTCATGTCCAATTTTCCACATTTACTTGCCCCATTAGATTTGGGATTTACCACGCTTAAAAACCGCGTATTGATGGGTTCTATGCACGTTGGTCTAGAAGAAGCCCCAGGTGGTTATGACCGTATGGCAGCGTTCTATGCTGAGCGTGCAAAAGGCGGTGTGGGGCTGATTGTGACTGGCGGTATTTCACCGAATGATCATGGTTTAACTTTTCAAGGTGGTTCTAAGCTCGATACGCGTGAAGAAGCTGAACACCATAAAGTGATTACTCAAGCGGTACATGATGCGGGCGGTAAAATTGCGCTACAGATTTTGCATACGGGTCGTTATTCATATCAAAAAGATATTGTTGCACCTTCTGCGATTCAGGCACCGATTAACCCAAGCCGTCCTAAAGAATTAAGCTCGGCTGAAGTCCAGCAAACCATCGATGATTTTGTGAATTGCGCCAAACTTGCTCAGTATGCAGGTTACGATGGTGTGGAAATTATGGGGTCTGAAGGTTACCTCATTAATGAATTTATCGCTGCACGTACCAACCACCGCGATGATGAGTGGGGCGGCAGCTATGAAAAGCGTATCCGTTTCCCTATTGAAATCGTGAAGCGTACCCGCGAAGCCGTGGGTGAAAACTTTATCATCATCTATCGTTTGTCAATGTTGGATTTGGTCGAAGGTGGTTCAAGCTTAGATGAAGTGATTCACTTAGCCAAAGAAATTGAAAAAGCTGGGGCAACGATTATCAATACGGGTATTGGTTGGCATGAAGCACGTATTCCAACAATTGCCACCAAGGTGCCACGAGCAGCATTTACTTGGGTGACCAAGAAATTAAAAGGCAGCGTTAAATTACCGTTGGTGACGTCTAACCGTATTAACACCCCAGAAATGGCAGAGCATGTCTTGGCTTCTGGTGATGCAGATATCGTGTCGATGGCACGTCCAATGTTGGCAGATCCTGAGTTTGTGGTGAAAGCGGAACAGGGTCGTAGCGATGAAATTAATACCTGTATCGGTTGTAACCAAGCCTGCCTCGATCACATTTTCTCGATGAAAATTGCAACCTGTTTGGTCAACCCACGTGCATGTTACGAAACTGAACTAATTTTCAAAGAGGTGAATCAGCCAAAAAACATCGCAGTGATTGGTGCTGGACCGGCGGGTCTAAGTTTTGCGACTTATGCAGCAGAGCGTGGTCACAATGTCACCCTGTTTGAAGCCTCGAATCAAATTGGTGGTCAGTTCAATATTGCCAAAACTGTACCAGGCAAAGAAGAATTCTATGAAACTTTACGTTACTTCAAGCGCAAAATTGAGTTGTTACAGCCGAAGATCAAGTTGCAATTGAACCATAAGGCGACTTATGAAGAACTGAGCCAAGCCAATTTTGATGATATTGTTGTGGCGACAGGGGTAACACCACGTGAATTAAGCTTCGAAGGCATCGATCATCCAAAAGTGTTGAGTTACATCGAGGTATTAAAAGAGCGTAAGCCAGTCGGTAAGCGTGTCGCGGTGATTGGCGCAGGCGGTATTGGTTTTGATACCTCAGAATACTTAAGCCACGAAGGCGAAAGTGGTAGCTTAAACCCACAAAAATTCTATGATGAATGGGGGATTGATACCGCTTACAGCAATGTTGGTGGTTTAAAACAGCCTGATGTTGAAGCTTCAGAACGTGAAATCTTCTTGTTGCAACGTAAACCAACGACTGTAGGTGCAGGCTTAGGAAAAACTACAGGCTGGATTCACCGTACAGGTTTAAAAAACCGTAATGTACAAATGATTGCGGGTGCCAGTTATGAAAAAGTTGATGACCAAGGTTTACATATCATTGTGAATGAAAAACCAATGCTCTTGGAAGTTGATCATGTGGTGGTGTGTGCAGGACAAGAGCCATTCACAGCCATGTTTGATCAGCTGAAAGCAGAGGGTAAAACCGTACACTTGATTGGTGGTGCCAAAGAAGCCGGTGAATTGGATGCGAAACGTGCAATTCGTCAAGGTGCTGAACTTGCAGCAGCAATTTAAAATTGAGGGGGCCTTCGGGTCCTCTTTTACTTTTAGGAAAATAAAGCAATGCAACTAAAACAAACTCAAAATGCATTACAACAATGGCACCAGATGATCGCTACACGCGACATGAGCCTATTAAATGAGCTTTTGGCGGATAATGTGGTGTTTCGTTCACCAGTGGCTTTTCATCCTTATGAGGGTAAAGCAGTCGTCCAGTTTATTTTGAGTAATGTAATCCAAATCTTTGAGAACTTTACTTATCACCGTGAATTTATCACTGAAGATGGTCAATCTGCTGTTTTAGAGTTTTCTGCCAATGTAGGCGATAAAAAACTGAAAGGTATTGATATGATTCAGTTCAATGAGCAAGGGCAGATTATAGATTTTGAAGTGATGTTGCGTCCGAAAAGTGGATTGGAAGCTCTTGCTGCGCAAATGGGGCAACGAATTCAACAATTTCAACCCAACTAAAATAGGTGCCTAAGTCACCTGATCATCTGAGGTTATATCAATGTGGTTAAAGCTCTCGACAGCGGCTTTGTTGCCTGTATTGCTGATACAGGGCTTGAAAGTTCGTCACAATACACCGCGCCTTGCCGAAGCCAGCGGTGATCGAGAGGGTATTTCAGGTCAGGGGCAACCTTTATCCTTATTAATTTTAGGTGATTCAGCCGCTGCTGGTGTCGGGGTAGAGTCGCAAAAAGAAGCCTTGTCAGGGGTAATCTTGTCCTGCTTAGAAGACGAATATCTGGTGCGCTGGAAATTACATGCAAAAACGGGTGATACCACTCAACAGGTGACTTCTGCGCTGCAACTTTTAGCACCACAACCCTATGATGTGGTCGTGACCTCAATTGGTGTGAATGATGTGACCAAGCTTATTTCCGCGAAAAAATGGTTAAGACAACAACAGCAACTGTTTTTAGAAATCCAAAATCGCTTTCAGCCCAAACTGATTATTGTCTCTGGCGTGCCCCCGATGCAGCACTTTAGCGCTTTACCTAATCCATTGGCATGGCTGTTTGGTCAATATGCTGCACAAATGAATCAAAAGTTGCAGCAATGGTTAGCACCTCAAACGCAGTACCAGTTTCTTAACTTTGATATTCAAACCTTTCAAAGCTTGAATTTGCCCATGGCAAGTGATGGTTTTCATCCCAGTAAAGAAATTTATGCGCTTTGGGGGCAGCAGATTGCTGCATTGGTCCGGCAATCTTTTCACTCATAGTCAGAGGTTATAGATGAATATGAGCATATCGAGTTTAAAAAAAATTAAAAGTATCGGTTCAGCATGGTTAGATGCAATGGTGGGTGCTGAACAACCTAAAATGTATTATGACCCGCAAGGGGCAAGTAAAAGTATTTTAGAAAAGTTACCGCAACTCCAGCAGAAATATCGTCCTACACCGTGGTTGTCAAATACACATGCACATTTGTTGTATTTCGATGTCATTAAAAAACGCAGCATTCAGCTAAAGTATGATCGAATCGATCAGCTCAGCATGCAAGATGGCGGTATTACCGCAGTCGCTTGGTATGGACTTGCATTACCTGCAGAAACGCCAACCATTGTGCTCTTACATACCATTACCGGTAATTTAAGCAGCATGCGTGAGTTGGTCCGTGATTTACATCAATATACTGGATGGCGTATTGCCTTGTGTTTGCGGCGTGGTCATGCCGATTTACCTTTACCCGTACCTAAAATGAGCTTGTTTGGTTCAACTTCGGATTTACGTGAACAAGTGACCTATATTCAACAGCAGTTTCCACAGTCTGCACTGTATGCTGTGGGTTCATCGGCTGGAACAGGGTTATTGGTGCGCTATTTAGGAGAACAAGGGGCGGATACGCCGTTTAAAGCGGCTTTTGCCTTATGCCCTGGCTATAACACCGAACTAGGATTTGACAATATTCATCCATTTTATAGCAAGGTCATGACCAAAAAGCTGTTTAATACTTTTATTCATCCTTATTTGTCCACATGGCAGCCTGTAGCATCGCTTCCGAAGGTTTTGGCGGTTAAAACGCTGGCTGAATTTGAAAAAAGTTATTTTGAATTGGCCGGTTTTCAGGATTATGCGAGTTATACTCAAGCCATTAATCCGATACACGTATTTCAAAATATTCGAATTCCTTTAATGGTCTTAAATTCAGAGGATGATCCTGTCTGTCATATCAAGAATTTTGAACCGTATAAGTCGCTGATACAACGTATGGAAAATATCATTGTAGTGACCACTAAAAAGGGCAGTCATTGCGGTTTTTATGAAGGTTTCACACAAACCCGTTCTTGGGCAGCACGACTGATGGCTGATTATCTTAAATTGCATGCCTAGCCTAAAGTTTAAGTATTTCTTACAGACAATAAAAAACCAGTTCAATTGAACTGGTTTTTTTAAAGCATTCAGAGTTATTTATTGTCTAATGCTGGGGTTGCAGCAGCAATTGCAGCAGCGACAGCATCATCTTCAGATTGAGCTGTACTATTTGGCTTTGTCGGTTGCTGTGCAGAAGGAGCAGGTTTCTCTTCTACTTTAGGTGCTTCAGTCACTTGAGTCGCAGGTTTAGGCGTTTCTTCACGACGAATTTCAGTGGTGGTATTCGCAGTTTGTTGGCGCTCTACTTCAACTTGGGCAGGAATGACAACTTCTTCTTCAGCTTGAGATGCTTCTAAAGGTTGGAACTGTGCTGGTTCAGATGCAGCTTGATTGGTTTCAACTTGCTGCTCGTCATCTTTAGGTTCTTCTTTTTTCACACACGCGGTCAGGAACAAGCCCATTGCAAGGGCGCCACAAATTAAAAGTTTCTTATTCATAATTGCACAAAATAAAGCATAAATAGAGTGCGCGTAGTATAACAGTAAAATAACAGATGAAAAATCCTGAGATTCCCTACTAAATTTTTATCGGAAATGCTGATAGAATAGCCAATTGTTTATTGATCTATGAATTGCTGCTAATTGACTTTGCTTTCTTGGTACAGAGTAAAGTAAAATCGCACAACATTGTAGGCCGATTTAGGCTCCATTGTACGAGAAACTTAATGACCCATTTTATTTTCGTTACTGGTGGTGTAGTTTCATCACTAGGTAAAGGTATTTCAGCTGCTTCAGTTGCTGCACTTTTAGAAGCCCGTGGTTTAAAAGTGACCATGGTCAAAATGGATCCATACATTAATGTCGATCCAGGGACGATGAGTCCATTCCAGCACGGTGAAGTTTTTGTCACAGAAGATGGTGCTGAGACTGACTTGGATTTGGGTTATTACGAACGTTTCTTACGTCGTGCGAAAATGACCAAGCTCAACAACTTTACTTCTGGTCGTGTTTATCAAGACGTACTGAATAAAGAACGTCGCGGTGATTACTTAGGTGGTACTGTTCAAGTAATTCCACACATTACAGATAATATTAAAGAACGTGTTCTTCGCGCAGGTGAAGGATATGACGTTGCCATCGTAGAAATTGGTGGAACAGTCGGTGACATCGAATCTCTCCCATTCATGGAATCCGTACGTCAACTGATGGTGGAATTAGGTCACAAACGTACCATGCTGATGCATTTAACGTTGTTACCTTATATTAAATCTGCTGCTGAGTTAAAAACCAAGCCAACACAGCACTCTGTTAAAGAGTTGCTTTCTATTGGTATTCAGCCAGACATCCTGATCTGCCGTACTGAATACGATGTAGATGCAGATACGACGCGCAAAATTGCACTATTTACCAACGTTGAAGCACGTGCGGTGGTGGTGTGTAAAGATGCGAAAACCATTTACCAAATTCCACGCACATTCTATGAGCAAGACGTTGATGATTTAATCTGTGAACGTTTTGGCTTTAATGACTTGCCAGAAGCGGATCTTTCAGATTGGGACAATGTGGTAGAAGCATTGTTAAATCCTGAATATACCGTACGTGTTGCAATGGTCGGTAAATATGTAGAACTTCCAGATGCCTATAAATCTGTGAATGAAGCATTATTGCATGCTGGTATTCAAAACCGCGTTAAAGTGCAAATCGATTATGTGAATGCTGAAGACCTTGAAAGCCAAGATGTTGCAACTGTATTGAAAGATGCTGATGCGATTCTTGTACCGGGTGGTTTTGGTGAACGTGGTACAGAAGGCAAAATGAAAGCCATTCAGTATGCACGTGAAAACAATGTGCCGTTCCTTGGTATCTGTTTAGGTATGCAGCTTGCAGTGATTGAATTTGCTCGTAATGTAGCAGGTATTGCAGATGCAACTTCTACAGAATTTAACCGTTCAACGAAGTCACCACTCATTGGTTTGATTACCGAATGGTTAGATGAGCGTGGTGAAGTACAACAGCGTAGCCTAGAGTCTGACCTTGGTGGAACAATGCGTTTAGGTGCGCAGAAGTCTGAACTGGTTGAAGGCACTAAAACACGTGAAGTTTACGGCAAAGCGGAAATTGTAGAACGTCACCGTCACCGTTATGAAATGAACAACCGTTTCATTCCAGCGATTGAAGCTGCGGGTATGAAAGTTTCAGGTTATTCTCCAGTTCAACATTTAGTTGAAACTGTTGAAATTCCTCAACATCCTTGGTTTATTGCTGTACAATTCCATCCGGAATTTACAAGTTCACCACGTGATGGGCATCCATTATTTGCAGGTTTTATTGGTGCAGCGAAAGCAAAACATCAAAAAGCTTAATAAGGTATGTCTAGGACTAAACTAGGAAAGTTTAAATGTCACAATTAAAACCACAAGAAATTGTACGTTTAGGCGATATACAAATGGCAAACCACTTGCCATTTGTACTATTCGGCGGCATGAACGTATTAGAATCGAAAGATTTAGCTTTTGAGATTGCAGAAACCTATATTGATATTTGCAAACGCTTAGATATTCCTTATGTATTTAAGGCAAGTTTTGATAAAGCAAATCGTTCGAGCTTAAACTCATTCCGTGGTCCTGGTTTGGAAAAGGGCATTGAATGGTTAGGGGACATTAAAAAGCATTTTAATGTGCCAATCATTACCGATGTCCATGAACCTTATCAGGCTGCACCAGTGGCTGAAGTTGCTGACATTATCCAGTTGCCTGCTTTTTTAAGCCGTCAAACGGATTTGGTTGAAGCGATGGCAAAAACCGATGCCATCATCAATATCAAAAAAGCACAGTTCCTTGCACCTCACGAAATGCGTCACATTTTGCATAAGTGTTTAGAAGCAGGAAATGACAAGCTGATTCTTTGTGAACGTGGTTCTGCATTTGGCTATAACAATCTTGTTGTAGACATGTTGGGCTTTGACATCATGAAAGAAATGAATGTCCCAGTGTTCTTTGATGTGACCCACGCTTTACAAACACCAGGTGGCCGTGCTGATTCTGCAGGTGGTCGCCGTGCGCAAATTACGACACTTGCGCGTGCTGGTATGGCAACAGGTCTTGCAGGTTTGTTCTTAGAAGCTCATCCAGATCCTGAAAAAGCCAAGTGTGATGGTCCATGCGCATTGCGTATGTCGCAGCTTGAGCCTTTCTTGGCGCAGCTTAAAGAATTAGATACCTTGGTTAAAGGTTTCGACAAGCTAGATACACACTAAATTATAGACTCATTGATGCCTTCTAAAGCATCTCGTTATTAATCAACTGAGGAATTATTCATGAGCCAAATCGTTGACATTCGTGCACGTGAAATTTTGGACTCTCGTGGTAACCCAACCATCGAAGCAGACGTTATCCTAGAATCTGGCGTTGTAGGCCGTGCATGTGCACCATCTGGTGCTTCAACTGGTTCTCGTGAAGCTTTAGAACTTCGTGACGGCGACAAAGCACGTTATTTAGGTAAAGGTGTTAAAAATGCGGTTAACAACGTAAACACTTTAATCCGTGACGCTTTAGTTGGTAAATCAGTATTTGAACAAAAAGACATCGATAACACGATGATCGCGCTTGATGGTACTGAGAACAAAGAAAAACTAGGTGCTAACGCAACTCTAGCTGTTTCTTTGGCTGCTGCACGTGCTGCTGCTACTGAAAAGAAAATTCCTCTTTTCCAATACATCGCAGACTTACGTGGTCAAACAACTTTGAGCATGCCTGTACCTATGATGAACATCATCAATGGTGGTTCACATGCAGACAACAACGTTGATATCCAAGAGTTCATGATTGAGCCAGTTGGCTTCACTTCATTCTCTGAAGCATTACGTGCGGGTGCTGAAATCTTCCATTCTCTAAAATCAGTTTTAAACAAAAAAGGTTTAAACACTGCTGTAGGTGATGAAGGTGGTTTTGCGCCGAACTTACGTTCTAATGAAGAAGCAATCACGGTTATTCTTGAAGCAATTGGTCAAACTGGTTACAAAGCTGGTTCTGATATTATGCTTGCGCTTGACTGTGCATCTTCAGAATTTTACAAAAATGGTCAATATATCCTTGCAGGTGAAGGCAATAAAGCATTCACAAGCAATCAGTTCTCTGACTATTTAGCAGGTCTTGTAAACCAATATCCAATTATCTCTATTGAAGATGGTTTGGATGAGTCTGACTGGGAAGGTTGGTCTTACTTAACGTCAATCCTTGGTGACAAAATCCAATTGGTGGGTGACGATTTATTCGTAACGAATCCTAAGATTTTACAACGTGGTATTGATCAAAAAGTAGGCAACTCTATCCTGATCAAGTACAACCAAATTGGTACTTTGACTGAAACACTTGATGCGATCTATCTTGCAAAAGCAAATGGTTACTCAACTGTTATTTCTCATCGTTCTGGTGAAACAGAAGATTCAACCATTGCGGATCTTGCTGTAGGTACAGCAGCGGGTCAAATCAAGACTGGTTCACTTTGCCGTTCTGACCGTGTTGCAAAATATAACCAATTGCTTCGTATTGAAGAGTTGACTAATGCAATCTATCGCGGTAAAGCTGAGTTCAAAGGTTTGAACTAAGCGATTGAATGCTATCTATGTTAAATGTATTTGACTCCGTTGCGAGTAAATTACTATTGGGCCTTGCGATCGTACTGATCGCAGGGTTTCAGTATTTATTCTGGTTTGGTGAAGGTGGCTATCATGATCACCAGCAACTGACCCAAAAAATCCAACAACAAACAGAAATTAATGATGAGCTTAAAGAGCGCAATCGCGTTTTAGCTGCTGAAGTTTATGATTTAAAAAATGGTGTTGAAGCCATAGAAGAACATGCACGTTTAGATTTAGGTTTAATTAAGCCGCGTGAAACTTTTGTGCAAATGAGTACGATCAGTACCCAATACAAACCGATTTATATTGATCCAAACGCCAAGATAGATACACGCACCAATGAAGATGACAACGCCATCCCACCAGAACCAGCAAATGCACAATAAACTGTGGGTAGTGATTCCTGCTGCGGGCTCTGGACGTCGCTTTTCTCAGACAGAGCTTAAACAATATCAACTGATTGATCAGAAAACAGTATTGGAACATACCGTAGAGCGTGTCAATACTCTTGCTTTAGCGGGTTATGTTTTGGCTGTGTCCGAAGATGATGCTGTCATCAATACATTATCTTTGGCGTCTTCTGAGCGAGCACATTTTTGTGCGGGTGGTGCAGAGCGTGTTGATTCGGTTTTAAATGCGCTCAATTATTTATCTGAAATTGCCGCTGCAGATGATTGGGTGTTGGTACATGATGCTGCGCGTCCTTGTGTGACTACAGCATCTTTGCAGGCTTTGATTGATTCTGCCATGCACACCGATCAGGCAGCAATTTTGGCAATACCAGTACGTGATACCTTAAAGCTGGTACACACCGAAACCGTCATCAGCAAAACAGTCAGCCGCGAAGCTTTGTGGCAAGCACAAACACCGCAAATGGCTCGATTAGGTGTATTAAAGCAAGCAATTCAACATGCACTCCAAGATGGTCAAGTTATTACTGATGAAGCCAGTGCCTTGGAATACATGGGGTATTCGGTGAATGTGGTGCATGGCCGCTCAGACAATATCAAGATTACTTATCCAGATGATTTGCAGTTAGCTCGCTTAATTATTGCGTCACAAAGCTGAACTTTTGCCGCCTTATTGACAGCAAATTTCGGAGTTACGAAATAATTTTCCAGAACGTGAAATTAAGCATTCACTCTCTAGTACTTTAAATTTATACTTGGCGCTTTTAGCTGTTTTGTCTTTCTGATGATACCTTCACAACAGTATCGTTTTTTACGTCAGTCCTTACGTGATGGGCGAAGTATTAAAGACGATTCCTCCAAATGGCACCGCTTGCATTTAGATCCTTGGTTATTAGGTTTCTTGGTGATTAATTCCATTATTGGCTTAATGGCGGTATATAGCGCCACTGCTGAAGATATGGGAATGGTGCTTCGTCAGGCCACCAGTTTTGGTGTAGGTTTTATATTACTGTTTATCTGTGCTCAGATTCCGCCAAAGGTTTATCAGGCCACGAGTCCATATTTTTATCTCATCTCTGTCGTACTATTGATTTTGGTCTTGGTGGTGGGGGATACGAGACTAGGGGCCAAGCGTTGGTTGACTGTACCGGGTATTGGCAGTGTTCAGCCCAGTGAGTTTATGAAGTTTGCGATGCCACTGATGATGGCATGGTATTTTGCGCGTAAGCCATTTCCTCCTAAGCTGATTCATATTATCGGTGCACTGATTATCATGTTTGTGCCGTTTGTATTGGTGGCTTTACAACCCGACTTATCCATCGGATTGATTATTCCTGGTATTTTTGTTTTGTTCCTGAGTGGTATGTCTTGGCGACTGATCTTGGGTGCATTCGCAGCACTGGCAGTCGTTACCCCTGTACTCTGGATGTATGTGTTGCAAACCTATCAAAAGAAACGTGTCTTAACTTTATTTGATCCTGAATCTGATGCTTTAGGGGCTGGCTGGAATATTATTCAGTCTAAAATTGCGATTGGATCTGGCGGTCTAATGGGTAAGGGGTATTTGGAGGGAACGCAGTCACATTTGGGGTATTTGCCAGAACATCATACCGATTTTATTTTATCGACTTACTCGGAAGAGTTTGGCTTTATCGGGGTGATGTTTTTATTTGTCCTGTATGCAGCTATTATTTTTCGTTGCATGATGATTGGTCTGAATTCATTCCATAACTATGGTCGCTTACTGGCGAGTTCAATTGGTTTGACCTTCTTTTTCTTTGTGTTTTTAAATTCAGGCATGATTAGCGGAATTTTACCAGTAACTGGTGACCCATTACCATTAATGAGTTATGGTGGTACTGCAGTTATTGCACTACTTGCGGGCATGGGAATTGTCATGTCGATTCATACACACCGCTAAGTTGTGCATGATGCTAGCCCCCTTAGGGGGCTTTTTTGTATTTTAGAGTGGTTTTTTAAAAATAGTATTAATTTATAATATGCTGATTTAAAACAATAAAAAATAAAATTGAAAAATAATGCATAATTAATTACTAAAAATGTTTATTTGTTGCTCGCTAATGGTATATATATTGCTCATATTATAAGAAGCAATTATTGCAGGAGAGAAGCACTGTCATAGTGCTCGCCGAAGGAGCAACGACCCCGGAAACTCTCAGGCAGAAGGACTGTAATAATTTCAAAATCTGGAGAGAAGTGCATAAACACAAGAAAGGCACTCACCGAAGGGGATGGTTGTATCTGATATGACCGAAGCTCTCAGGTACCAATGACAGATGGGGCATAAACAAGGAATGCATGCATTTCGAAGGAGTGCTTTATGCCACATATTATTGTTATTGGCTCTGGAATTACTGGGGTAACTTCAGCTTATGAATTATCTCAATTAGGTTACGATGTTACCGTGATCGATAAACATCTCTATCCTGCTATGGAAACCTCTTTTGCCAATGGTGGTCAGCTTTCTGCATGCAATGCTGAAGTTTGGAATCAAAAGTCGACCGTGCTAAAAGGCATTAAATGGATGACGCGCAAAGATGCCCCGTTGTTACTAAACCCTTCCTTTGATGTACATAAGTATGCATGGTTGGTCGAATTTCTGGGCAATATTAAATATTATGAAGAGAATACCCGAGAAACGGTTAGATTGGCATTGATGGCACGTAAGCGTTTATTTGATATCGCGGATCAAGAAGATATTCAATTCGATTTGGAAAAGCGCGGAATTCTGCATTTTTATCACAATAAAGCAGATTATGAAGTCGCAACCCGTGTGAATGAATTGCTACGCACTGGTGGTCTAGAACGTCATGCGGTAACACCAGAAGAAATTAAGCATATAGAGCCAAGCCTGACAGGGGATTATTATGGAGGGTTTTATTGCCCGGGGGATGCAACTGGGGATATTCATAAGTTCACTGCAGGTCTTGCCAAAGCGACACAGAAATATGGAGTGAAATATCGTTTTGGCTTGGACGTAACCGATGTTCGACATCATGACCAAGGCATCACGGTGGTTTGTAAAGCCAGTGACGAAAATATGAAGTCAACGGAGTCGGAAACAGAATATTTAGAAGCAGATGCTATTGTGGTTTGTGGGGGCGTAGGAAGTTATCAGCTAGCACATTTGCTTGGTGATAAAGTCAATGTTTATCCAGTGAAAGGATATTCGATTACTATTAATTTAGAGGATCAGCAAAGTGTACAACATGCACCGTGGGTCAGTTTGCTGGATGAAAGTGCCAAGATTGTGACTTCACGATTAGGTGAGAGCCGTTTAAGAATTGCGGGTACAGCGGAATTCAATGGTTATAACCGTGATATTCGTGCAGATCGTATTCAACCTTTGGTCGATTGGGCGAATAAGAACTTTGATATCTCTACTGAAAGTGTGGTGCCATGGGCAGGCTTACGCCCGATGATGCCAAATATGATGCCGATTGTACGTCGTGGGCGACGTGATCGCGTGTTTTATAACACGGGGCATGGTCATTTGGGGTGGACGCTGTCCGCAGCGACTGCGGTGATGATTAGTCAGGAAATTGCATCGGCATATCCAGCCTAATACAACTTTCGTAAAAAAGCACAGATTGATTCTGTGCTTTTTTATGGCAATTATTCAGTCGTGAACATCGCAGCGAATAATTAAAAGTGATCGAAAAACTTGAACAGGGTTGGCTTTGTTAAGTTTTAATCATACAGTCGATACACGCCTGTAAAGCGTTCGCAGCCTTTTTGCTGAGTTTTAATGGTTAAAATAGCCCTTGAGTAATCAAACTGATAGTTACAGTCATGCTCATTATCTACAATATTTTGCTTCTTATCGGTAGTGGTATAGGCCAGAAAGGAAATGGTCTGAGTTTCTTTTTTATTATTGGGATTACGATAAGCTAAACCCTCAATTTTAATATTGTCCTTACTGAGCTGATGAATTTGAAGATGTACGGGATTCTTTGCAATCTTGCCATTTTCAAACTTTAAATAATGTTGGGTCAAACTCTGATTCAGTGATGTATAAAAGTTTAAGTCGTCCGTGCGCAGTTCAAATTGCTGATTAAAGCAAGATGAGGTTTTACATTGCTGGATGCGTTTAAACCAGAGTTGATGAGTATCTTCTAAGAGTCGTAAAGGGGCATCACTAATTAGAAAAGCAGTGACATACTGGTTTTGAAGCTTTTGGCGCTGTTGTTCAAAATTGCTGGAGCAAAGCGTTTTTATAGCGGAGCTATCAGGCTGGCTACAGTTAATTTCTTGCGCATAGCTAAGACTACTGTAAATACAACCGATACCAATGAAAGATGCTATAGTTCTAAAGAATTTAATGTCTGTATTCAACAACATGATCGCTTATACTTTCACAACACTGTGCTGGTGTAACTATAGCGAAGTCGAAACATAGAATACAAGATTTCAAACATTTATTTCTCAGGGAGTACTTATGGTCGCACAAATTCGAATTGGTCAGGGAATGGATGTCCATGCATTTGAAGAAGGTGAATTTGTCACTTTGGCGGGCGTTAAAATTCCCCATATGCAGGGTTTAAAAGCCCACTCAGATGGGGATGTTGTATTACACGCCTTATGTGATGCTTTATTGGGTGCGCTGGCATTGGGGGATATCGGTCAGCATTTTCCAGACACTGATCCAGAGTTTAAGGGTGCTGATAGTCGTGTGTTATTAAAGCATGTGTATCAATTGATTTTAGATCGTGGTTATGTCTTGAATAATGCCGATATGACAGTGGCGTGTGAACGTCCTAAGCTGGCAAAATTTAATTTGCAAATGCGTCAGAGTATTGCGGACGTGTTAGACGTGGATGTTACTCAAATTAGTATTAAAGCAACAACCACGGAAAAGCTTGGATTTACTGGGCGTCAGGAAGGAATCTTGGCAACAGCTACGGTTTTAATTAGTCATCAAGCAAAATGACCTGCACTCATGAGTGACTGTTGTAACTCTTTAGTAGCTTTACGACCTTGCAGTTGTAAGGCTACAGCATGCATAAGTCCAGTCCAGGTTTCATTGGGTTCCCAGACCTTGTGTAACAGCTCTTGGGCTGTCGCGATATCCATATCCATATAATACTGTCGATACAGATACATTAAGCTGCTGACTCGCAAGTTTTTAGTGCAGTGTACCCAAACCATTTGTTCTTGCACCAAGTGATTGAGCATGTCTAAAACCAATAAGCATTGTTCATCCGACGGGGTATCCCAAAGAATTGGAATGTGGATGTAATTCAAGCCTAATTCCAAGCAAACACGATCTTCCTGTGGCAGGTGATTGTCTGCATCATTTAAAGCCAGATTAATTACGGTGGTAATACCATATTCTTTGATTAGTTGTAACTGTTCAACCGTGGGTTGTCCCGAGCTAAATAAATGTTCATGTACAAATTGGAAATGGTCGATTTGGCTTAAGGCATTTTCGAGTTGATTCATAACGCTGACTTTGCTTGGCAGTAAAACAAAACGCCATCCTAAAGGATGGCGTTGAAGGCTTAACGATTAGGTAATACATCTTTTAAAGTATTATGCATTTCTAGCAGTACTTTTTCAGTGGTATCCCAGTCAATACAACCATCGGTAACGGATTTACCGTATTCTAAATCACATAAGTTGTCTGGAATATCTTGGCGACCACCTTTTAAGTGGCTTTCAACCATAATCCCGACAATCGATTTGTTGCCATCTACAATTTGCTCTGCAATGTTTTTAAGCACCAATGGTTGTAGGAAGGGGTCTTTATTTGAGTTGGCATGACTGGTATCAATCATAATTTTGGTGCTGACTTTGGCTTTTGCTAAAGCATTTTCAGCCTCGGCAACAGAACCTGCATCATAGTTTGGTTTGCCATTACCACCACGTAATACGACGTGCGCATAAGGGTTACCGCTGGTACGAATCACCGAAACCTGACCCAGTTCGTTAAGACCTAAGAAGCTATGGCCATGTTTAACTGATTGCATCGCATTGGTAGCAACAGTTAAGCCACCATCAGTTCCATTTTTAAAGCCAACAGGAGAAGAAAGACCTGAAGACATTTCACGGTGAGTTTGGCTTTCTGTGGTACGTGCACCAATGGCAGACCATGAAATCAAATCTTGGTAATACTGTGGTGAGTTAGGATCGAGTGCTTCTGTTGCACAAGGTAAACCTTTTTCATTTAATTCCAACAGCAACTGACGACCAATGCGAAGACCTTTTTCAATATTGAATGAGTCATTCATGTCTGGATCGTTAATTAAACCTTTCCAGCCCACAGTGGTACGTGGTTTTTCAAAATACACTCGCATGACGATATAAAGTGTGTCTTTCACTTTTTCGCTGAGTACTCTTAAGCGGTCAGCATAATCATGTGCAGCAACGGTATCATGAATAGAACATGGACCAATTACGACAAAAAGACGCTTATCTTTCCCATCTAAAATATTACGAATGGTTTCACGACCTTTAAGCACAGTTTGATATGCATTTTCAGTTAACGGCAACTCTTTTTTTAGCTCTGCTGGCGTTACTAAAGGCTGAATGCTTTTCACATTTACGTCGTCAATGTCTGATTGAGTAATAGGGGTTGGCTGTTGTGTATTCATTGCTGTCACTAGATCGATCATACAAGAGTTTTTTTAGTTGCCTGAATATAACACGATTTAATCAGTCTTTTACTATACAAAAGACCAATAAAACCGTGAAATAAACAGATTAATCGCATAGATAGTTTAAACACTGTGTGATTTTTCAACAGTATAAACCATCGCGGTGCTTGGTTTTTGTACAGGTTTGGCTTTCACTGGGTTAATCATAAAATTTACACCCAAAGCAAAAAGCGTGATTCCGAGAATCTTACGGATAATTTTTTCAGGTAAACGCGAGCTAATCAGCGTGCCGATCACAATGGCAGGAATAGAACCCACCAATAACCAGCCCAACAGGTTAAAATCGACATTACCAGAACTCATATGCCCAAGACCTGCGACGAGTGTCAGTAATACGGCATGTACTACGTCAGACCCAATAATCCGAATCATGGGTAAATTCGGGAACATAATCACCAGTGCCATAATGCCAAAGGCACCCGCACCGACTGAAGATAATGTGACAAAAATTCCGAGCACAATACCCATGATAATGATATATGCACGTTTATCTTTGGCTTGGAAATTTACTCTTTCCAAGTCTTCAGTCATGTCTAAGCGTTCATCTTTACGGAATTTATTGAAAAACCGTTCAATATGACCGCGGAAAATAATTGATACACCCGTAAGGGTCAGCATGAAGCCTAAGACCATGGTGAGCACAGCTTTATACTGTGAGGATTGGCTTAAATAATTTTCAAGGACCCAATGGGTGGCAAAAGAGGCAGGAATACTGCCGACTGCGAGCCAAATCACGATTGGCCAGACAATATTCATTTTTTTCGCATGCACCATTGAGCCGCAAAACTTGGAGATCGATGCATAGAGAAGGTCGGTTCCGATGGCAATGTGAGGCTCGATTTTAAAAAGGCTAATCAGAATCGGGGTCATAAGAGAACCACCACCGACACCCGTAATCCCTACACATAACCCAACCAAAACACCTGCAAGAATATATTCAACAGAACCAAACATGAATAGAAGCCAAATATGATAAACCACGCATATGTTATGACTTTTTAAGATAAGTGTTTGTCTTGATAAATGATTTACTTATGCAAAAAAACGCTAAAGCTTTCTGTGGCGCATAAACAAGATAAATCAATGATTCCGCATTTTGGCTTTGTTTTTGTTTTTTAAATCATTGATTAATAATATTAAAAGCAAAATGACAGGGCTGGCAAACAACCACCAGCTGACGAAACCAATTGAAATGCCAAAAGTTTCAATAAAAATGCCCGCGGCTATAAAAAAAAGAATATAGGCAAGACTACGGGTACATTGGGGAAACCGTGTAAAAAAATGCCACGCGGATTGCCGACTTTTTCCAATCTGTTTAGCACTTATTAAATATAAGCACCACATGCCAGTCAGAATGCAAAGCATGCCCAAAAGAATCATCATGAAGCATTAACCTCTTGAGTCGCTGCGATTTTCTTCGCTATTTTTTGTGTGGCCTCCATTTGAATAGGATGAATATTCTTGTAAATAAAGATCGCTAAAATAGCGAGAAGCAGGATGAACACGTCGATTCTTAAAAACGGCCAATAGCTGCTGAAGCTATCAATATATTGATGCTGCAAGAGGTAAATGGCATTGAAAATGACCAGACCTAAGGCAAGTAGGATGAAACAAATCAGTTGTGAGCGCCATAACCATAGTTTAGGCGTGCAAAGTGCAGCGATGAGGCTTAAACACCAAAGCATAAAAAAGGTATAGATCTCGTAATTGGGTAAATTGGCGGTTAGATAGACTAGGCGGTTGCAGAGCAAATAACCCAGCATGGCGATGGGTAAACCGACAAAAGTTGCCAGATTGAGTCGATCGACCAGATAGTGCCCAAAATGAAATTGTGCTGATTTGTTTTGAAGCTGTCGTTTAAGACTCCAGAGGAGTAAACCTGAAGCAATCATGCAACAGCCCAATAAGCCAGAGAAAAAGAAGGCCAGTCTAAGTGCGGGTTGGGCAAAAGTGGCCATATGTAAGCCATAGACACCAAAATTTAAAGTTGCAATTGCACTGTCATTACGTGTGTTGTGGATAATTTGTGCATCTGCACCGCGTAAAGTGATTTGCGCTTGGTTGCCAGTGATGCTGTGATCTTGTAATTGAGTGAAGGTATACACAGCTTGATTGGTATTAGGATATTGCACGGCAATGGAACGAAGTTCTTGTTGTCCCCATTGTTGCTCAACGGTATGTAATAAGCTTGTCATATTCAAATTGGGTTGCGCTAAAGCAGGTGCATCTTGTTGAATGGCTTGGCTACGAATTTCTGTGAAGTACTGGTAAGGGTTATCGGGGTAAAGTGCTTTCATTCCCCAAGGCAAATATAAATAGAAAAAAATGGCTAAACCCGTGAAGGTGATCATTAAGAAAAAAGGTAAAGCAATCACGGAGCTGACGTTATGGAAGTCTAGCCAGGAGCGTTGTGATTTAAAGGTACGCAGTGTAAAAAAATCGGTGAAGATTTTTTTATGCGTGATGATGCCTGAAATTAATGCGATTAGCATGATGAATGCAGCGAAGCAAACCACTAAGCGGCCAATTTGAATGGGCAAGCCAAACAGTTGATAATGAAATCGATAGAAAAAATCGCCACCTTCAGTCGCTGAAAGAGTCAACTCTTGCCCAGAATTTGCATCAAGTATTTTACGTTCATAGCCACCATCTGCTTTTTGCCAATAAATGCTATTCACTGGTGATTCTGCTGTGGCGACCGCTATAAACCAGGATTTGGCATCGGGGGCATGGCTGTGCAAATATTGACTGGCAGTCTGAATGGCAACTTGTTGTTGGATTTCGTATTTTGCCAGTTCTGGCTGCATCCATAAGTTAATTTCATGGCGGTAGTAAGATGCAGTCCCCATAAGAAAGATCGCAAAGATCACCCAGCCCAGTAGTAACCCTGTCCATGAGTGTAACCATGCCATGGATTGTCGAATACTTTTATGCATGAGTTAACGTATTCCTAGAAATAGAAAAAATACACAGCCCAATACTCCACAACTTATAACCGTAAGCCGAAGCAATGATTGAACACAGAAACTGGTTATGACAAATGCAGCATAAAAAATAATGCTGATAAATGCAGACAAATAAATGGCTTCTGCTTTAGGCAGGTGATGATGCATCAAATAAGTTAAATCTAGACTGAGTAGCCCAGCGCACATAAAACCTATGACAAAAGCCACAACAACGCGATACAGCACTTGCAGGCGATAAGTATAGGAAAGAGATGGTGCTTTACGCATAGAGGGCTCACTCTGAAAATACAGAAAAGCCAAGCCTGAATGTTCAGGCTTGGCCGTTAAGATTAATATTTAAATTTTAAAGCAACGGTATAGTTAGTAGAAGCACCATAATATCCTTGTCCACCAGAAAGCCCAGTCAGATATTTTTCATTGGTCAGGTTGTTGCCATTTACTTGCACTAAGACATTTGGATTCACTTCATAGCTCGCCATTAGATTGAATAAAGCATAAGCATCTTGAGTAATCGCTGCATAAGAGGTGTCTTGAATGTCATCTTGCCATTTTACGCTGGCACCAAGTTTGAGTTTAGGCAATTGCGGTACGGTGTAAGATGCTAAAGCGTTGATGGTTTGGGTTGGAATATTGACACGGGCTTTTTCACCAGATTCCATGTTTTTTAGACTAAATGTGGAGAAACCGAAGACAAGGTCGAGATTATCCGTCATTTTTCCAGATAGACCAATTTCTACGCCTTGCGAGCGTACTGTGCCAATATCAGACGTATATTTGTTATAGGTCGCATCCCATAGGGGATTTAAGGCGAAATTATCTTCGTCAGTTCTAAATATAGCAAAATTACCTGTGAGAGCACCATTGAGCCATGAACTTTTGACACCCAGCTCATAACTTTCACCTTCAACAGGAACCGCGGTTTGTTTGGTCGCAAGGTCAATTACCGTTTGCGGTCGGAAGATAGAGGTATAGCTCATATAACCCGTATATTCAGGTGTGAAGTTATAGGTCAATCCCGCATAAGGTGAAACTTTATCTTCCTTGTATTCCAGTGTGTCAATTTCAGTATAGTTCGCACCCAGAATGAGTTTCAAATCATCATTAAGATGCAAACGTGTAGCAGTGTAAACCGACTTCATTACACGTTCTTCAGGTGTTGCTGTGTAGAACTCGCCCCACGTGGGTTCTGCAGGTGACCAGCTGGCTTGATCAGTCGTATAAGTTCCTAAACTACTGCCATACGAATAGACACTTTGAGCTGTATATTTTGACCAGTTATAACCGATATTGGCTTCATGACGTTGCCCAAAAAGCGGGAAGGTCCCTTGAATATCCGCATTGGCGGTGGTTTCTTTAAATTTCTGATTATAAATTTCTGGATAGAGATAAATGCCAGAAGTATTGTCTGTTGCAGATGGTGAACCGCTTAAATACAGCATTTTGTCACGCACTTCTGACTCTTTTAGATTGTAGCCGAGTCTTAATTTCCAGTCACCAGCCAGTTGTTGTTCGATATTGGCAAAATAGTTGTCTATGTCCCAGTCATAATAGGTCCAGGACGGTGCATAGTTATAGCTACGCGAATAATTTAACGGCTCTCCCGCTGTATTGACTAGAGGTAATGCGCCCCATTGAGAACCGTTGGCATATTGATGAGTTTTGGAATAGCCCACGGAAGCAACGGTGCTATCCGTTAGGTCTGCTTCAAGAATCCCTTGAAAGCCATTTTTTTCTTCTGAATAACGATCGAGGTATGAATCTCCAGTTTTTTCATAGCCAACTAAACGTCCACGTAAGCGCCCATCTTGAGTTAGTGAACCTGAAATATCTGCTTCATAACGCTGCGTATCCCAAGATCCATAGCTGATTCCTACATTGGCTTGAAACTCTTTAGTTGGGCGTTTGCGAATATAGTTGATGGTTGCACCTGGATCTCCTAGGGCATTAGTCAGGGCATCGGCACCTTTGACCACTTCAATACGATCATAAAAATAGCTGTCTGCATCACTATTATTGTAGTTATAGCTATCGACCTGAGGAATCCCAATCCCATCTACGAGAATATTTGAAATATCAAAACCACGCGCCGTATAGGTGGTGCGGTTGGTTTCCAAACCTGTGACGGTCACCCCTGGGGTATTGTTTAAAATATCTCGTGTTGAGGTGAGGTTAAAGTCATCCATTTGCTGACGCGTTACCACATTGACCGTTTGCGGTGTTTCCTGCGTATCTATATTTAGCTTGGTGGCACTACGACTTGATTTAATGATATAGGCTTTGGTTTTTTCAGAACTCTGATCGCTATTGCTTTCTGCTTGTAGCTGAATAGTGGAGAGGGTCGCAACATCATCTTCAGCATAGCTTAAGTTGATCTGGGTAATGGTGAGAGCCAGTAGAGAATACTTAAACAGCGCAGTTGGTTTAGACATGATTAATGGTAATGCAAATAATTATCATTAATATTATTTGTAATTTTAATAATGATCAATTGTAAGATTATTGCAAATCTAGATTAAATACAGAAAATTCATAGCTAAATTAGATTTTAGTTGGCGGTTTAGATTTGTGCTTTATCCGTTCGCATAAATTTTTCAAATGCCATGGCTATGCTAGAATATTCATGTGTTTAACTTTGAACAGAGCATAAAGTCTTGAACAACAAAAAACTAAAAATAGGCATTGTCGTCGGTGAGGTTTCTGGCGACACGCTGGGAGCTAAATTAATCCGCAGTTTTCGTGAGCAAGGTATTGATGCTGAGTTTGAAGGAATTGGTGGTCCGCAAATGATCGCTGAAGGATTTCAGAGTTACTATCCCATGGATATTTTATCGGTGATGGGTATTGTAGAAGTCTTAAAAGATATTAAAAAGTTATTTGCAGTGCGTGATGGGCTAGTTGAAAAATGGTCGAAAAATCCAGTGGATGTTTTTATTGGAATTGATGCTCCAGATTTTAATTTACGGCTCTCCAAAAGTTTAAAACAAAAGCAATTACCAATTAAAACTGTGCAGTACGTCAGTCCTTCGGTTTGGGCATGGCGACAAGGGCGGGTTCACGGGATTAGAGCCAGTATTGATTTAGTCCTGTGCCTATTTCCATTTGAAAAAGCGTTTTATAAAAAATTTGATGTGACTGCCGCGTTTGTAGGGCATCCTTTGGCGAGTCAGTTGCCATTAAAAAATGATTTGATTGAGGCAAAGCAGGAGCTTGGCTTGGCAACTAATCAAAAGCATATTGCCTTATTGCCGGGGAGCCGCCGTGGTGAAGTTGAGCGTTTAGGGCCATTGGTATTACAAGCGGGAGAGATTCTGAGTCAAAAATATCCAGACTATGAGTTTCTTATTCCAGCCATTAATGATGCACGTAAACAGCAGATTGAACATTTACTGCAACATTATTCAGATACCTTCCGCGCTAAAGTCCATTTATTGGAAAATAGTGACACCGAATCGAAAATTGGTCGTCAGGTCATGAATGCTGCGAATATTGTTGCTTTGGCGTCAGGAACAGCCACTTTGGAAGCCATGTTGTTACATCGTCCCATGGTGACATTTTATAAGCTCAATTCTTTGACGTATTTTATTGCGAAATTATTAATAAAGATTCCTTATTATTCATTGCCGAATATTATTGCGGGCAAAAAAGTAATTCGAGAGCTCATTCAAAATGATGCGACACCTGAGAATTTAGCCCATGAAATTGAAAAACTAATGAACATTGAGGTATCGCAAATTCAAGTTATGCAGCATATTACCATGCATAAACAGTTACTCTCAGGCAATAGTGAAGATCCAGTACAGGCCATTTTAAACTTGCTGAATTCGGGCAATAACGCTGCAACTACTACATAAATTGTTGTCGATATTGACTTGGGGTTACTTCAAATTGTTTTTTAAAACTTTGACTGAATGCTGTTTCTGAGGCGTAGCCAACCAAGTGGGCAATTTGCTGAATGTTGTATTGTCCGTGCCTGAGGTAGCGAGAGGCAACCCGAAGCCGATGTTGTTGTAAATAGGCAAGCGGTGTTTCTCCAACCATTTGGCTAAAAAGTTGTGCAAATTTGGAACGAGACATACAGCACTGTTCGGCAAGCGTTTCTACCGTCCACGCTTGTTGCGGGTGTCCATGAATTGCAGCTAAGGCATTGGAAAGCTCGGGATGGGATAAAGCACTTAACCAGTTTTGACCATCCTGCGATTGCAAGATGTAATCTCTGACACATTCAATAAAGAAAATACTAACTAAATGATCCAAGATTTTGTCGCGTCCTGGCTGTAATTTAAAGGTTTCCACCGCTAAAAACTGAAGACCAATTTGTAACCATTCTGGAATGCTTTGACCATTAAGCTGATGTAAATGAATATAGTGCGGTAGGGCATTTAATAACGGACGTGCCATCATACTGTCCATATGGCAGCGGATCGCCAAGATGACCGTTTGCTCACCTTGACCACTACCAAATTCAATACTTTTTTCACCTGTTTCATCAAAGCGGTGGGTGATATTCAGAGTATCCGCAAAGGGATGATGTGTGTTAAATGCAGTATGACTGACTCCAGAAGGAATCAGGATTAAATCTCCGGCATAGGCTTGAACCTGTGTAGATCCATCTAATTCAATCATGGCTTTTCCGCTCACCATGACATAAGCAACCATGGCACTCTGGTCCTGATAGCAAATACACCAGTCACCTTGTGCCTTTAAATAGATATATTCCGACTTGTTGAGATGAATATCATCAAAAATTTTACTCAGTGCATCCATGTCTTATCTTGCTGTTTAATTAAGTGAAATATAAAAATTTTCTAAATACTTTATATGTGCTTTTAGGTCATTCTATATCATTTTAAGCCAAAGACTTTGGCGCAGTTATTTTGGACGCTGACAACTGTTGAAGCAGCTTGAATTAGGAAAATATATAGATAACAAAATAAGAAGGAAAGTATTGCAGATGAATGCAACAGTAAAAATGACTGAACAGAATGGATTGCCATTAGCAAAGAAAAAAGGTTTAGCTTTAGATAAAAAACGCTATTTGTGGGCGATTAGCCCTGCCTTACCAGTAATTGGCTTGGGAATTCTAGCGGGGTACCAATTTGCACCACGCCCCCTGAAGAAGGCCTTTGCTTTAGGTGGGCCATTATTATTACACGTCATTATTCCAGCCATAGATGCGCTGATTGGTCAGGATAACAATAATCCCAGTACCGAGGATGTGCAGCTACTTGAACAAGACCCGTATTACTCACGTTTAGTAAAAACCTTCATTCCGCTACAGTACGCTGCAAATATTTATGCCTGTTATTTAGTTGGACGTAAGCAAACATCCTTCGTTGATAAAATATTATTGGGTATTTCCATGGGGGCAATTAATGGGATTGCCGTCAATACGGCCCACGAGTTAAGTCATAAATCCCATCGACTGGATCATATTTTATCGCATTTGGCACTGGTGCCCACCGGCTATAATCACTTTCGGGTCGAGCATCCTTATGGTCATCATAAACGTGCAGCGACTCCAGAAGATCCGGCTTCTTCCCGAATGGGGGAAACTTTTTATGAGTTTTTGCCAAGAACGGTAATCGGCTCGTTTCACTCTGCAATCGACATTGAAAGTAATCGTCTGAAACGCAAAGGCAAAACCTTCTGGTCTAAGGACAATGAATTGTTACAAGGCTGGGGCATGAGTGCCACATTTCATGCCAGTATGATCAAAATGTTTGGTGGAGGTATTCTTCCATATTTAGCGACTCAAGCTTTATATGGCATCAGTTTATTTGAAATCATTAATTATATTGAACATTATGGCTTACTGCGCCAAAAAGATGAAAATGGAAAATATGTACGGACCATGCCTGAGCATAGCTGGAATAACAACAATATTGTAACTAACTTATTTTTATATCAATTACAGCGTCATTCGGATCACCATGCTTACCCAACGCGCCCATTTCAAGCTTTACGCCACTTTGATGAAGCCCCCGAGCTGCCAAGCGGTTATGCCAGTATGCTGTTACCCGCGATGATTCCACCATTGTGGTTTAAAATCATGGATCAACGCGTTTTTGATCATTATGAGGGTGATTTAAATAAAGCCAATATTTATCCAAAACGCCGTGCTAAAATTTTTAAAAAATTTGCAATGATGGATCAATCGCTTCATCCATAAGCATGCGCTATACCACTCAGCCTCAAGTTTGAATGACATCAATGGAGTGCAATTGATGTCATTTTTGCATGGTGGCTAGAGTGTTTTTTCCATCCAGATTTCACAGGCGTGGCTGTGACCGGTATGGCCTTTGGGGGCTTGTAAATGTTGAAAGCCTAATTTTTCATAAAGTTTTACGGCTTGCCATAGCGATGAGGTTGTTTCCAAATAACAGCATGCATAGTGATGTGCTTGAGCAAATGTAAAGCATTGTTCAAGGAGTTGTTTGGCTAAGCCATGTCCACGAAGTTCTGGTAAGAAATACATCTTTTGAATTTCAAGTGTTTCGCTATCCCCTTGGAGTGGAGACAATCCACCACCACCTAAAATCTCACCTTGGGTATTTTCGATCACCCAGTATTGAGCATTCGGCTGACTATAGACCTGATATAAATTATCTAAAATTGGATCGGCAACGGCAAAACCGGACTCTGCGGCAAGTCCATATTCTTTGGAAACTTCACGGATAATTTGTGCGATTCGGGCATTATCTCGTTCTTGAATGGGGCGAATTTGAAACATGGATTGAGGTGAATATGATAAACGATGGATTGTTATAACAAAAAATCCATCGTTTGTATGGTGGGACAGGACGTAGATAGAAAATTATTTCAACTCACTAGAGCTTTTTCCAAGTTCACGTCGGGCAATAATGAGTTGTTGAATTTGCTGTGTACCTTCAAAAATATCCAAGATTTTTGAATCACGTGCCCATTTCTCTAAAAGTTCGGTTTCGGTATAGCCGACAGATGCTGCGAGTTCAACACATTTCAGGGTAATCTCATTACCTACGCGTCCTGCTTTCGCTTTTGCTATGGAGGCTTCTTTGGAATTTGGCATTTTGTTATCCGCCATCCATGTCGCTTTTAACATCAGGAGCCGAGCCGCCTCCCATTCGGCTTCCATCTTATGAATTTGTGCCACCAGATTCGAACATTGTAGATAGGGGGTTGCATAGTGTGGGTCAAGTTGATCCTGAAAAATCTCTTTGATGCGTTGCAGTGATGCTTTGGCACAACCAATGGCCATAGCTGCCACCAGAGGGCGGGTGTTGTCAAAGGTTTCCATCACCCCTGCAAAACCCTTGGCCATATCAATGTCTGCATTGCCGAGGAGGTTTTCAGTTGGTACACGACATTGGTCGAAGCGAATCACTGCAGTATCCGAGGCTTTGATGCCCAGTTTATGTTCTAAACGCTCAACAGTCATGCCAGCTGTACCTTTAGGCACCACAAAAGATTTAATGGCGGCACGCCCTAGCTTTTTGTCCAGTGTTGCCCAGACGACTACCGAGTCAGCACGCGCTCCAGAAGTGACAAATATTTTTTCGCCATTCAAAATGTAGTCGTTACCATCTTTGCTTGCTGTGGTGCGGATGGCTGCTGAATCTGAACCGCAATTCGGCTCGGTAATCGCCATTGCCGCCCAAGTGCCCTTAAAGCGTTCGAGTTGCTCATCATTTGCCACTGCGGCAATCGCTGAATTGCCCAGTCCTTGTCGTGGCATGGAAAGCAGTAATCCTGTATCGCCATAACACATTTCTACAATTCCTAGGGCGGTAGACATATTGACGCCATTTTTATTGTTATCATCTTGCGTACCACGCTTACCTACAGCAGCACCGGCATTAATTCCTTCACCGCCATCATTCATGCCATCCAACAGCGATGCCAACATATCTAATTCTTTAGGGTAGGCATGTTCAGCTTTATCGTATTTACGTGAAATGGGCCTAAGTACATTAAGTGCGACTTCGTGAGCCTGATCTAATAAAATTTTGAATTTTTTAGGATTTTGTAAGTTCATGCAGGATGCCTTTTTATTATTTTAAGCGTGTAAGCCAGAATGCAGAATTGCAGTTGCACGTAAATCGCGGTACCAGCGTTCTACTGGATGTTCTTTGGTAAAGCCGTGTCCCCCTAAAATTTGTACACCATCGGTGCCAATTTTCATGGACTTTTCAGCGCAGAGTAAGCGGGCTAAATAGGCTTCTCGATGAAAATCTTGCCCAGCTTCTGCCAAGCTTGCTGCATTCAAAACCAGCATGCGCATGGCATCAATTTCAATGGCCATATCTGCAATCATAAATGCCACACTTTGACGGTGTGAGATGGGTTCGCCAAAGGCCGTTCGCTCATTGGCATATTGAATACAATAGTGTTTCACCGCTTCACATGTACCGACAGCCATGGCACACCACATTAAATTGCCTAAATCGATAAATGCCGCATAATCAAAATCATCATCTCCCAACAGTTCAGCAGGGGTCTGGTTAAATTGTAAGGTCATGGTTTCAGTGGCTTTTAAACCCATAGCAGGGCATTTTTTAGCAGTTATAGTGGCATCACGTTTCACCACAAAAATTTCAGGCTGTCCGAGATATTCTGCACTGACCAAAAATAGATCGGCACTTTCTCCAAGCAATACCAAAGTTTTTTCGCCCTGAATTACAAATTGCTGATTCACCCATTGTGCTTTGGTTTTAAGTTTGTGTGGATTAAAAGCCGGGGTATTTTCTTGTACAGCAAAGCTGGCACGGATGCGATCATCCTCTGCAAAAGCCTTAAGATAGGTAGCTTGAACTTGAGGCGATCCCCACTGGGTCATGGCATTAATCACACTAAAAGTAGAAAGCATGCCAGCAGTTAAGCTAAAGTCGCCTTTGGCCAAATGTTCTGCGATCAGAATGTGGCTGACAATGTCTTTTTCAGTGGCAACACCGCCCAAGACTTCGGGTAAGGCATAATAATTCAGCCCCAAATCTTGTAGGTATTGCCATAAAACTTCTGGAAATTTTTCTTCATGATCTGCCTGATGTGCAAGCGAATAAAGGACTTCTGAAGCAAATTGGCTCATGGCATCACATGTCAGTTGCTGCTCTTCAGTCAAGTTCAGATCAAACAAAGCTTTTGATTGATTCGATAAACGTTGCCTAGGATGCTGCTCAGTTTTAGTGAATAATTTTTGTGTTTGACTCAGCGTTTTGAAACTTGTTTTTGAACCTTGATATAAAGATTTTTCTACAAATTTTCTCAGTTTAAGCTGATCGAGGACATCACTGCCTGCAATTTTAGTGATCAGCGACAAGCCTAGTCCCTGAGCTTTATTTACCATATTTGTCATTATTTTCATTCCATATGTGCAGGATTGCTATTTTTATGCTGACATGTGGCTATTTAAAAAACTATGTCATTGTTGACATGTACGATTGTCAAAGATAAACGGTCAGTTGAATTTTAATATGAACTTAAAATTTTGATTTTTATATGAATTATAAAGCGAACAAGATGTAGGCTAAGGAAGCAGTTGACTAGAATGACGCGATGGTCATTCTAGTCCAAACTATTAAATGAATGATTTAATCATATCGCGGACATTGGTCTTGGCATCAATTACCGTCATGAAAGTATAAGCCCCAATAAACTTGCGACTTATAAACATAAACTCTTTGGGTGGAACACTAAAATAGCGTGAAGCCATTGATTTAGACGCTTGTTGCATCACTCGACTATGGAGTTGGCTTTTTTTCCAGTCATAACGATATTGTTCATCCATAACGCCAGCGGGAAGTTCTTTATTATTGGCAGGGCAGCTAAAAGCTTCGGTGGCCAGTAAAAACACTTTTGCCATATCTGGCTTAATACTTTGAGGAATAGAGTCAAAAAACTCATAGCCCGTCATGGCATTGACCATGGCTTGCGGATCGTGCTGATAACCTGCATGAATTAAATTTCTTGCCACACTTAAGAGGTGTTGATCGAACTGACGAATCGCACCAAAGTCCAACAATACGATTTGATCAGGTTGTTGCTCACCATCTCCTAAGCGAACCAAATAGTTGCCAAAGTTCGGATCGGTTTGCATTTCACCCCATTCAAAAATTTCTCTTACTGCAATTTCTAAAGAGGCTTCACCTAAGCGGTTACGACGGTCTTGTGGTAAAGACAGCATCACAGGACTATTAATTGGCACACCACGTTCAAAGGTCATGCACAAAATTTGGTCGGTACAAAACTCATCAACAATTTCAGGCACGATATAACGCGGATCATCTTTTAGACGTTCGGCAAAACGTCGAGTTGTGGCGGCTTCAATATCATAATTCACTTCACGATGCATCATATCGCGAACTTCTTCAAACCATTGGTCAAACTCACGGGTTTGCGGAACCATGCGCGTGAGCTTCAACATATTCTTGAACAGGCTCATATCTGAATCAATGGCATCAGCCACACCAGGATATTGAATCTTCAGTACCAATTCTAATCCATCAGATTTACGTGTCGCACGGTGAACTTGAGCCAGTGAAGCGGTGCCTAATGGTTCATGATCAATCGTCAATTCATGAATTTTCTCGCCCAACTGCTGCTCTAAATGATGCTTGATTGCAGGCCAAGCCAAGGCGACAGTTTGATTATTCAGCGTATTTAAGGCTTGTGTGATTTCTTCAGGTAAAAAATGCTCGCCATACAGCGCCATCATTTGCCCAATTTTCACAATTGAACCTTTCAGTTTGCCAATTTCAGCCACCAAATAGTCGGCTTGTTCTTTCATGGCTCTTTTACGCTTTTTTTCTTTTTCAGCTTCGCTGGAAAACATGGATGTCGCGTTTGAAGCTGCCCAACGTGTCCCAGCCAGTAAGGATGCTTTTGCAATAGATAAGCGACGATCCATAGAGGAGGTTTTCAGTTGTTTGAGCTTATCGTTCTGATCTGACATTCAATGCAATCCTTAATCAGCAATTCACAGAAAAGTTAATTGTAACGGATATTAACGTGTCTTCACGTATTAAAAAAGTTCAAGTTGCTGAATGGCTCAGTTAATTTTAAATTTACACTCGATTTTAACGCTGAATAAAAATCATTACATGTGAAATTTAATCTTGAGGCTTTCTTTTCTAGAAAGTTGCAATTTATGCGTCTGAATATAAGTGCTAATCATTTCCTGTACGCTGATATGGCTAAAACCATGAGCATAACCTTTCACGATCACAATACTGGGTAAGCTAAAAAATAAATATTTGGCGTCATCTAATGTGGGTTGATTAAAGACTTGTTGTTCAGAGAGTTGCTGTAGTAAAAATAATTTTTCAGATTGAATTATGGAAGATTCATCATTCCAAAAGTTTTGGCGCATGGCCATCAGGTTGTTGTGCTTGTAGCTCATAGTGAGAGTAAGAGTAAATAGTGCCTTTATATATAAGACGCGATCCAACAGGTTTCAAGTTGCATTTCGAGTGATTGGTGAGTGTTTTGTATCTTTATGTTTGAGCTTTTTGTATCTTGCAACAAATTCCTGAACTGAACCTGCACTGGAAAAATTGTATTGAATTGCATGTGGCTGAAAAATGGAATGAAATAAAGCAGAAACAAAGTTAAGCATTATAAAATCAGGAAAAACAAGGTATCATAAGCCGTTTTTATGAAAATGACCTTGGAGACGCCCTAAGTGGATCGACCGACTATTAGCCCTGAACATTTACAGGAAGCAGCTGAAACCCTGACAACTATCCGTGATTTTATCCGTTTTGGGGTGACAGCATTACGTCAATACGATGCACACTTAGGTCAAGGTACAGAAGACTTTTTTGCAGAAAGTTCTGCCTTGGTATTACAGACTTTATCTTTAGAATGGAATGCAGATTCAGAAATTCTCGACTCTAAACTGCTACCAAGTGAAAAAGCTGAATTTCTCGCACTTTTAGAGCGCCGTATCAATGAAAAAGTGCCAACTTCTTATTTGTTGAATTTAGCCTATTTCTTTAATAAACCGTTTTATGTAGATGAGCGCGTATTGATTCCGCGTTCACCAATTGCTGAACTGATTGAAAACCGCTTTGCACCGTATTGCCTAGATGAAAATGGCGAAATGCGTGCAGCGGACAATAATCTTCCAGTCAATACTCAACCTAAAACACCACAACGTATTTTAGATATGTGTACGGGTTCAGGGTGTATCGCGATTGCCTTGGCATATGCATTCCCAGATTCAGAAGTGGATGCAACCGATATTTCAAAAGAAGCATTAGAAGTTGCTTCAATTAATGCTGAACATCACGATAAACAATATCAAGTAGCGTTATTAGAGTCTGACTTGTTTGCTAAAATTCCTGCTGAAAATCAGTATGATTTAATTGTCTCTAATCCGCCTTATGTTGATGCCGAAGACATGGCTGATTTACCTGATGAATTCCGTCATGAGCCAGAATTGGCATTGGCTGCGGGACAAGACGGTTTAGATTTAGTGCGTAAAATGTTGGCTCAAGCAGCAGATTACTTAACTGAAGATGGCTTAATTGTTATTGAAGTAGGTAATTCTGAATGGGCGATGAAACAAAACTTTAATACCATTGATTTCCATTGGTTAAAATTCCAGAAAGGTGGTTCAGGCATCTTTGCTTTAACAGCAGCACAATGTCGTGAATTCCGTGATTTATTCATTCAATCTGTTCAAGCATAAGGAGTCGTGAACATGGCAGGTAATAGTATTGGACAACTTTTCCGTGTAACGACCTGTGGTGAATCTCATGGCGTAGGCTTGATGGCGATTGTGGATGGTGTACCGCCAGGCCTAGAGCTTTCTGCTGAAGATTTGCAAAAAGATTTAGATCGCCGTAAACCGGGGACGTCAAAGTTTGCGACCCAACGTAAAGAGCCTGATGAAGTCGAAATTATTTCAGGGGTATTTGAGGGTAAAACAACGGGCACTCCAATTGGATTGCTGATTCGTAATACTGACCAAAAGTCCAAAGATTATGGCAATATTGCACAAACTTTCCGTCCTGGTCATGCCGACTATACCTATACGCAAAAATACGGTTTCCGTGATTACCGTGGTGGCGGGCGTTCAAGTGCGCGTGAAACGGCAATGCGTGTGGCTGCGGGTGCAATTGCAAAAAAATATCTTGCTGAAAAATTTGGTATTGTGATTCGCGGTCATGTGACACAAATTGGTACAGAGAAAGCAGAAAAGTTAGATTGGAATGAAGTTCCAAATAACCCATTTTTCTGTGGCGATGTTGATGCTGTGCCACGTTTTGAAGCGCTCGTCACTTCTTTACGTGAGCAAGGCACAAGTTGTGGCGCTAAATTGGAAATTCTGGCTGAGAAAGTCCCAGTGGGTTGGGGTGAGCCAGTATTTGACCGTTTAGATGCCGATATTGCTCATGCCATGATGTCAATTAATGCGGTCAAAGGTGTTGAAATTGGTGATGGTTTTGCCGTAGCAGAACAGTTTGGTCATGAGACTCGTGATGAATTAACCACAGATGGTTTCTTGGCTAATCATGCTGGTGGAATTCTCGGTGGTATTTCTAGTGGTCAGACTATTCGTGTTGCGATTGCACTCAAACCAACGGCCAGTATTACTACGCCAGGTAAAACGATTAATATTGAACGTGAAGATACGGATGTATTGACTAAAGGGCGTCATGATCCTTGCGTGGGTGTACGTGCCACACCGATTGCAGAAGCAATGTTTGCAATCGTGCTGATGGATCATTTCATGCGTCATCGTGCTCAAAATGCTGATGTGGTTGCACCATTTGCACCAATTGCACCGTAATTTTTAGCATCAAGCCAGTTTGCAACAAACTGGCTTTTTATTATGTCCGAATAAAATAGCCTAAGCATAAATAAAAATTAGATTATAAAATTTACAGGGGATACTTATGCATGCATTACAATTTCGCAAAGCAGTTTTAACAGATTTACCTCGACTCCTAGATTTAATCAATCAAGCTTATCGAGAAGACTATGCATATAGTTGGAGTAATGAAGCGAAGTATGTTTCTGGTCTAAGAATTAATGAGCAACAATTACGAGAAGCTTTGGAAGATAAAAGTTTTCATTTATATGTTGCTGAAATAGATCTCGATCCAGCAAGCTCAAGAATAGTTGCGACTATTGGTTTAACTTTTAATTATGATGAGGTGGAGATCGGAACTTTCTGTGTAGATCCAACTTTTCAAAATACAGGAATTGGTAAGGTCGTTTTATCTTTTGCAGAGAAACAGGCATTGTTGATACAGCCAGAGCTGCATATATATGTGATGTATGTACTTGATATTCGTGCAGAGCTAATCGCGTATTATCAACGCCGTGGTTATAGTCCGACAGCACCCTAGATGCCAATGTCGGACAGCCGTTTATGCATATTGAACTACTGCAACTCATTAAGAAAAAAACTGAATTTTGACAAGCTATAAAAAAGCCCTCAATCATGAGGGCTTTTTTATTAAGCAAGGAACCAAGTGTAATAGCCCCATAGCATGAGTGGCCAAGCGATGAAGGGGCTAAACAGCCACTTCCACAGCCAAAAGCGAGGAATGAAACCAACACCGTAAACAAAGCCACCTGAAATACCAATCATAATTAACATCATGGCACGGTGACTATATTCACCATTGGCATCGAGCATTGCACTTGGGTGTACTAATAACACCGCAGCAAGCGGCAATGCCAACAAAAAGGATACGGCCATGACCAATTTATTTGGTTTTTGCGATTGCTCTGTTGTCATTGCTACTTCCGTCATTGTTTATTCCTCATCTAAATCTTGATGATGCTCGATATAGAGGGCGCTGAGTACGCCAGCAAAGCATGCCATCAAAATACCGAGAATCCAGGCAAAATACCACATAATTTATTCTCCTAAGCATTGCCTTAGTACAGGCTATGTGAATTCTCTTGAATATGTTTTTTGGTAATCACGCCCCACATTTTGTAGTAACACCAAGTGGTGTAGCCCAAAATGATGGGTACGAAAATACATGCTGCAACTGTCATAACAGTTAAGGTGGTTTGACTTGAAACAGCATCCCACATGGTTAAGCTTGCAACAGGGTTAATGCTTGAAGGCATAAGGAATGGGAACAGCGCAAAACCAGCCGTTAAGATTGCACCAATCACAGAGAAAGAAGTCCCTAAGAAAGATAGACCTGCTTTATCTTTACCTGCCGCAAGGATCACAATTAACCCACCAAGAATCGCTAAAACTGGAGCAATAATGGTGATAGGGTAAGTTGAGTAGTTGTTCATCCAACCTGGGTTAGCATTGGTAATGACTTCTTTAGCCAATGGGTTTGCAACACCATTCGTATCAAAAGGAGCAGCAAGTGTGTAGCCCTGAATACCGCCGAAGTATAACCATGCACCTGCAGCAAGGAAGCAGACTAAGAAAATAATGCCCATTAATTGAGTTGCTTTCGCAGAACGTTTTCTAAGTTCGCCATCAGTACGCAGCATCAACCAAGCACCGCCATGAGCTGAAAGCATTGATAAGCTCACAATACCGCAGACCAAAGCAAATGGGTTGAGTAAGGCAAAGAAGCTACCCGTATACGTTGAACGTACAGTTTCATCTAAGGTAAAAGGTACACCAAGGAACATATTACCAAAAGCTACCCCGAACACGAGTGCGGGTACTGCACCACCGACACATAAGCCCCAGTCCCAAGCGGTACGCCACTGCGTATTTTCCAGTTTAGATCGGTAGTCGAAGCCAACAGGTCTTAAAAACAGCGCAAATAAGACCAAGAGTAGTGCCCAATACATGCCAGAGAATGCGGTTGCATACACCATAGGCCATGCCGCAAATAATGCACCGCCTGCAGTAATGAACCAAACTTGGTTGCCATCCCAGTGCGGTGCAATCGTATTGATTGCAGCACGGCGTTCTTCATCGGTTTTACCTACGAATGGCATGAGTGCCATCGAGCCCATATCGAAACCATCAGTGAGTGCGAAGCCAATCAGTAATACACCGACCAACACCCACCAAATAATTTTGAGAAGTTCATATTCGATCATGATTGAGCCTCCTCAACAGGGTTATTTTGTGCAGCATTTTTTTCAAAGTGGTATTTCCCAGTATGAAGCGCACTAGGACCAAGACGAGAGAATTTAATCATCAAGTACATTTCAATAATAAGAAGCACTGTGTAGAACGTTGCGAGGGCAGTAATAGAACCCCAAATATCTGCAGTTGTTAAAGTCGATGCAGATAAGTGAGTCGGTAATACTTCACCAATGGTCCAAGGTTGACGACCAACTTCCGCAACATACCAACCAGTTTGAGCTGCGATCCAAGGTAATGGTAAAGCAAATAATGCAAATTTAAGTAACCAAGGTTTGTTTTCCGCATTACGTTTAGCGACTGCAAAAGTGGCTAAAACAAACAGCAATAACATTAAGAAACCAGATGCAACCATTGCACGGAATGCCCAGAACAAACTTGGTACATGTGGAATCGTATCTAAAGCAGCAGATTTAATTTGTGCTTCAGAAGCATCTACAACATTCGGTGTATATTTTTTCAAAAGTAGACCGTAGCCTAAATCTTTTTGAGTTTGTTCGAAAGCTGCTTTAAGTTCAGGAGATGTATCACCAGCACGTAGTTTCTCGAGCTGAGAGTAGGCAACCATACCATTACGGATACGTTCTTCATGTTGAACTAAAAGGTCTTTAATACCAGTTACTTCTTTAGTTGTTGAACGTGTCGCAATAATTCCCATGACATATGGAACTTTAATCGCATAATCAGTGGTCATGGTTTCTTTATTTGGAATACCGAATAAAGTAAATGGTGCTGGTGCAGGGTGAGTATCCCATTCTGCTTCAATCGCAGCGAGTTTAGTCTTTTGCACATCACCCAGTTCATAACCCGATTCGTCACCAAGTAAAATGACAGAGAGGGTTGATGCAAGGCCGAAAATAGCGGCAATGGCGAAAGAACGGCGGGCAAATGGAACATCACGTTTTTTCAATAAGTAGTAGCTTGAGATGGCTAAAACAAAAATTGCACCTGTTACATAACCAGCTGAAACGGTATGTACGAACTTCACTTGTGCTACAGGGTTAAAAATCAGTGCCCCGAAATCTACCAGCTCCATACGCATGGTTTCGTAGTTGAATTTAGAGCCAACCGGGTTCTGCATCCAGCCGTTTGCAACCAAAATCCAAAGTGCGGACATGTTCGAACCTAGAGCAACTAACCATGTTACAGCTAAATGCTGCACTTTGGTGAGTCGATCCCAACCGAAGAAAAATAGACCGATGAAAGTGGATTCTAAGAAGAATGCCATTAAACCTTCAATTGCGAGAGGTGCACCAAAAATATCCCCAACATAGTGCGAATAATAAGCCCAGTTCGTACCGAACTGGAACTCCATGGTCAACCCCGTCGTTACCCCGAGTGCGAAGTTAATACCGAAGAGTTTTCCCCAGAATTTGGTCATATCTTTATAAATTTCTTTACCAGAAATGACGTAAGTCGTTTCCATAATGGCAAGAATAAAAGCCAGACCAAGAGTAAGTGGAACGAAAATAAAGTGATACATCGCGGTCATTGCAAATTGGAACCGCGAAAGATCGACCACGCTTTCAGAAATCATCAACGTGTCTCCTTGATTTGGGAAGGACTGCCAGCAATACGCTCAGCAACTTGATTGTCAAAGTTTTTGGGAATGGTAGGAGCATCAAACCAGATATGTTTAATGGTGAGTAAGATAACGACCTTAATTATTAAAATGATCGTTATTTCACGAACTAAACGTTGGTTAAAATCTTTGGGAATTAAGCTCATGGAAATAAGCCTATTTTTATAACTTACTGGATATTATTAAACAAATTTATACAAAAAATAAATAGGTAGAACAGTTAAAATAAAAATATATTATTTTAACTTTTTAAATCAGTATCTTATGAGTGTAGTGGTTTTAATTTTATTCTAAGTAATATGTGTTTATTTCTGAGTAAAACGCTTGTGTTTTAATAAAAATAAACCCGACAAAAATACTTATATTTAAAAAATTAAATCCAAGTGTTTTAGTCTATTAAAAAATAGACCAATTATTAAACTATACTAAAAAGATCGGATTATGGTTTAGTCTATTTAATCAATGCTCTTTTTTTTATTGTGTTGATTAATAAATATACACAGGATTATTCTGAGTGCCATAGGCTGATTTGTAATTTTTTTTAACAAGGATAAATCTGTACAGAATTTTGTGTATGTCGCAAGGTTAATGTCAGATTGAACTCAGCGAGATGAGTCGTTCAAACTTGTCACAACAAAGCTTCAATTTGATGAAATACAATAAAAATCCAAAAAAAAGTGCTTATCAGCACTTTTTAAATACAGTCTTCATTTTTGCTTGATTCAGCGGATGAGATTATTTATTGATATCTCTGGTAAACAGATCATTAGATTTGGAAATTTTTTTAGCAATGTAATGTGAATGCTTTAAACGAATCAGGATAATTTGTGATTGGAACTCTAATTCTCCAAACTCAGGTTCAACCTGAATGTAATGCAGTTGCCCAAATTCATCTCTGACACGTGCTTGCGCCGAAAAACCGGGACGAGCATTACCACTCGATATGGTCGCCAGTCGACCTAATAGATTGGTTTGAAGTTGTACCTGTTTTGGTTTAATGACTTGATCCAAGCAGTGAATCATAAAAACGGTAAAGAAAATGGCAATAATTAATGCAGGCAGAATTACATAGTAAGCAGGTAAAAACTGTTGCTGTTGTGCGAAGTAACTAAATTGTAGGAAATAGCCTGAAAAGCTAAAGTTCATTAATAAGAAAACTAAAATCAAGATTTTGGAAAACTTGACACTGAGCAAGGGGGCTTCAGCGATTTTTTGCGGGACAATTTTTTTGAAAAATTGGCTAGGCTTAATTTTTAAGAAATAACCAATGGTTTCTACCATGCTGAGTACGACAAGAGCCAATAAACTTAAATGGAAAGGCATTAAATTTATATTGTGTAATAGCTCAAGCATGGCAAATTCCATTAATTATTCGGACAGGTATATTCCGCCATCAGAATGTACGTTAATGGCTACTTTTTCAAGGGCTTGTCCTAGGCATGGCCCTGAAATACATTCACCGGTTTCGACTACAAATAATGCACCATGGGTAGAGCATTCAATATATTCTTGCTCACGATCTAGAAATTGATTTTCCAAGAATTCTAGTTCAACTTGTAGGTGTGGGCAGACATTCTGATAGGCAAAAAATGCCCCATCACGTTGAGTAATAAAAATTGTATCACCATTCGGCGTTTCATAAGCACGTGCTTCACGCTCTGGAATGTCTTCAGTCATACAAATTTTATGCATTAGGCACATTCCTTTTTTTCAAAACTCGCCAGTAGTTGAGCATAAGCTTGATTCGCAAGACGAGGGCCAAACTGAGACACGACTTCACTCGAAATCAGAATGGCAAGTTCAGCCGCAGTTTGTAAACTTTGCCCAGCATTTAATGCGTACAAGAATGAACCTGCAAAAGCATCGCCAGCACCGTTGGCATCGACAGCAGTCACTGCACGACCAGGGACACGAATAGTTTCTTGTTCAGAGGAAACTAAAGCACCTTCTGCACTTAATGTAATTACAACATATTTACTATGTAATTTTAATTTAGCCAATGCATCTTCAACTGTGGTGGTTTCGGTATACATCATGGCTTCGTGTTGATTACAGAACAGTAAATCGACACCATCATCTAATAGTTCGTTTAAGCCATCGCGGGCATATTGCACCATTGCTGGATCAGAAAGTGTTAAGGCAATTTTAACATTATGGCTGCGAGCGATTTGGCGTGCTTGTTTGACTGCAGAACGAGCGGTTGCGCTTGTTGAAAGGTAGCCTTCAATATATAGCCATTCTGCTGTTTTTAGAGGTTCGAAATCGATTTGCTCTGCTGATAACTCTGCGGTAATGCCTAAATAAGTCTGCATAGTACGTTCTGAGTCCGGACTTACCAAGACCATACAAGTTCCAGTGACACCTTCACTCACAGATTTAGGTGTAGTCTGAATGCCAGCCTCGTTGAGACCATCTAAATAGATTTTACCAAGCTCATCATGACCTACACGGCAACCGTAAAATGCAGAACCGCCTAAGGCGCTAAATGCGACTGTGGTATTCGCAGCAGAACCACCAGAAGCTTGCCCTTTATAGATTTCTGATTGTTGAAGCTGGGTGTATAAACGAGCTTGTTGTTCACCATCAGTCAGTTGCATGGTTCCTTTTTGCAAATTATGTTGCATAAGGAATTCATCAGAAACTTTAAATTCTTGGTCAATCAGCGCATTACCAATTGCAAAAAGATCAACTGAGGCCATGTCGTTTAATCACATCTAAAAATAAAACCTAAGTTTACACCAATGCTCAGGATTGCAGAAGTTTTGTGAATAAAATTCAAGATTATACCTAATTGATTGTGTTTTATTGTTTAATAGGCAAAAACCAGTGTTAGGTATTAGATAGAAAATGAATCTCATCATTAAAGAAGCTGAACAATTACCTGCTCAAATTGAAACTTTACTAAAACTAGCCAATAAAGAGGGTGTAAATGTAGTTCAGCGGCTAATTGAAGAATACGCGAGCGGTAAAAATCGGTTTCAGGATGAAGGTGAGTTTTTTTTACTAGCGTATGATGGGGATAAGTTAATTGGTTGTGGTGGTTTAAACCAGCAACGCGAGGAAGAAGGGCAAAAAAGTCGTATTGGTCGGGTCAGACGTTTTTATGTGCATCCCAAGTACAGACGTCATGGTGTCGGTAAAGACTTGTTAGCCTACTTAGAAAGTAAGGCCAAACCGAATTTTTCGGCCCTTTGTTTGCAAACAGACACTCGTCTTGCTGCGGATTTTTACCAAAAACAAAACTATGTCTGGGTCGAAAATAATCCCAGCTACAATTATTTTAAATATTTAATCTAGTTTTTCTTTAACTTGTTTAAATTTTGGCAATATATCCTGTAATCGGGTGTATTGCCTAAAGCCTGAATAAAATACTCGGGTTTAGTGCGTGAATTATGGTTCAAACTAAAGCTATAATCATTTCAGTTTTATTTATATTATATTGGAGTACACATGACTGTAGATGTCACTGAAACCCTTTCTCAAACTGTACATCCTGCGTTTCAGTTGATTCGTCAACACCATGTTGAAGCCTTAGATATTTTGGTGACTGAGTACCAGCATAAAGTCACAGGTGCGGTACATTATCACCTTGCGACCAATCATGATGAAAATGTTTTTCTGGTCGCTTTCCGTACCCAGCCGATGGACTCCAAAGGTGAAGCGCATATTTTAGAACACACGGCATTGTGTGGTTCTGAAAAATTCCCAGTCCGTGACCCGTTCTTTTTAATGATTCGTCGTTCATTAAATACTTTTATGAATGCCTTTACTGCGGCGGACTGGACCGCATATCCATTTGCAACGCAGAATAAAAAAGATTTCCAGAACTTATTAGAAGTGTATTTAGACGCAGCATTTGCAGCCAATCTGAATCCTTTGGATTTTGCTCAAGAAGGTATTCGCATTGAGCTTGAAAATGACGTGCCTGTTTATAAAGGCGTTGTTTTTAATGAAATGAAAGGCGCAATGAGTTCACCTTCAGATCAGCTCTACCATCAACTAGCGTATCATTTATTCCCGAAAACGACATATCACTATAATTCAGGTGGTGATCCAAAAGATATTCCAGATTTGACTTACGATGAGTTAGTTACTTTCTATAAATCACATTACCATCCAAGTAATGCCGTATTTATGACTTTCGGTAGTCAATCTGCATTTGAATTACAAGAACAATTTGAAACTTTGGCTTTGGCTAAATTTGGCAAAGGTGAAACATTATATTCTAAGCCTGAGCAACGTTTAGCAGCACCTATAGAAGTCACGGAATCTTATGCTGTTGATGCAGAAGATTTGAAAGATAAGACGTATCACATTATTTCTTGGTTATTGCCACAAGCCAGTGATATTAAACTACGTCTCGGCATGCGTTTGGTTGAAGGTGTTTTACTTGAAAACTCAGCGTCACCTTTACGTCATTATTTAGAAACCTGCGGTTATGCACAATCGACTGGCCCTATTATGGGGGTTGACGATTCTAACTTTGAAATGACCTTCTTCTGTGGGGTGCAGGGTTCTAATCCTGAACATGCTGAAACCTTTAAACAAGGTGTATTTAAAGTTCTCGAAGATGTTGCCTCAAAACCGATTGATTCGGCATTGGTGGATGCGATTTTGCACCAAATTGAGTTGCATCAGCGTGAAATTAATGGAGATGGCATGCCATATGGTTTGAGCCTGATTTTAAATGGTTTAAGCAGTGCAATTCACCATAGTGATCCAATCCACGTTTGGGATGTCGATACTGCGATGGAGCAAGTCAAAGAAGAGTTGCAAGACCCAATGTGGTTGTCGCGCCTTATTCAAGAACACTTAATTGACAATCCACATCGTGTGCAAATGACTTTGGTGCCAGATGCGACAAAATCAACAAAAGAAGCACAAGCTGAAAAAGAGCGTTTGGCTGCGATTGGTGCGACATTAACTGAAGCGCAAAAAGCTGAGATTATTGCGCAAACAGAGGCGTTAAAAATTCGTCAAGATACGCCTGATGATTTGAACCTGTTACCGAAAGTAGGCTTGGAAGATGTCCCTGCCGAGCTGCCAATAGTACAAGGTCAGTTACGTGAAATTATCTGTAATGGTTTAGATACGCCATTAAATCTCTACCATGCAGGCACGAATGGTATTTATTATCAACAAGTCCTGATTCAGATTCCTGAGGAAATTGTTCAGTCGCCATATTTTAACTTGTTGTCGATTTTACTAGGTGAAGTCGGTGCGGGAGAATATGACTATTTAGAATTGCAACAACTTCAAACTGCAGTGAGTGGTGGTTTGGGAATGGGCGCATCTCTTCGTTCAAAAGTTGATGATAAGCAAAAAATCAGTGCATGGTTAACCTTAACGACCAAATCTTTGGTACATAACTTTGAAGCAATTCGACTGCTTAAAATTGCATTTGAACAGCTGCGTTTTGATGAAAAAGACCGGATTGTAGAGTTGTTGCAACAGCGTAAAACCCGCTGGCAGTCGCGTTTATCGGGTTCGGGGCATAGTTATGCCATGCAGATTGCTTCACGTCATCACAGTGCATTAGCACTACGTGACTATAACAATACTGGTTTAGGCGCACTCAATTGGTTGGGTGAGTTGGTCACGCAAATTGAATCAAGCGAGGAAGCATACAATCAACTGATTGCTGAGTTGCAATTGATTCATCGCAAACTGTTGCAAGCTCCAAAACAGTTCTTATTGGTGTGTGAAGAGCATCAAACAGATCGTTTGTTAGAAGAAATTCAAGAAGTGTGGAACAAGCTCGCTGTAGACAAGTCACAACAGGCTTTAAACCTTGTGATGCCAGAAGTTAAATCTCAGGATCAAGCCTGGTTGATTCAGGCCAATGTACAGTTCTGTGCATCGGCTTATCCTGCGGTAGATGTTGCTCATGCAGATGCTGCACCGTTGATGGTTTTGGCAGCCTATTTGCGTAATGGTTTCTTACACAGTGCGATTCGTGAAAAAGGCGGTGCCTATGGCGGTGGTGCGAGTTACGATGGTAATGCTTGCTCATTCCGATTCTATAGTTACCGAGATCCACGTTTAGCTGAAACCTTCAATGATTTTGAAGCCAGTGTGGCATGGTTGTTGAATGTTGAACAACAGCCGCATCAGTTGGAAGAAGCCATTTTAGGTTTGATTGCTTCAATGGATAAGCCGGGTTCTCCAGCAGGTGAAGCAATTACCGCGTGTTATGCATTGTTACATGCTCGTACTCCAGCATTCCGTAAGCAATTGCGTGAACGCTTGCTAGCTGTGACTTTGGATGATTTAAAACGCGTAGCGGAACAATATTTGCTGCAACAAACACCAAGTAAGGCAGTGGTTGCTCCAATGGCGAAAAAAGAAGAGTTGTTGACCTTAGGTTTCGAAATTTATCAAGTCAATTAATACAATAAAAAGAGGTGTATTTATGGCGTTCAAATCATTTGAACGTGGTGTGCTGTCGCTGAGTGTGATTATGCTCAGCACAGCTTATGCTGCTGCAAATGCCCAAGATCCTGATAGTCAAATTACGCCTGCAAGTCCTGAAGCATGTGTTGCTTTGGAGTCAAATGCAGATCGTTTGGCCTGTTATGATGCTTTATTTAAACTACCTGCAGTAGATCAAGCCCAGCCTGCTGCTGAGCCGGTGTTGGTGAAGCAAGCGACTAAGTCTCCGGTAGAAACTGAAACAGAGGAAAAGAGCAGTAGTTTAAGCAACCTCTTTGCACTAGAGGGGCCAAAGATAGATCCAAACCAATCTTTACTGGATAAACGCTGGGAATTATCCGAAGACAGTAAATTGGGAACTTGGAACATTCGTGCTTACAAACCAGTCTATCTCTTACCTGTATTTTGGTCCAGTAAGAAAAATGAGTTTCCTGAAAGCCCGAATCTCAAAAATACCGTTAATCAAGATCAGAATTTGAAATCGACAGAAGCGAAATTTCAAATCTCGCTTAAAACCAAGGCGGTCGAAAACCTATTTGGAAACAATGGTGATATTTGGGTTGGCTATACCCAATCCTCACGTTGGCAAGTCTATAATCAAGATGAGTCGCGACCATTTCGAGAAACCAATTATGAGCCTGAAGCCAGCTTGATGTTTCGTACCAATTATGAGTTTCTGGGTTTAAATGGTCGCTTGCTGGGGGTTACGCTTAACCACCAGTCGAATGGTCGTTCTGATCCCTTATCGCGTAGTTGGAACCGAGCCATTTTCAACATTGGCCTAGAGCGAGACAACTTTGCGTTAATGATTCGTCCTTGGTATCGTTTTGATGAGAGTGCTGAGGACGACAATAATCCAGATATTAAGGATTATGTGGGGCGTGGCGATATTACCGCCTTTTATCGTAAAGATGACCACGACTTTTCCTTAATGTTGCGACATTCTTTAAAAGGTGGAAATGATTCGCATGGCGCAGTTCAATTTGATTGGTCATTTCCGATTCATGGCAAATTGCGTGGACAATTCCAGCTCTTTGATGGTTATGGTGAAAGCCTGATTGATTATAACCATCGTGCAACTTATGTTGGGCTGGGCGTATCATTGCTGAATTGGTATTAATGCACTCAAAATTTAAAAAGCCTGAAATATATATTTCAGGCTTTTATATATGGATTTTTGATGGTTTATTTGGGTTTGTTTTGAAAGCTTGCTTGAGGATGATGCTAAATACATCCTCGCTTAGATGCCTATTTAGCGCCCGCACAAATTCCAGTATGTTCAATATATTCTTGGTTGATACGATACCATTGATGTTCTTTTATATTTTCTGGATTTTTGACTTCAAAGAATTCGGTCACTAAGGGGGGATTTACATTCGGTTTAAACTCGAAATCTTCTGCATAGTAGCGTTGAGCAATATTTGCAACTTTTTGCGCTTTACAGTCGATCAGAACTTCATTCACCACGGAAGTTGCTGATTTTCCATCAATAAAAAATTCATCATAGCGCTTCATGCGCAGTAAAAAGGGGTGTTCTAGACTGACATGTTGAAGATCTTGTTTATTAATGTAATTCGGCATGACCCTTTCATCAGGAGTAGTCAGCTTCCAGTCTTTTTGGCTGTCATTCTTTGCAGGATTAAACGCTTTAAAGTCCGGTGCTTTAGCGCAATATTGCTCTGCAGCATATGAACCTTTCAAGAACATATTCCATTTAGAGTCATCTATGGGTTTATTCAAATCAATCAATGTTTCAGAGTGTTCTCTTGCCTTGCCTGTATCATCATGGTCTTGAGTTTCTTCATAAACACGGGCGAATTTTAGGTTAGCGCAATCAAGGAGTAGGACTTGGGTAAATATGGTGTCTTCAGCTTTGCCAGAAGGACCGATTGCTTTGACTATACTTTTTTCTCGGACTAAAAAAGGTGTATTAAACTGAATTGACTTGATATTTTGCTCGTCCACAAAACGTTGTGTTGAAATGAGATTAGGTTGATTCGGGTCAATTCCATCTTGTTCAGCAGACCAATGATCGGCTAATTGCCAATTAGGCTGAACTTTGAGGAGAGTGTCTAAATGAGCGTCTATTTTTTTATTGGCACAAGCAGAGAGTAAGAGTGTTGAAGCAGTGAGTACGCATAATGTTTTTATTTTCATTCTAAGTCTTCTTGTTCGGTTGAAAAGGCTGGTAGTATTTTTTACAGCTGCTTTAAGCGCACATTGTTGAGTAAAACGGCATACATTTGTTGATGGTATTCACCAAAATTTAGAAATTGGCTCTCTATATTAAATAGGAAAGCCAAATCTTTTGTGGACAATAATGAAACTCAGTCTATTTTTTTAAGTTATATAGTAAAAATTTCAGTAACTTAAACTCGCTCGTTTCGCTTCTTTGAACATATCTAAAGAAGCAAAAGAGTTCAAGTGAAAAGTAACCTCATAGCCCATCATGGTTCTTGTTTGGGTTTAACCAATTTGAATGTCGGTTGATGGGTGCTTTAAACGTGTTCTTTTCGGTGTCGCAATCATATAGGCTAAAGTTAACGGTCCGAGGCGTCCAGCGAACATTAGCAGCATCAGGGCGATTTGACTGGCAGGTTGTAAATCGGCGGTGATTCCGCGTGACAATCCGACGGTACAAGCGGCAGATACCGCCTCAAACAGTAAATCCAAGAAATGCTGATCAGGCTCTAAGAGCAATAAACTCAGAAATCCTGCAAAGACCAGCATCGCGGTGATTGAAACCACGGCCATGGCTTTAAATGAGGTTGCATGTGGAACTGAAAAATTAAAAATTCGGATTTCATCTGCACGGCGTAAGAAACTAATTACACTCAGGATCACCACGATAAAAGTCCCGACTTTGATCCCTCCGGCAGTACTTAGTGAGCCACCGCCAATAAACATCAATATCATGGTCACCAGTGCTGCGGCATCGGTCATGCTACCGACATCCAAACTATTAAAACCAGACGAGCGAGGCACAGTGGCATGAAACCAGGCATTGACCGCCTGATCGCCGATGCTCATGGGTGCTAAAGTCAATGGATTATTGGCTTCAAGCAGCCAAATGACAATAAAGGCAATCAGATTGAGTCCTGCAATGGTCAACAAAATCAGCTTACTGTTCGGACTTAGTCTTTTCCATCTGCGGTGGCGTTTAATATCCATCAGAACCAAAAAGCCAATGCCGCCAATAATATACAGCAGGCTAATGGTGAAGGTGATGAAGTAATGGCTGGAAAAGTCCATAAGGCTGTTCGGGAAAAGTGAAAAACCACCATTGTTAAATGCAGAAACACTATAAAAGGCTGCATAAAAAAGAGCTTTCAAGAAGTCGTATTCTTGCATCCAAGCAATGGTTAAAATTACCGTACCGATTGCTTCAAAGAAAATTGAATACAGAAATACCGCTTTAATGGTATGTGAAACTTTAGATAAACTGGTTTGTCCGATGGTTTCTTGAGCCATGATTTGTTGCTTTAGCCCAATTTTAGTGGACAGGCTCATGACGGCTAAAATAGCAAATGTCATAAAACCCAAGCCCCCACATTGTAATAACAACATGATGACAATTTTGCCAAAGACCGTATAAGCCTCACCGACATTTACCACGGAAAGCCCAGTAATGGTGACTGCGGAAGTGGCCGTAAATAATGCGTGAATCCAAGGGAGTTCACCATGATGGGCAAAGGGTAATTTCAGCAATAGGGTGCCAATTACAATAAAGCTCAGAAAGCCAAGGGCTAATAGACTTGGTGGACTGAGATTGATCGTACTTTTCGGCTTCTTTCTTAATCTTTTCATATTATTTAAAGCGATTTGATAATCGGCGTAAGTGTTCGAGGTGACCTTCAACCACTAAAATATCCCCGCGTTGTAAGATTAAGTTCGGATCGATATGGTAGTGCATCTCTTTGCCACGTTTATGCAAAATCACGTTAATTTCTTTGTTGTATTCACAAATGCTGTGGAAACGAGAACCATGTAAATTGTCCTTAATTTCAACTTTGACAATATAACGGTCATCCTCAAGTGACATGTAGCGGCTCACCATCGGATAGCTTAGGGATTGTGCAATCCGAACCCCCATGTCTTCTTCAGGATGAATAATTTTTTCAATGCCGAGATGACTGAGAATCATGTGGTGGGATTCTGATTTGGCTTTAACCCAAATTTTTTCCACACCTAAATTTTTTAAATGCAGTACACATAGAATGCTGGCTTCAATATCTTCACCAATGGCAACTACAACCGCATCGCAGTTTTGAATATTGAGTTCATTCAGGACATGTTCATCGGTGGCATCGGCAATAACTGCATGGGTCAGTACGTCTGAAATATTTTCAACGTATTTTTTATTGCTATCAATGCCAATCACATCATGTTTTAACTCAACCAGTTCAGTTGCGACTGTTGCACCAAAACTTCCTAAGCCAATCACCGCAAATTGAGCCATGTAAGGTCCTTATCTTGTGAAGTGTATTATTATTTACACATTTAAATTACATAATATCCAATCATAGCTTTATTTGAGGGTTGAAATGAAGGGTCTACGTTTTGACTGTATATTAAGTAAAGCAATTCACATAACAATAAGGGTTTCAGGATGAACGAAAAGAAGATTTATAAGCAATTAAGACGCTGGTTTCCCAAGTTGAAGCAAAATCCACTACCGAAAAAAAAGCATCGGGCGAAACCCAAGTACTTTTTACAGTGGTTAAATTTTCAGGATGACAGTGAGCAACAAGGGGAATGGATTATGCCGCTGAACCTCAGTCGATATTTGGAAAATGGTTTGACGGAGCATCCGTTTTTTAGTCAGATGACCACGGAAATCGAGATTGTACAAATGCAAATTCAATCTCGCGCAGATCCGATTCTAAAACACTACGAACAATTTGAGCATGTGATTGGGCGCTTTTATCGAGTGCAAGATCAGATTTTAGAAATTATGCTAGATGAAATTTATAAATTTTTAAAATCGCAAAATTTTGCATTGCTTTTACTTTGGGGCGATGGTTATTACTGGCTGGCTGTACCCAATCAACCCAAGAAAATTGAGTTATTTTGTGAGTTATTTAATCAGCAATTTTTAGAGGAAGGCTTAAGGGTAGAAAAATATGAGCCCTCGGAGATGTCTTGGTCAATATAAAACACAAACAGAGCCATTTTAGACTCTGTTTGTAGGGTAGATGCTGACTTATTTTAAGAAGCGTTGATAGCCGAGGTTATTGGTAATTTCCACATATGGATAGGTAATGCTTTCCAGTGTTTCAATTAAACCATCAGGATTCTGTTTGGCATCACTGGCTTCTAGACCTACCAATACGCGACCTTCGGCGGCACCGTGGTTACGGTAGTGGAACAGCGTGATGTTATGTGTAGGACCTAAACGTTCAAGGAAGGTGAGCAAAGCTCCTGGGCGCTCTGGAAACTCGACACGGAATAAACGTTCGTTTTCCAAGTCTGCATGACCACCCACCAAGTAACGAATATGCAGTTTAGCAACTTCATCATCAGACAGATCATCAACATCGTATTGCGCTTTTAATAACTCATGAATGTCGTGACGTTCTTTTTCACCGCTTTTTAGGCTAATGCCGACAAAGACTTGAGCAGCAGATGCATGGCTGGCACGGTAGTTAAACTCTGTGATGTTACGACCTTGCAAGGCGCGGCAGAAGTTAAGGAATGAACCCTTTTCTTCTGGAATGGTGACGGCGAAAATGGCTTCTTTGTGTTCACCTAATTCGGTACGTTCTGCAATATAGCGTAAACGGTCAAAGTTCATGTTTGCACCGCAAACAATCGACACCATGTTTTTACCGTGAATATTGTGTTGCTCTACGTATTTTTTAATACCTGCTAAAGCCATTGCACCAGAGGGTTCTACAATGCTACGGCATTCATCATAGGTATCTTTAATCGCAGCACAGATTTCATCAGTATTCACCAGAACCACATCGCGTTCCACGATTGGTCCAGAATTATCTGATTTTTGTAATTGCAGCACTTCAAATGGTTTTTCACCAATCTGTGCTACGGCCGTACCATCAGCGAACAGACCTACAGAAGGCAGAATGACACGTTCATTGGCTTCAAATGCTGCTTTTAAGCAAGCAGATTCATCATATTCCACAGGAATAATTTTGACATGTGGAGCAACATCGCCAAGGTAAGCTGCAATGCCTGCAATTAAGCCACCACCGCCTACCGCAACGAAGACATATTCCACATCGCGCCATTGACGTAAAATTTCATTGGCAATCGTACCTTGACCCGCCATGACTAACTCGTCGTCATAAGGGGGAATAAAGGTCATGCCTTCATCTTTGGCACGTTGAATCGCATATTTGTTGGCAACATCAAAGGAGTCACCATGCAATACAACCTCACCACCCAAGCGTTTAACTGCTTGAACCTTAATGTCAGGTGTGGTTTTTGGCATGACAATAATGGCGCGAATACCTAACTTTTGACCAGATAACGCCACGCCTTGAGCATGGTTACCTGCTGAAGCAGTAATAACGCCACGTTCCAACTGAGATTTCGGTAATTGACTAATACGGTTATAGGCACCGCGTAGTTTGAAAGAAAAGACAGGTTGTAAATCTTCGCGTTTAAAGCGAATGTTGTTGTTTAGCCTTTCACTAATTCGTGGCGCTGCTTCGAGTGGGGTTTCGATTGCAACGTCATACACCGTTGCTTGTAAAATTTGTCGAACCAAACGAGACAGCATGTTAATTTTCCATCTAACAGTTTAAAATAGGCGTTTATTGTAACAAACCCCTGCACATTTGCGTTTTAAAATTGCGCGAAACGTGAAAAAAAGTTGAGTGATGTCATGAGTCTATATGCAACCCAAGATGAGAAAAAACAAGCAGCAGCGAAAGCCGCTTTAAAACACTTACCAAAAGGTGGCATTTTAGGGGTAGGTACAGGGAGTACAGTGAACTTTCTGATTGATTTGTTACCAGAACTTCAACTCGAAGCAGCTGTAGCAAGTTCTGAAGCGACTGCTGAACGCCTGAAAAAATTAGGCATTGAAGTGGTTGATATGAACCATGTTGGTGGTTTAGATGCCTATGTCGATGGTGCGGATGAAATTGACCGTCATATGCACATGATTAAGGGTGGTGGTGCTGCACTCACTCGTGAAAAGATTGTGGCTTCAATTGCCAAAAAATTTGTATGTATTGTGGATGACTCTAAATGGGTTGAGCAATTGGGTCGTGAATTTCCATTGCCTGTAGAAGTCATTCCTATGGCACGTTCTGCTGTAGCACGTAAAATTGTGAGTTTGGGTGGTGATCCTGTATATCGTGAAGGTGTAGTGACTGATAACGGGAATGTTATTTTAGATGTTTATAACTTAAATATTTTAAATGCCCTTGAACTCGAAAAAACCATCAATAACATTCCTGGTGTGGTGTGTAATGGTATTTTTGCTTTAAATAAGGCCGATATTGCGGTAGTTGCAACTGATAATGGTATTGAAGAGCGTACTGCGATTTAAATAATCCTGCGTAAGCCGCCTTTGAAAATGAAGCAAAGTCCTTCTTTTTCAGAGCAAAAGTTAAAGCAGTGCTTTAGCTTTTGCTCAGACTTGGGAAAAATTGAATAATCTATATAAAATTTTAAAAATAAATGACCCAGACTCTACCCGAAATTCAAATTACCCATCATGCACGAGCTACGCGATTACGCTTGCGTGTAGAACCGACTCAAATCCGTTTAACGGTTCCAAAATATTGTACCCAAAAGCAAATACAGCATTTTTTGAATGAATCTGAGCAATGGATGCGGGAAACTTGGCTGAAACAACAAGAAAAAATTGGACAATTCGATCGAAATTTACCAACTGAACTTCAATTATTTAATCTCGAGCAGCCAATACAAATCGATTATGTCACGCAGAAGCAATCCTATCTCTGGAATGCCGATCAGCAAAAACTTTTGGTCAGTGATCGACAGCCTGAGCAGTACTTGAAAGCCTTTGTAATTGCCTATGCAAAACTGCATTTGCCTCTTTATCTGAGTCAGCTGAGTCGGGAAACAGGTTTGAAGTATGCACAATGCAGTATTCGCCAGCCTAAAACGCGTTGGGGAAGCTGTAGTGCAAAGCATGACATTATGTTGAATAGTGGCTTGGTGCTTTTTGCATTTGAAATTACGCGTTATGTTGCTATTCATGAATTGGCGCATACTGTGCACTTTGACCATAGCCCAAAGTTTTGGGCAGAAGTAGAAAAGCATGATCGAGATTATCAGCAGCATCGTAAAATTTTAAAAAATACAGCATTACCTTATTGGTGGTTTACGGCATAAAAATGTAATTGAATGCTTTATTATTGAAAGTATTCAATTCAGTTTAAATCATCTAAACTGTTTTTAGTTTTGGTCTAGATGTTTAGTTTCGAGCGTGAATTTCCCAGAAACACATTACTTTATATTAATTGTACCTGCTTGCCTGATTTTAATCGGAAGCGTGTTCTTAATATGTCATTACAATTATAAAGCACCTACATATTTATTTTGGTTAGGGTTGGGTTATATCGTCCCTTCATTTTCTGTTGCGGCACAAAGTTTTATGCCAAACCAACAGCTGGCTTTGTTTGCACCGCTATTAGGAGCGATGTATTTGTTTGGTGCTTGGGCAAGTGCCTATGCCATGGCGTTAAGAAAAAATGCGCAGGCACACTCTTTATGGTGCTTAGGAATAATCATTATTGCATTGATATTGATTGGCTATTTTGCCTATGTTGATGAAAAATTATGGCTCAGGATGTTGATTCTCAATTTTTCCATTGCCTTGGTTGAGTCCTTAGTTTTGTTTTCTATTTTCAAACACTATAAAAAAGAAGATTTACTCAACAAAATTGTCGACTTTTCCTATGTGTTTATTGTGCTATATACCTTTGCACGTAGTCTTATTATTTTTTTGTTTTTAAAAGATATTGAAGCCAATATGTTGGTCAGTTCGGTATGGTGGTTAATCATGCTGGCAGCCAGTATTTTCTTAAGCATGTGGTTTGCCATGGTGCTTATGGGGACTTTGGTGCGCGATATTATTCATCATTTAAATGATGAGCGTTTAAAAGACCCCTTAACGCATTTACTGAATCGCCGTGGATTTAATGAGGCTGTGTATAAAAGGCTGAAGCAGGTATCTCATCAACGTTATTTTTTATTGATGTGTGATATTGATCATTTTAAAAAAATTAATGATCAATATGGGCATTTGGTGGGTGATCAAATATTGCAGCACGTTAGCCGAGTGCTTCGACAAAACCTTCGAGTACAAGATTTAATCGGCCGTTTTGGTGGGGAAGAATTTATTGTCTTATTCCAAGCACGGGAGCTAAATCAGGCCTATGAAATTGCTGAGCGCATTCGTTTGAACATAGAAACAGAGCCGCAATACGCATTAAATATACCCATCACCGCTAGTTTTGGCTTAACTGAAGTTTTTGATCAAAATCTAATACATACCATCGGTGTGGCAGATAAATTACTGTATAGCGCAAAACAATCTGGACGTAATTGTGTCTGTCTAGAAAGTCCAAGCTAGAATTCGATTGTACTGAAATAGAGCTACAACGAGACGAAAACATATAAAATACAAGTAAAACAGTTTAGAAAGCCCTAACTTCCTGTCATACTACGCAGTTACACAAAGAATGCTTTTGAATAGGGGTAAAGCACGTGATTTCAGTAGGTATTGTTGGTGGTACAGGCTATACAGGCGTTGAATTGTTGCGCCTATTACTTCGACATCCAAATGTACAAGTAAATGTACTGACTTCGCGTACTGAAGATGGCCGCCGTGTCGATGATATGTTCCCGAGCTTGCGCGGACATACTGAGCTTAAATATTCAGATTTAAATATTGAACAATTAAAACAATGTGATGTGGTGTTTTTTGCGACACCGCATGGCGTTGCCATGAAACATGCTGAAGAATTGGTTGCTGCCAATACTAAAGTGATTGATTTGGCAGCGGACTTCCGTTTGCAAAATCTCGCTCAGTTTGAAAAATGGTATGGCATGCAGCATGCTTGTCCAGAATTATTAAAAGATTCAGTCTATGGTTTATCTGAGCTGAATCGAGACAAAATCAAGCAAGCCAATGTTATTGGTAACCCAGGTTGTTACCCTACAACGGTACAGCTTGGCTTGGCCCCATTATTTAAGCACAGCGACACATTAGTTAAACCAGAAAGTATTATTATTGATGCGAAATCGGGTGTTTCTGGTGCTGGACGTAAAGCCAGTATGGGCATGATCTATACAGAAAATGCGGATAACTTCAAAGCTTATGGTGTTGCAGGTCATCGTCACCATCCTGAAATTGTTGAAGCATTAGAAAATATTTCAGGCCAAACAGGTGTCTTTGATCAGATCTTGTTTGTGCCGCATTTAGTGCCAATGATTCGTGGCATGTTGAGTACGATCTATGTCGATTTAACTGAGCAGGGCGCTGCGGTTGATTTGCAGGCATGGTATGAGCAGTTCTATGCCAATGAAAGTTTTGTCGATGTGATGCCTGAAAATAGTTCGCCTGAAACGCGTTCTGTACGTGGTGCGAACCAGTTGCGAATTGCGCTTTATAAACCACAACCAAAGAAATTGGTGGTGTTGGTTGCACAAGATAACTTGGTTAAAGGTGCAGCAGGTCAGGCGGTGCAAAATATGAACTTAATGTTCGACTTTGCCGAAACCGCGGGCTTAGAAGGCATTGGTTTATTGCCATAAAATATGATTTACACCTTCACACACATTTAAATTTGGATTTAAATGTGTGTTTTGAATAATTCAAAATAAGAGATGACGATGCAGAATACTGACTCGAACATAGCGTCACAACCAGATGAACCTGTCAAAAAACCGTTTCTTGAAACCAATCTCCCTTTAGCCATTGGCGCAGCGGTATTGGTGTTGGGAAGTGGATTTATCGGTTATTCGGTGGGTCATCGACAGGGTTTGACCGTGGTGGGTTATGATGCAGATGCCGAGCAACTGGTTGAAGTTGTTCAGAAGCAGAAGCAAACATTGGAAAGTCTGAACAAAAATTTGAATCTGGCTGTTCAGGAGCGTGATGTTGCTGTTAGTAATTCAAACGATTTGTTTACAGCATTAACTCAAGCCCAAGCCACAGAAAGCCAGTCACGTAGTTTGGCAGCGCTCTATCGTGAAGTATTGCGGCAACGTGGCGGGTTAAGTTTAACCATACAGGGTTTAAGTATTAAGCCACTTCCAGAAAACGCCTATGAGTATCAACTTGATTTGGTGCAAGTGAGTCCGAGTAAGCGTAACACTTCTGGTGAGGTAGAATTGCGTCTCATTCAAGGTACTGAAGTTTTGGTTGTCCCGATGGAAGATAAAAACTTTAATTTTGATGAATATGAACGTTTGACCGGGCGTTGGACGATGCCTAAAGGATTTAATCCACAATTTGTAGAAGTTCGTTTAACGGGAACGAATACACCTGTAATCAAACGCTTTAGTTGGTCTAAAGGGAATGCCGTGGAGTCAACCACAAGTAACATTTCCGAAATTCCACAAGCTGAAGCCAATGCGCAATAGTTGTAAAAAAATCTTATGCCAAATTCAAAACGTCAAATTTGTTTGAACGATATTAAAAATAGTTTTTATCAGTCTGGTTTGGTGGACTGGCACTTTAATCCGCGCTTAGTGGATGAGCCTCAGCATGAGGAACACGGGGATGTTGCGGTACAGACTGCACCACCCGAATTAAAGCGTCCTCCACAGTATGTTGTCGTTTTAATGAACGATGATTACACCCCAATGGACTTTGTAATTGAAATTTTACAACAATACTTTGCAATGAATCTTGACCAAGCGACTCAAGTAATGTTAACAGTACATTACGAAGGTAAAGGTGTTGCAGGCGTCTATCCAAGAGATATCGCGGAAACCAAAGCGAACCAAGTCAATAATTACGCTCGATCTCAAGGTCATCCATTGCTTTGTCAGATTGAGCCAAAAGATTAAGGGGGTTACATGCTCAGTCGTCAATTAGAAGTATCATTACGTTTGGCTGTTAGCATGGCTCGTCAAAAGAGACATGAGTTCCTAACAGTTGAACATTTATTATTAGCCTTACTGGATAATGATTCTGCTGTAAATGCTTTAAAAGCATGCGGTGCAGATATCATCGTCTTACGTAAAGAATTAGAAGAATACGTAGAACAACATACTCCCAAACTTGGTGAAAATAGCGATCAGGCACCGCATCCAACAGAAAGTTTTGATCGCATTCTACAGCGCGCAATTTTCCATGTGCAATCTAGCGGTGGTGACCGTACTGTAGAAGGGGCTGATATTCTCGTGGCAATGTATTCCGAGCGGGATTCATTTGCAGTGTATTTATTAAAACGTCATCAAATTAACCGTTTAACCTTAACGCAGTATTTGTCTCATGGTACGCGTAAAGATGAGGTTCAAGTTGAAGAAGAAGCGGAGGAGCTAGATGGAGAGTCAGCATCTTCTGCGAACTCAGGTCCTTTAGAGCTGTACACAACCAACTTAAATAACGAGGCACAAAAAGGCAAAACGGATCCGCTCATTGGTCGTGAAAAAGAGATTGAGCGTGCGGCACAGATTTTATGCCGTCGCCGTAAAAATAATCCATTATTAGTCGGTGATCCTGGGGTTGGTAAAACTTCGATTGCAGAAGGCTTGGCTTGGCTGATTGTAAATGGCAAAGCACCAAAACCTTTGGCGAATGCTGAAATTTTCAGTTTAGACATTGGGGCGTTGGTCGCGGGTACGAAATACCGTGGCGACTTTGAAAAGCGATTAAAACAGTTACTGAATGCGTTGAAGAAAAAACCAGAAGCCGTTTTATTTATTGATGAAATCCATATGATTATTGGTGCTGGTTCGAGTATGGGTAGTACCATGGATGCATCAAACCTGATTAAACCTGCTTTGGCGAATGGTACACTTCGTTGTATTGGTTCAACAACGTTCCAAGAATATCGTCAAGTATTCGAAAAAGATCATGCACTTTCTCGTCGCTTCCAAAAAATTGATGTGAATGAGCCTTCAATTTCGGAAACGATTGATATCTTGCGTGGTTTAAAATCTAAGTTTGAAGATTTCCATCATGTGAAATACGAAGATAAAGCATTGGTATCTGCAGTAGAACTTTCTGCTAAATTCATTAATGATCGTTTCTTGCCAGATAAAGCGATTGATGTGATTGATGAAGCCGGTGCACAACGCCGTTTGAAAGCTGAACAAGATGAAAGCTTGATTACTGTTGAAAATATTGAAGATATTGTTTCTAAGATTGCGCGCATTCCACCGAAAACAGTGTCTAAAGATGATAAGACAGTATTGGAAAATCTGGAACGTGATTTAAAACGAGTGGTCTTTGGTCAAGATGAGGCGATTGAAGCTTTGGCATCTGCGATTAAATTATCTCGTGCGGGCTTAAAGTCACCAGACAAACCAGTGGGTAGTTTTGTTTTTGCGGGACCGACCGGTGTAGGTAAAACAGAAGTCACTAAGCAGTTGGCAAAACTGCTAGGGGTTGAACTGGTCCGCTTTGATATGTCTGAGTATATGGAACGTCATGCGGTTTCTCGCTTAATTGGCGCACCTCCTGGCTATGTCGGCTTTGATCAGGGAGGTCTATTAACCGATGCGATTCATAAAAATCCGCACTGTGTTTTATTGTTAGATGAAATTGAAAAAGCGCATCCAGATGTCTTTAATTTGCTCTTGCAAATTATGGATCATGGCTCGTTAACGGATAACAATGGACGTAAGTCTGATTTCCGTAATGTGATCTTGGTTTTAACCACGAATATTGGTGCAGAAAGTATTTCTCGCGTCAGCATTGGTTTCATGGAACAAGACAACAGCCGTGATAATCAGGAAGCCATGAAGCGTGCATTCTCTCCAGAATTCCGTAACCGTCTAGACGGTGTTATTCAGTTTAAAGCACTTCCAACCACAGTGATTGAAAGCGTGGTGGATAAGTTCTTAACTGAGTTGCAAGCACAACTGGATGACAAGAAAGTTATTCTTGAAGTTGACCAAAGTGCGCGTGAGTGGATGGCTGAGCATGGTTATGATCGTTTAATGGGTGCTCGACCAATGCAACGTTTGATTCAAGAACACTTGAAAAAGCCGCTTGCCGAAATGATTCTATTTGGTGAGTTGGCTGAGCATGGTGGTAACGTTGCAGTTTCTGTGAAAATGGAAAATGGCGAAGCGGTTGGTTTAAAACTGGAAGTGTTTGAAGATCAAACCGCAGAACCTGCCTAGTTAGCCATTTAAAAAATAACCCGTGCAAATACGGGTTATTTTTTGCGTACGATTTTATCCTCTAAGTTATAGCTTTTTGAATGGTGCAAGACATATTTATGGATCTGCCAGTGATCAAGATTTTTACCACGTTTTTATTATTTTTGCTGACGGCGATTGCGGAAATTTTAGGCTGTTACTTTCCATATCTAATTCTGAATCAAGGTCGTTCTTATTGGTTGTGGATACCGACAGTTTTGAGTTTGGCGCTTTTTGTTTGGTTATTAACACTGCATCCTGCCGCTTCTGGACGCATTTATGCCGCTTATGGCGGAATTTATATTTTTACCGCTTTAATGTGGTTACGTTATGTTGATCAGGTGATGCTTTCACGTTGGGATATGATCGGTGGGGGAATTGTGCTACTTGGAGCGGCAGTGATTATTTTGCAGCCCCAAGGATTGATGCGTTAACCTTGTTACTCCGCTTGGTCAAAATTACATTCTGAATTTTTTAATTGAAGATCGTAACTCTTTTGTTCTGCGGTTAATTTAATGTTCACATGATAAGGATTGCTACGTTGGAATTGATGTTCAAAAAATTTTGGACAGCTATGGACCAAATTTTTTTTCATCATGGTTTTAACTTTTTGGTCACCAATATCCTGCGCAAATTGTTTGAAGTCTGGTGACGTAATTAAACCAGAAATCTCCATATGGTCTGCGTATAGGCGCATTTTTTCGATCACGATATTCTGATCCAGCTGGTAAGGCATGGTGCGTGAATCTTCATCACTGATATAGTCAAGAATTTCATTCAGTGCAGCGCTATTTTTAATACCGTAATTGTTATCGACGATTTTTTTCTTTACGAGATATTGATCTAAGTCAGTGGGTTGGGCGAGGGCTAAAGTGCTCACTGTGCTGGTGAGTAGTGTTAAGATAATTGTTTTAAATTGCATAAGATCAAATCACTTATAGATGTTATGGTTTTGATTATAGCCTTGCTCATAGAAAATAAGCACCCGAAGGTGCTTATTTAGAATGAAAAATTAGTCTTTTTTTAGATTTTCATTGATTAAGAATTCAACCAAGGCCTTTTGTGCATGCAAGCGATTCTCCGCCTCATCCCATACCACAGCATTCATATGATCTAACATGGTTTCTGAAATTTCTTCACCACGATGTGCAGGGAGGCAGTGCATAAATAAGCAATCTGAGTGTGCCAGACTCATTAATCGTTCGTTGACTTGATAATCTGCAAACGCTTTTGCACGAATTTTCTGTTCTTCTTCCTGCCCCATGCTTGCCCAAACATCAGTCACAATCAGGTCGGCATTCACTGCAGCATCTTCGGCTGAATCAACCAATTCTACACAATGGGCAAATTCTGAGAGAAATTTCTCTTGCGGTTCATAGCCTTTTGGCGCTGCAATTTTCAATTTAAAGCCCCACATATGCGCGGCTTCAATATATGAATTGCACATATTGTTACCATCGCCAATCCAAGCAACGGTTTTACCTTGGATTGAACCGCGGTGTTCAAGGAAGGTTTGCATATCTGCAAGCAACTGACATGGATGATGGTCATCGGTCAGGGCATTAATGACAGGCACTTTAGAGTAAGAAGCAAAACGTTCAACAATCTCATGGCCGAAAGTACGAATCATCACAACGTCGAGCATGCTTGAGATTACGCGTGCCGAATCTTCAATCGGTTCTCCACGACCTAGCTGCGTGTCACGAGGAGAAAGAAAAATTGCGCTTCCACCAAATTGGCTCATACCAGCTTCAAACGAAACACGTGTACGGGTACTCGATTTTTCAAAAATCATCCCCATAACTTTGCCAACGAATGGTTGAAAAACTTCGTTATTGTGTTGCTTTCGTTTTAGTTCGATCGCACGGTGCAAAATTTGGTTGAGTTCTAAAGTCGATAAATCACGTAATGTTAGAAAGTGACGCAGAGCCATAGTTACTCCACAATAATTGCCGTCTTTGGTAGTACAACAATTAGTTGTTGGTTGGTTAAAAGAAAAGACTAACATTTATATACTATAAGTGTCAGTAAATGCAAAAAAACTAGGCTTTTTGATGACCGTCTAAGAAGCGATCGACACAGTACTGAATATATTTCAGGTTTTCTTGCTCATTCTCTTGCTCATAAATGTTCATGAGCACTTGCCACTCGAGATTCCGAATAATGCCAAAAAATAGCTGTGCTGAATAAGCGGGTTCTGTACAGGTAATTAATCCGAGCTCATCTGCTCGAGTTAAGATGCATGCAATTGCACTTTGGATATGTTTTGGACCTTGTTCGTGAATATATTGTGCAAGTTGTGTACTACGCTGCGTTTGTTCAAAAATAAGCCGAAAAAAAGCAGCATTATCGGGCAGGACCAAATGGGTTTGAAGATTTAATAAGGTTTGAATCAGATACGTGCGTAAATCATCTTTTTCAATATCAAATGGCAAACAAATATCTTTAAAAAACTGTTCACGGCGGTAGTCACAAATTGCAGTGAACAAACCTTCTTTATTGCCAAAATATTTGTAGATGGATGCTTTGGAGCCACCCGCATGATTAACGATGTCATCTAGCGATACGGCATCATAGCCATGCTTTAAAAACAACTCGTTTGCACTCAATAAAAACGCAAGACAACGCTCATGACCACGTTTAGTTTGAGCAACATCTCGTGCGAGAGGTTCTAAATCAGCGATATCATGCATGTTCAGGAACGCGTGTAATTAAAAAATTACTTGAAATTATAGCAAAAGTTTGCACAAGTTTTCTTAATCCCTAGGATTTATATGTATTTATCGTGTTATGAGGTTAATTAATAACACTATATTTTTTTATATTATGTTTTCTTAAGTTGAGAGGATCTAGCACACGTGAAGGGCTGATTCAGCCTTAATCTGAATTAAAACAACATGGAGAAGAGGTTCTCCATGTTAGGCGATCTATTGCAACAAGAATGATTCAATAGGAATACTAAAGATGATAATTAAAGCGCAATCACTTTGACTAAAATGGTTTGGCTTTCCTCAAAATCATCTTGAATTTGTTTGCGATGCAATTCTTTGCTTTTTACTTTGAACTCACGGTTTTGAAATTGAATCACCAATGGAATCTGATCAAAATATTGACCATCGACATCCAGTTCTTCTTCAAACAGTGGTGTGCCAAGTTGGTAATCTTTACTTTTTAAAACCACATATTTGACGGTTGTTTTCATTCTAATGTCTGCCTTTGTTTCCATGCTTTATTTTTAGTTGTATCAGTTTTTAACTGGGGAATAAACAGTTATGCTTATGGTTTGTTTATGAATTGGACAAACACTCCCTTGAATCAAGGTTTTGTCCAATTTTTGGGGGAAGCTATGCTCAAGCGATGCTGTAATGAATTGGAACGACAGCAACTTAAAATTGCTTTTGTCGAGAGCGCGAGTTCTGGGTTCTTGTGCAGTCAATTTTCAATCTATAAGCATAGTGGCGCAGATATCTTATTGGGCAGTATAGTGTGTTATGACCCCAGTATAAAGTTAGAAATCTTGCAGCTTGATCCTGCCTTAATTGAGCGCTATAGCGCTGAGTCTGCTGAGGTCACTACGGCCTTGGCTTATGCAGGACAGCAGTTATTTGCAGCAGCCGATGTGATTGTAGCGTGTACCGGACTCTTAAAGCCTGGAGGAAGTGCCACGCCAGAAAAACCCGAGGGAACATTCTATATTTCCATTCTTTTTAATGATCAATGCCATGACTATCATTATTGGATTGCAGGAACGCCCAAACGGCGACTTGAACAATTGACGGAGTATGTTGCGAATTCCGTCTATCAGCTGATTACGTTTAAAAAAATTAGCCGCTAGTTTTTATGGCTCCTTGAGAGTTTGGTTAATAATGTTTCATTATTGTCTGTAAATGTCAAAATTTGTCACATTTTTGGATTGTAAATGTAGTGTAAACGTGTCTAAATAGACCTACCTCTGAAGAAATAGAGGGTGAGGTATGAAAGCTTTAGAATTATTAATCACGTCATCGTCGGTTTTGATGTTGATGCTAGTAATTTATGCCTTTGGGCAAATGATGCACTAATCGTCTTGTAAGTATGTGAATACGTTGCAAAGCAAAAAATAAACCCTAGTTTGCATGACTAGGGTTTATGCTATGCGGTTTTAAAATGATTCATTTTAACTCCACCAATAGCGCAAAATGTGAAAGAAAATTGGTGCAGAAAAACAAATGGAATCAAGACGATCTAACATACCACCATGTCCGTGAATAAGTTGCCCCCAGTCTTTGACACCACGATCGCGTTTAATGGCAGACATGACCAAACCACCAAAGAATCCAAAGATACAGACAATCAATCCGATCAAGGCTGCTTGCCAGTAACTAAATGGCGTTAACCATTTCATCACGATGCCTAGACTGGTCGCTAAGAAAATACCGCCTAACAGCCCCTCTATTGTTTTTGAAGGCGAAAGGATTGGGGCAACCGGATGTTTGCCAAAGAGTTTTCCGCAAACATATTGTAAAACATCTGAAGCTTGAACGACGATAATTAGCCAAATTGCCAACCAGATTTTTTCGCCAGCAAAGCCGGGGAGTTTTAAGTTCATCAAGGCGGGGACATGAGAAATACAGAATACGCAGACCATTAATCCCCATTGGATTTTGGCGCTGCGTTCTAGAAAGTGCTTGGTATCTTCTTGTTTTAAGCTGGCAATCGGGATCAGCAAAAAGACATATAGGGGAATAAAGATGGAATACAAGCCATACCAGTCAATATAGATGAGATAATACTGGTAAGGAATCACAAAATAAAATGCGATCAGTAATGGAAAATAATCACCACGTCGTGTGGGCAATAGACTGATAAATTCACGGAGTGCGAACAGGGAAATTAAGGCAAACAATAAAATAAAGGTGACCTTACCCAGTAAGATTGATGTCGCAAGGACAATCAACATCACCCACCAGGCATTAATGCGCGCATTTAAGTTGTCAATAACAGGTGAAATTTGATGTGCATTACGTTGCTTGAGTATCCAGCCGACCGTAGAGGCAAAGATTAAAATTCCAGTGAAAATAGCAAAGAGCAAATAGGTTTGCTGTAAATTATTGACGGTCATTGGAATTCGACCTCTTTTAATGCCAATAATGCTTGTTCCGCTTGCTGCAAGAACTCTGATTTAGGCAGATCGGGCTGTAAGTTTAAAGGTGCTCCAAAAATAACAGTGGAAAGCAAGGGTAGTGGCACTAAGGCACCTTTAGGCATGACACGTTTAAGATTAGAAATCCACACAGGAATGACTTCTACTTCAGGAAACTGCTGGCTTAAATGATATAGCCCACTTTTAAAGGGCAGCAATTCAATATCATCATTCAAATTTCGGGTACCTTCAGGAAAGAAAATAATGGAGTCACCTTGTTGCAGCACCGTCTTAATGGGTTCTAGTGGATCTAAAGGACCATGTTGGCTCCTTTGGATGGTAACGCCAGTAAAGGTGTCATGAATAAGAAAACGTCGAAAACCATCTTTTAGCCAATAATCAGAGGCGGCTACAGGTCTGGTTCTACGGCGGACAGGCGTCGGTAAGGACGACCACAATAAAATAAAGTCGATGTGACTATTATGATTGGCGTAATAAATCCGTTGTTTGGTGGCGGGCTGACATCCGACCCATAAACTGCGAGCACCTGTAAGAAGACGGGCACTGCGACGAGTTAGAAATGCAATAGTGCGGGCAAGCGTTTGACTCAAGAAATGTGTTTTACGGGGAACTTCGGATGGGGAAGCGTGGGGATTTGGCATAAAGTCACCGTATTTATTCTTGTTGTAATAAAAATATCATGAGTATGAGTAAAACGATATATTGGCAGACCACCACCATCACATGCAGTTTAAACAGATGCAAACAGCCTGCAAGGCGGTCTTGCCATGGGCGGGCACATTTTTCTGAGGGAATGAGATTGAGTTCGACTAAGCTTTGATCCAGTAGTATGGTTTTGTGGTCTAACTGTAATTCATCTTCGGTAGGGTTAGAAGTTGTGAGTAACTCGAGAACTTCGGCATCAAAACGCAGGCGAATGCTGAGATAATGTTGCAGCAGACATAACAAAAAAATGCAGAACAGGCTGAGATAAAGCCAGACCGAATACCATGCATAAAAAAATAGCCGAATATAGACAAGCTGAATGCGACATAGCCAGAATTGCGTATGCCATCGGTATTACGCAATAGCTTTGCGACAAGCTGTAGTTTCATAATTTTGCCTTTAAGTATTCTGCTTGATAAGTGTTTAAGGCTTCGAGTTGTGCGCTGTTTAAGACAATCCACGGGCGGGCACGGTGTATTATTTGCACGGCCTCTACTACATGATGGGCTTGCTGGGTATAGAGTAGCCATGCTGCTAATATACTGCTACTACGTGAATAGCCCAAAGCACAGAAAATCAGAATTTTACTCGGCTTGTGTTGGATTAATTCATTGAGAGCCAATACGCCATTGGCCAATTGCTGCGGCTGTAAAGGAATTAGGTCTAGACTTAAAGCTTGCTGGTAGGTTTGTCGTGGAGTCAGGGGAAGTTCTGCGCAACAGTCCAATAAGGCTTCATAGTGTTGTGCCTGTATTGAGGACGGGATGCGTCCCAAAAAAATGGAAGTTTGATTGACTTCAAGTACCAAGCTGTCTTTTTGATGCGAGCGTGTCCAGATCCGGCTGTTGAGTTTGGCGAGGGCAAAATAAGGAACAAACAAGATCCATGCAGCCAAGGTCATGCTGCCATTAGCTTGCTTCTGGAAAAAATGAAATCGGTTGAGAGCATACGCCGTGGCGACCAGTAAGAAGCTACTGGCAGGATAAGTGAGCCATAGTGCCCAGCCCTGAAAATAAGCCGCGATACAGGTTAATACCGCTGAAGCAAACAAGTAATAACCGGCAAGTTTTAAATGCTTGACGGTTTTATACTGCATGGATTGGGCTTGAAATGGAGATTTTCCTTGTAATGGGAATAGCCATAAGCAGAATGCACCGACCCAAATTCCTGTAGGGATATCGATAAAATGATGTTGCCAAGTGGTTAAGACCGAGATGCCAATCAGGCTACACCATAGATGTACCAGCCAACGAGCGCTAGGTTTGATATGGCGAGCATAGAAATCCCATAAAATGATCAGCAGGACGATATGTAAGGATGGGGCTTGGTTAAATGGCTTGTCAAAACCCATAAGGATATCAAACCACAGGCCAAAGAATCCGTGTAATTCGGGGCGTTCAAAACTGAATTTCAGCGGGAACAATAAAAAGCAGCTAATCGAGATCAGTTGAGCTGAAAATAAACGGAAGGCATGTTGGCGAAGTTCAAATTTATTCCAGCACAACAGCAAAGAGAGACCATAAAACAGGTCAATCGACCAATAAGGCACAATCGTCCACGGCCATAAAGGAATATACTTTTCCCAAGAGAATACAATACTGGGCACATCGATGAGTCCCGCAGCATAGTGATTGGCAAAACCATAACTGAGAAAGAAAAATGGGGCTAAAAAAATTAGGCAGAGCAGCCCCCATAGCCACGTACCTGCCTGATGATCTAGTTTAAGCATGGATGGCTAAGACTCGATTTTCTGTGCAACAGACACAGTGAAAATGCCATATTCATCAATACACTGATCAATTTTTTTAAATCCTGCTTGTTCGACCAGCGCATCCATTTCGGCTTGCGCACGTAACCGCATGACCCATGCTTCACCCTGACGATGGGAAGTTAGGGCGCGTGCAATGAATTCCTGCTGTGGATGCCAGATTTGCCCGGTATAAATTAAATAACCATCCTTTAACAGGGCTTTATTTAATCCAGCCAAAGACTGACGTAACAGGTTGTTATCGCTAAACAGCTCATAAAGTCCGGACACCACAGCCAGTGTCGCTTTCGGTTTAATATTGGCTAAAGATTCTGTATCAAAGGCATCTGCTTGTACAAAGGTTGCAATATCACCTAAACCACGCTCATCAATTAAACTTCTTCCGGCTTCTACATTCAGCTCGCTATAGTCGCGCAGCAAAATTGACTCGGGGCGTTTCGGGAGTTGTGTAACTGCATCCAGAATGTAGCGTCCATGGCCCGAGGCAATATCCAAAATTCGTACAGGCTTGCGCTTTTTGACTAATTGCTGCGCGTATTTTTGTAAAAGCTGTTCAATATGTTGCTTACGGATACGGATGCCGCGCCAACCGATGGCATTCAAATAGTGGTGGTCGATTAGTTGCCCCAATCGATTTTGACTTTCGGGTTGATTGCGATAGACAAAGTCTAAGGTGCTTCCAGAGTCATATCCAGTTTGTTCACCAATTTTAAGCCCGATAGAAAACAAGCTGCCAAACTTAAGTTGACGCTGAGTCAGACTCCAAAACATTTGTTTGAGCGACTTTTCAGGTAGAGGCTGGCTAAACTGTTCAGCCGCAGAGCAGCTTGCACCAATTTTATCGGCATTCAGCACAGCGGGGGCTTGGTATGGTGTGGCATAACACTGTTGAATAAAGCGTTTGATTTTATGAATCGCTATAGCACGGTCTTTTTCGCCCAAGGTATCGTGATAAAAACCTTCTAGAATATGGAACTCTTTATTGGGATGAGATAAGCGCTCATAAAATTCATATTGGGGTTTTTGCTGCACCACAAAATCTGAACCTGAACACAAGACTTGCGTGGGAACATAAATATTTTGCGCATCTTTGACCAGTCGTTCTGCGGCATCATAAAGCCCGAGCAGCATTCGGACTGAGATGGCACGTGCAATTTTAGGATCATGTTCATATTGCTGTGCACGTTCAGGGTCATGCGTCAGCATTTTGGCTTTTACATAACTCTGAATAAAGAAATTGCCTTTTAACTTTCTGAGTAACGTTAATCCCGTTTTGGCAAAAGGTACATACAGTTTAATGTCAAATGCAGGTGAGGCTAAACACAGGGCTCGAATTTTAGGGGCATAGTCATGCACCCATGTCGCAGCCAACACAGCGCCTACACTCTGTCCGATAATGGCAATATTTTCAGAGGGAATGGCATAGTTTTGTTCAATATGTTGGATAAAATATTGAATATCTTTGACGCACGCAGAAAAACTTGGTGCATCACCACGCTCACCTGGGGAGTCGCCGTGTCCACGTGCGTCCCATGCAAAGAAATCAAAATCGGGCAATCCTAATTCTTCAACCAAATGCGCCATGCGTCCTGAGTGCTCATGCCCTCGGTGGAACATCACAATCGCTTTCTTCTCGGCATGATTGGTGGCTGCCCAGTGTTGGTAAAATATAGCTTCGCCATCATGGCTAATAAAATGGTGCTGACTATTCTTGTGATGCATGTTTTATAGTCCTGAAAATGATCAATATAATGAATTAATTTGTCGTATTTTGAATAGCGTGATGTATACGGTTATAAATGGTCACAAGCAATAAGAGGATGATGAACGTTAATAGGCCATTGCCGATATAGGTGAGATGTTGTTCCGTGACAAAGTCAGCACAATAAGGGCTGGCGACAAACAGAATTGCCAATAGACTAAACCAAAAAGCGCGGTCACTTTTACCCATCGGGCCATCATAACGGCGCTCTTGCCCAATTAAAGGCGCCATTACGCCTGCATATTCACTCACAATCGCGAGAAATATGGTCAATAAAACGAGTGGGGTTGAAATAAAGCTAAGCACAATAAAGCACAAATAGAGCGCCGTGTCTGAAATAACATCACATAATTCATTTAGATAAGCCCCCAATTTAGATTGCTGTTGAAATTCACGCGCCAACATACCGTCAATCGCATTAAAGGCCATACGAATAAGCATCCAAACGGGAATGCTGATGAAATACCATGCCGATGCAGTCGGGGAAGAATGAAAAACATATCCAAGATAAGCTGCTAAAAATACGGAAATAAACATCGCCAATACGGTGACTTGATTCGCCGTTACACCACGGTGATATAAGCCACGAACCATGGGGCGTAATAAATTTTGAAAAGCGGGTTTAAGCTGATAGATCGAAGGCATGTTTATTTTTAAGTATCATATTCTGGCTAAATTGTACTCATTTCAGGAAGTTGAATTCAAGTAGTGTGAATTTTAAAATAAAATAGCCTAAGCATCTTTCACAATTTAAGCCTGAAATGCCTATAATTGGTTTAATTTATTGAAGAGCTCCCAGTAGATGACACCAGCTTGTAAATTACTTAAAAGTAAAAAAATTGATTTTTCTATTCATGAATATGAACATGATGCCAATGCGAAAAGTTTTGGTCTTGAGGCGGCTGAAAAATTGAATCTCAAGGTCGAAGAAGTATTTAAAACGCTATTGGTGACCGATGATAAAAATTACTACGTTGCGGTTTTACCTGTTCATCATTTATTAAATTTAAAAAAAGTTGCGACAGCCGTTGGGGCAAAAAAATTGCATATGGCAGACCCTAAAGATGCTGAAAGATTAACGGGATATTTGGTTGGCGGAATTAGCCCAATCGGGCAGAAAAAACGACTAAAGACCGTCATTGATCGTAGTGCTCAAAGTTTAACGAAAATTTATGTCAGTGGCGGTAAGCGTGGTCTGGATATTGGCTTGGCACCGCAAGATTTAGCTGAAGTATTGGGGGCAATATTTGCAGATGTTATTGATGAATAAAGCCGAGAAGTATTGATTGACTGATTAATCAACAGATTTGCTTACATGAATTAACATTAAGCTTAATAAAAAACACAAAAAATAGCCTATTGTTTAAGTTTTAGATTAATTATTAATCAATATTATTTCATATCGTGTCATTTCTGCTCCAAGGTTATTTTTTTGATTAGGCTAAAAGCTGTACATAACAATAATTTGAGGAGCATAAATGCTGAAATTTCATGATGATGTGATTTTGGGTGCAATTTTTGATATGGATGGAACAATGTTTGATACTGAGCGGCTTCGGTTTCAAACCTTGAAACAGGCATCTCAAGAATTGATAGGTCAAGCATTTTCAAATGATTACCTGATGGCATGTTTAGGACTGAGTGCCAAAACCGCGCATGCCTTAGCACAGAAAACTTATGGTACAGATATTCCGTATGCCGAAATCCGTAAACGGGCAGATGAACTGGAGTTAGAGTCTGTCCGCACTCATGGCGTACCTATTAAAAAAGGGCTGGTGCAGGTTTTAGAGCGGTTAAGAAAGTCTGGCTTACGCATGGCGGTTGCGACCTCCAGTCGACGTGCTATTGCAGAAGAATACTTAATTAATGCCAATGTTTATAAATTCTTTGATGTAGTGGTTTGTGGTGATGAAGTCGAAAAAGGTAAACCACATCCTGAGATTTTTCTCACTGCCGCAGAAAAGCTTAATTTAAAGCCCGAACATTGTTTGATGTTTGAAGATTCAGAAAATGGCGTGACTTCAGCCTATGAGGCTAACGGCATTACGATCTTGCTCAAAGACATTAAGCCCGCGAATGCCAATATGCGAGGCAAAGCCAATTATTATTATGAATGCATGTATGACTGCTTGGCAGATTTAGATTGTTATACCAGTAAGCAAGACTTGCCTCAGTTACAGGATACTTTCCCGCAAACATTGAATCAGCTCACGGTTGGGATTCATGGTTTTGGTGCGATTGGTGGTGGATACTTGGCGCAGATTTTGTCACATTGGGATGGTTATACCCGCCCCAAGCGTTTGATTGCATCGACACGCAATAGTTTGTTTCGAGAAGCAGTGAATGCTTTTGGTGGATACTGTATTCGCTATGGACAAATCTCTTACGATGAACACATTAATAATATGTCGGTAATTGATGCAGATGATGAACTGCAAATGACCGAGATGTATGTGGAATCAAGCCTGATTGCGGTTTGTTTACCCGAAAGTGCATTGCAACATGAATTAAAAATGATGGCGAAAGGCCTTTATGCACGCCATATCTCACAAAATGGATCAGCCAAAGAGCCTTTAACACTCTTAATTATTCTAAACAAGGTCAATGCAAAGCAGTTGTTTATGGATGAATTGCGCAAATCCTTGAATGAGTTGACCAGTGTGGGAATTACCGAGCAGATTCTACAGCAGCATTATTTCTGTGATACGGTGGTGAACCGTATGGTGTCTAAGTTAAGTGAGAAAAATCTCTATCGGCAATTAAAAATCAAATACAGTATTTTTAAGCAGTTTCAGGAAGAGGCAGATACTGATAGTGCAGACAGTGTAGATATCGAGGAAAGTACTAAATTAAGCTCCACTCAGGAGCATCAGGCCTCTGTATATATTGAAGACTTGCGTCGTAACTTCCAGCCTAGCCATATTTTGCAAAGCATGGATTTAATCCTATTTCATGCAGAACTGGACATGCCCATCTATGTAGAGAATCAAAGTCCATTACTGAGTAAAATGCGGCAAATGATTTTGGTGGATGATATTTCTGAAATTCAGCTCATCAAAAACCGCTTGTGGAACGGCACACACGCCATGATGGCATGGTATGCCAGTTTGCTGGGTCATGAAAGTATAGGTGTAGCCATGGGCGACATGCGGATTCAGCAGTTTACGCAAGCTGTACTGACTCAGGTTAAAAGCGGACTGTTACAGCAGCTTCCGCATCGAGAGGCAGATTTAAAGCGCCTAACTCAAAGTTTTATGGATTCCTGCCGTTTTGCCTTTAAAGACCCTTGTAGCCGTGTCGCGCGAGATCCTCTACGCAAATTAGAGAGAACAGAACGTGTTTTGGCCTCATTGCAACAGCAATTAGCAAGTGGAAAGGCGTATGATCAGCTTCTTGCAGGGGCAATCATGGGCTATGCCTATGCGCATAGGCAAGATCAAGTGGCACTCGAGGATGTGCTGCTAGCTATGCGGCAGGAAGTCGAGATGTTATTGCTTCCTGTATCGCAGCAACAAGCGCTTTTGTTGCAATTAAAACAAGGGCTGAGCTATCTGTTACAGCGGCCCGAACAGTTTCAACCCCGTGAAATTCAGCATTATGTGCAAACCTTCTCTGCAGATTGCGCATAATTTGAATTATTTTCAGGTCAAACTGAATATTTCTAAAGGTTACCCTACATAACTGCATGAAATAACGTGTTTTAATAGCGCTTTTAGCATCAAGCGATTTAACCCTGTGTTTTTAACGTCTACAAGCCAAGTGGTTCCTACACAGCGCCGTGATTATCCAGAATGGCATCATGGTCGGGAACACTTTGCCTTGTGGTATATCGAGTTGCAAGATCCCGACTTGATTTTGTATCTTAATCAAGTTCGGGATTATTTTTCTGATTTTTTGCTGTTGCCGAATAAGCGACAATTTCATATCACCCTGTTTGTATGTGGGTTTTTAGCAAAAGAGGGCATGAGCCGTGATGATGACTTCACATTCGCTCAGTTTCAACAACAACAGGCACAATTAAAATTACAACAGCCGAGTCCATTCAAACTAACAATCGCGCAGGTCAATAGCTTTCATAGTGCCTTGTTTTTAGAGGTACAAGATCCTGATGGAGTTTTGAGTGCAATTCGCACGCAATGTGCGCAGTTTAGTGATGAAATCGCAGCGTTAACGTATTGTCCGCATATTACTTTGGGGTTATATAACGCCGCGTTTCCAAGTCAGACCATATTAGACAAAATAGCCTCCTTTAAAAGCCATGCCTTTGAGATAGAGATTACTCAGCTGAATTTTGGCTATTATCAAGCTCAGGTCTTACAAGGGCCTTTATATTCTCTTCAGACTGTTACGTTAGGTGAAGTATGTTGCAACTGATATTAGGCGGTGCACGTTCGGGCAAAAGTCGTCTCGCTGAAAAAATTGCTCAGGATTCAGGTTTAATGGTTCATTATGTTGCCACAGCACAAGCCTTAGATGCAGAAATGCAGTCGCGGATAGCGCATCATCAGGCACAACGTCCTACACATTGGCTACTGAGTGAAGAGCCGCTGTATTTGGCAGATCGTCTACTCGCGATTGATGCTCCTCAGCAATTAATTTTGATTGATTGTCTGACGTTATGGATGACAAATTTGCTTTTGGCCGATGATCAATCCTTGTTTCAGCAGCAAATACAAAAACTTCTCGAGATTTTACCGCAATTACAGTCAGAAATTGTGATGGTGAGTAATGAAACTGGTTTGGGCGTTGTGCCGCTTGGAGCATTAAGTCGTACATTTGTAGATGAGTCAGGGCGATTACATCAGCAATTGGCCCACATCGCCCATAAAGTCCTGTTTTGTGTCGCAGGATTATCCATGCAATTAAAAGGAGAGCAAACGTGAGTTGGTGGTTAGCAGCGTGTAAACAGCCGAATACTGAAATGCAACAACGTGCAGAAGCCCGTCAATTACAGTTGACTAAACCGACTGGCTCTTTGTCGGAATTAGAGCGTATCGCAATTTTGCTGGCGAGTTTGCAGCAAACAGAACAACCGAACATTAATACGCCGTGGATTTGTATCTTTGCGGGGGATCATGGCGTCATGGCGGAGAATATCTCAGCCTATCCGCAGGCAGTTACGCGGCAGATGCTCTTGAATTTCACCACGGGTGGAGCATGTATTAGTGTGATTTCCAAAGAGTACGCGGCTACGCTTCAAGTCATTGACTGCGGTACGGTAGGTGAAGCCTATCAATATCCGCTGGTAGAAACGCACTGTATTGCACCAGGAACAGCCAATTTTGCCAAACAAGCCGCTATGACCGAGCAGCAATGTCTGCAAGCTATGGCACTGGGTCAACAGAGCGTTGAACGTGCCGTAGCGGCTGGTGCTTCAATTTATGTTGCCGGTGAAATGGGGATTGGTAATACCTGTTCTGCTTCAGCGTTGGCTTGTTTGTTATTGAATGAACCCGCAGAGCAATTGACCGGTGTGGGGACAGGCATTCGTGCGGAACAATTGGCGCATAAGAAGCATGTGATTGATCAAGCCATCGTGTTACATCGTAATGCTGTTCAAGAGGATGCCTTTAAAGCCTTATGCGCAGTGGGTGGATTGGAAATTGCAGCGATGGTGGGAGCATATATCCGCTGTGCCCAGTTAGGTTTAGCCATGGTGGTTGATGGTTTTATCAGTACGGCAGCAGCATTGGTTGCGGTAAAGTTAAATCCAGCTGTACGTGCATGGATGTTGTTTGGACATCAGTCAGCCGAATATGGACATCAACGCCTATTACAAGAATTACATGCAGAACCTATTTTAAAATTGAATTTACGCCTAGGTGAAGCCAGTGGTGCGGGGGCTGCTTTAGGAATTATTAAGCTGGCATGCAGCCTTCATAATCAAATGGCAACCTTTGCTGAAGCCGCTGTAATTGGTGAGAAAATATAGAGCCCTCATGATGAAACTACAGATTGATCTGCTACGGCACGGAGAAAGTGAACTGAGCCATACTCTGAGGGGTTCACTAGATGATGCCTTAACACCATTAGGCTGGCAGCAAATGCAGCGTAGTATCGATCAATCTGGTGATCCGCATTGGGACATGATTTTTTCTTCGCCGTTACAACGCTGTCGTCTCTTTGCTGAGCAGCTAGCACATCAGCAACAGATACCGCTTAAACTGGACCCTAATTTACAAGAAATGCATTTTGGCGATTGGGAGGGACAGTCAATAGTAATGCTTTATCAGCAGTTCCCAGAGTTGTTGTCCGATTTCTGGCAACAGCCGATGCAAACGACATTGCCGAATGCAGAGAGCATGCAACAGTTCCAACAACGAGTCAGCCGAGCACTCACCAATATTCAACAGCAGATGCAGATGCAGCAACAGCACCGTGCTTTGCTGGTGACCCATGGCGGAGTCATTAAGTTGCTGAAATGCATTGCCTTGGCTCAACCACTAAATGATCTTTTGAAAATGACCGCAGAACTGGGACAGTTAAACGCCTTTTTTTGGGATACTGAACAACAACGCTTGGTCTTAGGGGAGTAGCGATGACGCCATTCTTGATTTCGTTACAATTTCTAACTACATTCCCGATTCAATTAAAACAGATGCCAACAGCGAAACAGAATGCCTATTCAATTCTGTTTTATCCTGCGGTGGGGCTGATCATTGGTGTGGTTTTGTATCTTGCAGCGCTGGTACTTTCAGGGTTGCCGATAGCTTTAGCATCCAGTCTGATTTTGGTTATTTGGATTTGGCTAACAGGTGGATTGCACCTTGATGGTTTGGCCGATACCGCTGATGCTTGGGTCGGAGGATTTGGAGACAAAGAACGCACCCTTAAAATTATGAAAGACCCCAGTTGTGGTCCGATAGGGGTGTTGAGTTTATTAATGGTCTGTGGGTTGAAATGGTCAGCACTGTATGTGCTACTTCAGACCCAGAGCAGTTTGGCATTACTGATTTTTCCATTTTTGGCACGTATTGCTCCTTTGGTTCTATTTTTAACCACGCCTTATTTGCGCGCGCAAGGTTTAGGTCGCAGTATTGCACTGCATTTACCTAAACGCCGTGCTTGGTGGGTGGTGGGCATTTCACTTAGCATGATGCTGTATTTTGGCTGGCTTGGGTTAATGGTGACTTTGGCCTTTATATGCACGCTGATGTATCTTCGTATTAAATTCCTGCAACGCATTGGCGGCATTACAGGAGATACGATTGGGGCAAGTATTGAAATTTCCGAGACCATTGGTGTATTAGTCTGGGTCATTGCATTACATTATTTGACATTCACCCCGCTATTTTAACAAGACCTTAATGATTTTTGATCGCTGGAATAACCTTGTCTTTATGCCAAATAGTGAATAACGGCATGAATCAAACTTGGCCCGACAATCACCATAAAAACGCCTGCCAGCACCATGGTCAAAGACGCAATCACACCTTCCTCATGATGGCGCATAAATGCCTTACTGGTACCGAAACCATGGGCGGCATTGCCTAAAGATGCGCCTTGGGCAAATACAGAATTTAGCCTAAGCAACAATAGAACCAAATCACCGAATAGCACACCGACAATGCCTGTAATCATGGTAAATAAAATCACCAGTTCGACCGAACCACCAATATGAGAGGTGAGTTCCATGGCAAATGGTGTTGAAATTGAGCGTGACATGAGGCTATAAGTCGTTTGGCTGTCAAAATGGAACAGTTGTGCTAAATAGAAGGCACTCATCACGCCAGCACACATTCCGATGACAATCCCAAGACTGATAGAAAACAGATGTTCCCGAATCAACTGACGGTATTCATAAATAGGAATCGCAAAAGCAATGGTTGCGGGTCCAAGCATCCAGACAATCCAGTGATTATCGGTCATATAGGTGTCATAGGAGATATGGAAACCCAATAGCACTACAATCAGCACAAAAGGCACCAGTATGGCTGGAGAAAGCAGCATATACGGAAAGCGACGATAGATTTTTTTCGCGACGATATAACCCGCAATGGTTGCAACAAAGCAAAACAGCGCCGTTAGGTTCATATGTGGATTTCCTTTTTGCTATGGCGGCTCAATTGTCTCTGTTGTAATTTACGTTCTAGTTTAAAACCAAAATATACACTGTACGCCGTCATAACCATCACGCAGATGGTACCAAATACCACAGCAAGGATGAGTTGCCAACCTTGAGTCAGGAACAGGTGTTTGTACTTTACTAAGCCGACGACGCAGGGAATAAACATCAGCACCAGCTCGGTCAGAATAAAATCTGCACCCGCTTTAATCCAAATCAGTTTGATGATTCCCGTCATTAAAGCGAATAAAAGCAGAATCAGCCCGATTACACCCGCGGAAAGCGGCAGTTGAAAGAACACCTGAATAAAATGACTGAGCCACCAAAGTCCAATTAACACGCCTAGCTGAGCAATGACTTTAAGGGCGTATTTAAATTTTATATCACTGGGAGAAGTCATAATCTGCGTAATAAACCAAACAACTTGGTGCTATTGTAGAATTGACCCAAAAAGTTAATTATGAATAATAAAAAAATTATTATGCAAATTTGGAATGTTTGTGTGGATATTAAAAGCCTGCAAATCTTTGTTACCCTTGTAGAAACACAAAGTTTTACGGTTGCAGCAGAGCAGCTTAATTTAACCCAACCGACCATTAGTAAGTCGATGCGCGGCTTGGAAGAGCAGCTGGGGGTTGCATTACTCCATAAAGGAGAAGCAGGGCGTAAGCGAGGTGTGGCGCTTACCTATGTCGGGCAGCAAGTTTATGAACATGCCTTGGTTATTTTAAACGAGCAGCAGCGTATTCTGGATACAGTGACTCAAGTCAGAGGCTTGAAGAAAGGCAAGCTGACTATTGGATTACCTCCTTTGGCAGCCATGATGTTAAGTACCGTGATTGCCAAGTTTCATAATCAATATCCGCATATAGAGCTGAACTTTTTAGAAGTCGGGGCGACAGGCATCGAAGAAGCGATTTATCGTAAAGAAGTTGATGCCGGCGTAATTATGGGCGATTTAAAGCCTTTATTGAGCGGTTTTGAAATTATCAACTCACCGATTTGTCTATTGGCGAAAAAGAATGCCCATTGGCGTAGAAAACACGAAGTTCGCTTAATTGAGCTGAAGGAAGAATCCTTCTTACTGTATGCCAACACCTTTACCCTAAATAATGTGATACTTCAGGCCGCACAATCTGTAGGTTTTGAGCCTAAAGTGGTTTGTCGTAGTAGTCAGTGGGACTTTATTGCCAAACTGGTCGAGTCTAATGTGGGAATTGCCTTATTGCCACAAGCCTACTGTGAACGCCTTAATCAAGATGAATTTCATATAGCCTTGCTTACCGAGCCGAAAATTAACTGGAATCTAAAAATGGCATGGAATAGTACGGTCAGCATGACACCTGCAACCCGCGCGTGGCTGAATATTATTGAAGATCATCTAGAGAGCATCCACTTTTAGGGGGGGGAGTGTTATTGGATAAATAGACAGCAGCATTGAATATGTTAATATGAAGACAAACCCTTCTATACGGATGGAGTACGTAACCTATGTCGTATCCAGTCATGAAAATAAGTCGCTATGAAGATGAGATGATCCCTAAATTGGCTGCTCATGCATTTCGACGTGCTTTCCAGCAAGCATGCGCCGTGTCAAATGTGGTGTATGTGAAAAACCATCAGATGATTCAACATCATGTAGATGGTCATGAGGAAGTATTGAAGGACTTATCTTCAGCCTATGTGAATATTGGCCAATTACCGAAAACCTTAAAGCGCAAAAAACACGCGGCAACGGTCTAATTCATGCCAAAACCTAGAATCCGAATGTTTGCTGGTCCAAATGGTTCTGGGAAAAGTACAGTAAAAGACTACTTATTGCCGCATCATATTGGGGCCTATTTAAATGCAGATGAGTTAGAGTCGGAGTTAAAAGCCACGTCTCAGCTGGATTTAAATCGCTATCATCCGGCTTTATTAGCCATCAATTTATTAGAATTTTTACAACAAAAACAACGACCAACAGCAATAGGTTTAGTGCCATTATTAACAGCACCTCCGCAGCTGATCACAGCACAACGTATGCAGTTTGAGACAAGCGAAATCGATTCCTATTTGTGTGCGCGGATTATTGATTACATTCGGCTTGAATTCTTAGGTTTAAAAATCAGTTTCACCTTTGAAACAGTGATGTCGCATATTTCCAAAGTGGAGTTTCTACAAGCGGCCAAACAACAAGGTTATCGGACATATCTTTATTATGTGTCAACGGTCGACCCAGAGATTAACATTGCCCGTGTGCAATACAGAGTCAGTCAAGGCGGGCATGGCGTACCCGAACAGAAAATCCGAGAGCGCTACGTGAGAAGTATGCAATTATTAATGCAGGCCGTAGATGCTAGCGATCGAACCTATTTCTTTGATAATTCATCCAATGGTGAAACAGCCGTCTTTATTGCTGAAATTGAAAATGCCGAAGTTTTAAAAATTAATCCCGCTTTAGATGAACTGCCTAAGTGGTTTGTAGAAAGGGTGCTGACTGAATTTGAAAGATGAGTGCGAGAATATTGTACAAATATGCACTTGAATAATTTGCAAATAAACATATTATAAAAACATATAATGTTTTAATTGGATCACACGAAATGCATGACTATTTAACAGCTTTCATCGGTGGAACACTGTTGGGTGTTTCTGCTGTGGGTTATTTGTGGGTCAATGGTCGTATTGCTGGTATAAGTGGTTTAATTTCCCAAGTTTTAAGTCCTAAAACACTGTTCAGTACGCCTGCAATTTGGTTTTTATTAGGATTAATCATTGTCCCATTTGTTTATGGTGCTTTTACACAGCCGAATATTCAAATAGAAAGTTCACCAATGATCATGATTCTGGCGGGTTTGCTGGTCGGCTTTGGTACACGCTTAGGCTCGGGATGTACAAGTGGACATGGGATCTGCGGGATTAGCCGCCTCTCTAAACGCTCCATCTTTGCCACCTTAACCTTTATGTTTGCCGGTGCAGTCACCGTATTTGTAATGCGTCATATTGTGGGAGCCTAAAAATGAAAAATGTATTTGCCTTTATTTTTGGTGGCTTATTCTCGGTTGGTCTGATGTTCTCCGGCATGGCCAATCCAGAAAAGGTATTAAATTTCCTTGACGTATTTGGAACATGGGATGCAAGTTTAGCCTTTGTAATGATCGGTGCGATTGCGATTGCATTTATCCCATTTCAGATTCTATCTAAACAGAAAGCTCCAAAAACCGTATTTAAAGAACCGATTTTGTTGCCGACCAATACCAAATTAGATCCTAAATTATTAACGGGAAGTGCTATTTTTGGCATAGGTTGGGGACTCGCGGGTATTTGTCCTGCGCCAAGCTTGACTTTAATCGGTTTAGGACATTATCAGGCCTTCTATTTTATTGTTGCGATGGCTGTAGGGGTTATTTTATATAACAAAACACTTGGAGAAAAATTATGATAAATCAGCCTGTTGTAAAGGCATTCTTTGAGAAAGAAACCAATACATTTAGTTATGTCGTTAGTGATCCTTCCAGCCAGCAATGCGCAATTATTGATAGTGTGTTGAACTATGATGCGGCATCCGCGACGACAAATACTCAATCGGCAGATGAAATCATTGCTTATATCCAGAAAAATAGCCTAAGCGTAGCATGGATTTTAGAAACCCATGTGCATGCCGATCATTTGACTGCTTCACAATATTTAAAAGAGAAAGTCGGTGGGGTAGTGGCCATGAGCGAAAAAATTTCGGTTGTGCAGGACACATTTAGTACGATTTATCATATTGATCTTAAATATGATAACGCTACGCGCTCTTTTGATTATTTATTTAAAGATGGTGAGCATTTTAGTATTGGTGAGCTAGATGCCTACAATATTCCGACACCTGGACATACGCCAGCATGTTTAAGCTACATGATTGGTGATGCTGTTTTTGTCGGTGACACATTATTTATGCCTGATTATGGTACAGCGCGTTGTGATTTCCCAAAAGGCAGTGCTGAAATGCTGTTTGATTCCGTGCAAAAACTCTATGCACTAGACGATCATACCCGCGTGTTTTTATGTCACGATTATCTACCCGAAGGTCGTGATCATTACGTTTACGAGTCTAGCATTGCTGAGCAGAAACAAAAAAACATTCATATTCATAGCGGCACAGCAAAGGCTGAGTTTGTGCAGATGCGCCATCAACGTGATGCGACCTTGGCCATGCCTAAACTGATTTTGCCTTCGATTCAAATTAATATGAATGCAGGAAAATTTCCAGAACCTGAGGCAAATGGTGCTCGCTATCTGAAAATCCCATTTAATTACTTTAAATCGAAATAACCTTAATTTATTGGTTTTGCAAATCCCTCTAATTCTCTAAAATTACTGGGATTTTTTATTATATTAAAATAGCCTAAGCAAATTTATTGATTCTTAAACAAGAAAAATACACTATATATAAAAATTTCGGAAAAGGGCATTATGATTCTTAATTATCAAATAGAGCAATCAGTTGAACAAAGCGATTTAGAGCCAATAGTGTTAATTCATGGCTTATTTGGTAGCTTAAGTAATCTTGGAATGCTTGCACGCGGTTTAAATACAAAACATACAATTATTCAGGTTGATGTGCGAAACCACGGATTATCAGCACATAGCGACATTATGAATTATGATGTTATGGCACAAGATGTATTAGAAACTTTAAATCATCTGACTATTGATCGTTTTTCTGTCATTGGTCATTCAATGGGTGGAAAAATTTGTATGAAGCTTGCAGCTATAGCCTCAGAACGCATACATAAATTGGTTGTACTGGATATTTCTCCATTTGCATACCGTGAGAGCCATCACGAACAGATTTTTAAAGCATTATTTGCTGTTCAGGAAGCTTCACCACCATCTAGATCGCAAGCAACAGTGATTATGAAGCAATTTATTGCTGAGGATGCTGTGATTCAGTTTTTATTGAAATCATTCAATCAGGGTCAATGGCGCTTTAATTTGAATGCTATTTTTCAAAACTATGCGGAAGTCTTGGCATGGAAAGATATTGAGCCTTATCCAAAGCCTGCGTTGTTTTTGCGTGGTGGTCAATCTACATATATTCAACAGCCAGAACATTTTGAGGCTATTCAACAGCAATTTACAAATGCTGTAGTTAAAGAAATCATAAATGCTGGGCATTGGTTACACGCAGAGAAAACTTCTGAAGTTATGTTAGAGCTCTCTAATTATCTAAATTCATAAAATGCATTACGGCGGCCTTGTTTATTCAAGGTCGCCGTTCACTTAACTAAAGTTGTTACTAATGAAAAATATATAAATCAATTAGATATAGTTTTTTATCCATGGTTTTAGTTAATTACTTTTTAACTAATTTTGTAACTCTTATGAAGAGTTAACTAAAATTGTAACTCTTGTAAACGTTTTATTATCAATATCTTATCAATCGAAAATCTTTATTTCTAAGCAGTGTTATGACAGCACCATTTAATGAGGTTACTAGGTGCATACCATTCATTTCTTTTAGACCAGGACAAATACTCTTGTATTTATCAACTTCTCTTCTACCTATACTGTAATAAACAGCACCATTTGGGTATTTTTTTCGTCCGAATTTCAAGATATTAGCAACGTGTCTTGGTTTGATACCTCGTTGTGAAGATCTTTTCACAGCATGCTTACTGAACCCTAAGCTTAATTGTTCAAAGTTCATAGAGATAGTCATTGTATCCGTCCTTAAATCAAACTGTGTACAATGAAATATATGCGAAACGCCAATTTTAAGAATGGTTTTACAAGCTTACGACAAGCCATTTTAATAAAGTATGCGAGTTATTATTTAAGTTGAAATTTAAAAATATTCAGAGTTTTTGTTTCAACTTTACTTGGTAAGGCAATAAAAGGTTAAGAAAAGCTTTCTAATTAAGTTAATCTAATATTAGAAGTTAAGTAATAGCTGAAAAAAGAATAGTTCATAGTTAGAGAGCAGAACTGTATGCAAAAGAATATCTTATTTTTAGTTACGGGAATGACACCTCAGATCATTACTGAAACTTTATATGCCTTGGCAGTTGATCCAGAGCTTACTGATAAATGGGTGCCCACTGAAATCCATGTGCTGACGACTGCAAAAGGTAAAATTCAGATTAGATCACGGTTGTTTAATGATGGAATTTTTGAAAAGTTTCTTCAGGATTTTCATTTACCCAATATCAAATTTGATGATTCCACACTTCATGTCATTAGTCGTGATGGTGAAGAAATAGAAGACCTTAAAAATTTGGATGATAATGAACTAGCAGCGAATGAAACGTGCCGTTTAATTAAGCTTTTTACAGATGAGGAAAATTCTAGCGTACATGTGTCGATTGCTGGTGGACGCAAGACGATGGGGTTCTATGCAGGATATGCACTATCGTTATACGGCAGAGCGCAGGATAGTATGTCTCATATTTTAGTATCAGAAGAGTTTGAGTTTGCAACGAACTTTTACTATCCAACACCCTATGAGCATTATGTTGGCAAATACAATTCACAAGAACATTTGAATGCTCAACATGCGAAAGTCTTTTTAGCAAATATTCCTTTTGTTCGTTTGAGAAACACTTTACCTGATACACATCCATTGAAAATGGAAAACTATACGTTTTCAGATGTCATTGAACAACTTAATCAGGTCAATCAGCCGATATGTTTGGAAATTAATATAACTCAACGTTATATCAAAATTAATGATTCATCCAGGGTTGAATTACCACCTCGAGAAATGGCAATGCTTATGTGGTTCGCAGACAATAAAATGCAGGGGAAAGCAGGTATTAAAGCACCTACTGGTTCTCATAAAGGCGAAATGAGTCCTGCCGAACAGGTTTATATTCAAGAACTAACTGAAGAATATTTGCTTCATTATGATGAGTTAAAAGATAGTGATAGTACGATAGAAGTGACGAAGGACTTTTTTGATAGTACGAAGTCTAAGCTTAAAAAACAGTTAGCGAAACAATTAGGCAATGAGCTAACGGCTCGAATTATGCCAAAACAGAATGCGAGAAGTGCTCCTTTTTATTTGCCGATTGAGAAGGAACAAATCGCGATTATTAATCACTTTAAAGATAGGGTGATCTAATAGTGATTTAGTGGCAATCGTAAGCTTACGGTGATTTATGAATACTTATGGATCGAATAATCGTATTTTAGGCATTTAGATAGTTGCAGACTGTATTTGGGGCATAAGCTTCCAGAATGAAAAGTTTTAATAGGATTTTCTCTAACATTTACCCATAAATTAGAAATTTACAGGGTACAGAGATGAACCATTTAGCAATGAATACGGTACATAATGATTTAGTTCTTCATGCAATTCAGAACAAAACTTTGACTGCCTCTAACTTAGATTTCCAAACCTTACGTAATTTTGCGGGTATTGATAGTGATAAGCGTGATGAGCTGGATCGAGGTCGCTTAACGATCCATCGTCAAGATTTATTGAATCAATATCTATATTCGTATGGCTTAATGGTTCAACGTCAATGGGACTATGTAGTTCCGAACATTATCGATATGTTAAGTGGTAATAATGGTGAACCGATTCATTTTTATGACTATGGTTGTGGTCAGGGTTTGGCAACTTTACTCTTATTAGAGAATACATTAGGTTTTCAAGAACAAGTAAAGAAACTGACATTGATAGAACCTTCACAGATCGCATTAACCCGTGCAGAGGGTTTAATAACGTGTAAATTGCCAAATATATCAATTCGATCAGTTGAGAAAAAATTGGATGATGTTATATCAGATGATTTAGAGATCGATCCTGAAAAAATGAATGTGCATATTTTTTCTAATATCTTGGATATTGAGGGTTTTGATCAATTTGAATTGTTTAATAAAATTTTAGAGCAAGGTGGCAAGCATTATATTATTGCAGTGAGTAACGATCGTAACTGTTATGGGGGAACTGCACGGCTAGAGTCATTATATAACGCCCTATTAAGTATCAAACTACAAGAGGGTGAAAATTTATCTATTACTTATGAACAATTTAAGCAATTCACTGATGCCAAGAATATGAATCACGTTTACTTTTGTCTGAAAATTGAGATTCACTAAAATGAATGATTTATTTGATGCAATAATTGAAAACCAGATGAAGACGCTTTCATTCGCGTTACCTGAAGTTGATGGGTGTTCAAGTCAATGGGATGAGTCACGTCAAGGTTTTATTATTCAGATTCCGAATGGTGCGTTATTCTACGCACCTCAGTTTTTCCCTCAAAAAATTGGTGATCGTTCAGTAGAGTATTTTTTGGAAAATGACACTTATGATCTGAAGCAAGTAGATTGGAGTGCAATTCAAGTGGAAGACTTTAAAAAAATCCAATTCAAAAATATTTTTTGGAAACAGGATTATATCCATTTATATGGGAAAAAAATTCCATTACCTAGATTAACCAGTTGGTATGGGGATGAGGGTAAGGCTTATAAATATTCAGGTATTTTGTCACAGCCGAATCCATGGAATAAAGGCTTACTGTATATCAAAGAGCAAATTGAAAGGGTCGCAGGTACACAATTCAATAGTGTGCTAATGAATTGGTATAGAACTGGTGAAGACTATTTAAATTGGCATACAGACGATGAGCCAGAGCTTGGTAAAAATCCGACGATTGCCTCTGTGAATTTTGGAGAAACTCGAGATTTTCAAGTACGTCATAAAGATGATCACCAGCTTAAATTTACGGTACCATTACAACACGGTAGCTTGTTGATTATGTCTGGTGAAATGCAGCATTTTTGGGAACATGCTGTACCTAAACGGAAAAAAGTGTTGAGTTCTAGATTCAATCTTACTTTTAGGCTGATCTATGATTAATCAATTTGGTTTCTCAGTTTGAGAAACTGTTATATATCGAAATTAGACTAAAAGATATATGTAAATGTTTGATTTTTCTGTGATAAAAATCATATAATTCAGAATAAATGATAAATAAATTTGTGCGAAGCTAATTTTAAATAAGTGAGAGGGGGAAATTAAAATGGTAATGCAACAATTTGCTGTAGCAACAGCACGACCTTTACCAGTCATTATATTGGCTGATGTAAGTGGGAGCATGACACAGGATAATAATATTGGCGCACTCAATGCTGCCTTAAAAGATTTCCTCAGTACGTTATCTCAAGAAAGTCGTTTAAATGCTGAAATTCAGGTTTCTATCATTACTTTTGGTGGTTCAAAAGCTGAGGTGAATGTGCCTTTAACACCTGCATGGCAAATTAATCAAACAAATGATTTGGTTGCTTCAGGTGGAACACCAATGGGTGGTGCTTTTGAGTTGGCCTTAGAGATGATTGAAAATAAAGAAATTATTCCTAGTCGTGCTTACAAGCCAACGATTATTCTGATTTCTGATGGTATTCCCACAGACAATTGGGAATCTTCTTTTAATAAGTTGAAAAATTCTGACAGAGCACAAAAGGCATCGCGTATGGCAATGGCCATAGGTGCAGGTGCTGATAAAAACATGTTAAAGGCATTTGTGAATGATTTAGAAGCGACGGAAGTATTTGAAGCACATAATGCAAAAGAGATACACCGTTTCTTTAGAGTTGTCAGTATGAGTGTTAGTAGTCGATCTCAGAGCAATACACCTAATCAACTTCCTACAGTAGACTTTTCGAAATTACCAGATGATGAATTGGATCTGAGTGATTTTTAATTGTGTATTTATCCCTATGTTCCATTTCAGTGATTGGTCCACGCAATCTGCGTGAAAAAAAAATGAATCAAGATGCTGTCATGCACCGGTTTTGGAAGAACAACTGGTGCATTGCAGTGTGTGATGGTATGGGCTCTAAGCCTCTATCTCATATTGGTTCATCCTTAGCCTGTCAGTCAGTCTATGAAGTTTTGAAGCATTGTGATTTTTCTTTAGCTGAGAAAGAAGTGGCGAAGAAAATATACATGTACTGGCTAAAACTGCTGAAAGACAAAAATATTTTACCTACTGATGCAGCCACAACTTGTTTATTTGCTTGGGGAAATCGTCAGGGAAATGTGCGCCTGTTTCAGTTGGGAGACGGTGCTATTTATTATCAATCAGACAGTTTTGGTCATGTAGGTGTGAAGTCTGATGATTTATTTAGTAATCAGACCAATGCCTTAGGGTATTCCAAAAAATGGGATGATTGGTCTTATAAAGAAATTAATTTAACCGACCCAAACCACGGCATCATATTAATGACTGATGGTATTAGTGAAGATTTATTGAATGAACAACTCTTTACGTCCATGTTGATTCAAAAAGCGACATTGCACAGTGTAAGGCGATTAAAAAAATATATACAGCATGAGCTCATTCACTGGCCAACACCTCAACACAGTGATGATAAAAGTATTGGAATAGTTTTTTGGAAAAAATAATGGATGCAAAACAAATAATAGTCAAAGATCTTCATGGAGCGACCTATACGCTCATAGAAAAGATTGGTGAAGGCGGGCAAGGTACTGTTTTAAAAACTGATCATGCGAACTTGGTTGTAAAAATCACAAATAAGCTTTCCGAAGGTCAATTAAAAGAAGTACGTAAGCAATTTCAAAATGTGATGCGTTTACCACTACGTGATTTAAAAATTGCATTACCTTTGAGTTTATTGCAATTAAAAAATCGTACGGGCTACGTGATGGAACTCATGGATGGCCTAGAGCCTCTTTCCTCACAAATAGAGCGTATGTACACCCTAGAAGGGCAACTTGATATTATCAAGTATAGAGACACAGGTAGTTTTTCTCGTCGGTTACTCATTTTAAAAGAACTTGCCGAAACTTTGGCGAAGCTACATGGTAAAGGTTTGGCTTTTGGAGATTTATCTCCTCAGAATATTTTTGTATCTACTTCAATTGAACATCATCAAGTTTGGTTAATCGATGCCGATAATATTCATTATGCGGAACAATCCAATCAACATCATTTCTATACCAAAGGTTATGCTGCACCTGAGCTGATTCGCAATGAAACAGGTACAAATATACAAACAGATGCCTGGTCTTTTGCAGTCATTGCACTTCAATTATTAACACATACGCATCCGTTCAATCATGGAATTGCTGTTGAGGATGAAGATCCTGATATTGCCGAAGAAAAAGCCGCTCGAGGGGAGTTTCCTTGGGTATTTGATGTTGAGGATGACTCAAATGAAATAGCCGTAGCAGGTTTTCCTGTGTTTGAAATGTTAAATAAACGATTATTTAATCTATTTCAACGTTGTTTTGGATCGAGCCGTTTAATAGAAAACATATATGACCGCCCGACCATGGCGGAATGGCATTATGAGTTAAACAGAACATTGTCCTTGGTTTTGCTTTGTCAGGAAAAAGATTGCCGTAGTAGTTTTATAGTTAATCAGCGATTAAATTGCCCATTTTGTAATACTCTCCAAGATAAAACCGAATATATACGCTTAAGATATTGGGGCTATGACCAAGATCCATTGATGGCTGAACAGCCTTGGTTTGCAAGTTCTGAGCAATTGTTTTTAAGTTTAGGGCAAGAGAAGGCTATTTATCATGCATCGCATAGTTCTTTTGATAATGAACAGAGTCAGCCTTGGTTTAAGATTGCCTTAACTAATGATGGATTAAAGATTACACCTGAAGAAGGTGAGCATGCCATCCTCCAAAATGTAGATGGCTCAAAATCATATACTTTACATAAACCTCAGATTTTAAAAAACCACCAAAAAGGTGATAAAGACCTTTTGATTACACATGCTTCTTTGCAAATGAATAGTGAAAAAACGCATTCATTCTTTTGGCGTTTCTCTTGGTAGTGCTATGAAATTACATGAGTTTAAACTTGCTCAGCTACAAATAGTGCAAGCTGAGTGTTTGGAAAAATTAGACATTTCTGAAAATCATCCAGTTCACTTATTTTTAGAAGATGAACAGTGTTATTTAGAATTTGAAAACCATATTTACCCGATACAATTGAACTCAACTGGTTCTATTACAGCATCATCAGCAAAAGAGTTAATCAAACAAAATGGTTTGTGGTTTTTTACTCATAAACAAAATACAACGATAGCTTTATCGGGCTTTGTACCAGAAGCCCGTACCGCTTTAGATCTAGATATTGCAGTGGATGAAGCAATTACACAACTACTGGCGGATGATGGGAAAATTGAGCAGAATGATATTCAACTTGCAATTGATTGGCTAACAGAAGAGTTTTTAGTTGAACTCGATCAATCAACATCTGTAGCATTCTCAATTTTTTATACCAATCAGAGTGAACATCACATTTTACTGGTCGGTCAAAATCATCAATTAGACATTAGAGCAATTCAGGGCTATTGGCAAGTTGAAAAAATTAGTAAAAAACGTCCTAGAGGGAATTATCGCTTAGTTGCACTACAGGGTGGAATACAGTTTAAAGACCATTCAAGTGCAAAAAGAATGGGGCATTTTCCCCATGAAATTGCTTTAAAAGAACATACCGCTCAACATGGTGACTACATTGATGTTTGGAAACAGTATAGTGATGCCCAATGGGAAGATGCAGTACGTCGCGCAAATCAACTGAATTATTTGAAGTATTGTGGCTATGAACCGGCTCATAAAACTAGTTATTGGTATGTTCATGTTGAAGATCGAGAAAAATTATTAGATTTTGAAAAAAAATGGGATCGTTTAGATCGAAAAAAAGATGAACAGGTGCAATTAAGTTTGACGATTGCCGACTGGTTGGATAATCAGTTGGATGTTAAAGAAACAGGCTTAGATGTTGAAAAAAAATCTTGGCGGGCTGAAATTATTCAGATTGAGCCACAGAACAAACGTATTTTGCTGAAATTTGCAGAAAAGAGAGATCGACGTCCACCATTAAACCAGAATACAAAGCAAGGTTTTCTATTTTTATCTATATTTGCCATTAATATTCAACGTAAGCGACAGCAGGAAGCACTTAATCTAATTACCAGTCGCCGAAATCCAATGCCAAGCTTACATGGTCTTTTACAGGGTATTGAAGTTGCAACACCTGAGCGAACGTTGCGAAAAGAAAAATGGAAGAGCACTAAAACCAAAGCGCTGTTTAAAGGTGGTCGACCAACGATTAAGCAACAAGAAGCGATAGAACTTGGTTTAAATAGTTCAGATTTAACCATTATTATTGGTCCACCTGGAACGGGTAAAACGCAAGTAATTACTGCATTACAGCAACGTATTGCTGAGTTATCTCATGAGAAGATTCAACGTAGCATCTTACTCACGAGCTATCAGCACGATGCAGTGGATAACGTTGTAGACCGCAGTAATGTCATGGGCATTGCGGGTTTACGAGTAGGTGGAAAAATTAGAAATGAAGATGATGAGCTTCATGGTGTTGATACCATTGAAAAATGGGCAATTCCCGTCCAGAAAGATCTGAAAGCATTAATTGAAAGCAATGATTTTCTAAATTTATATCGACAGTTAGAGGATCATGTTCTCAAATTAAGATTTGGGCATGCAGAGCAGAAACAAAAAAGCATTGTAGAAATTCAATGTATTTTTGATCAATTGTCTGAAAAATATAATATTTATTTAGCTCATGATTTAAAACAATGGTGGGAGGACTTCACAGAACCTAAACAGTCTTTGCCTGTTGCTCGTAAACTCATGGAACTCTATCCACTTCTATATTCATTGCGCACAAAAAAATCAAGTTTTGTTGATGATGGTGTACAACGATGCCGTTTAGTACTGGCTTCATTACAGCTTTTAAAACAGCAAGACAATACACAAATGATTTTATTGGACGATGAGCAAAAAGTTCTAGAGCACTTTATTCATTTGAATATCAATGTCAATCAAGATATAGATTTTTCAGCATTAATTGAATTAAAAAACAAACTGCTTGATCGATGTTTACCTGATTTTAGACCGGCAAATATACAGCGCTTGTTAGATGAAGAGACTTGTCAAAAATTAGATGAGCTACTTAAGGATATTCATGATAAAGCGAAAAAGTCAAAAACCTTAGCCCATTTAATCAGTTTGGATAAGTACCGTTATCATTTAATGACTTCTACCGGTGATATTCGAGAAGCTATTTCACATTATACAGCGGTACTTGCAGCAACGTGTCAGCAATCAGCGGGTAATGCGATGCAAGATCTAAAATCTTTCGATAATAAGATTGTTTTTGAAAATGTCATTGTCGATGAAGCTGCACGAGCAACACCGCTAGATCTGATGATTCCAATGGCAATGGCAAAACGTCGATTAATCTTGGTGGGCGATCATCGTCAATTACCTCATATGTTGGATGACAAAATTGAAAAAGAATTGTCACAGCAAGAGGATTGGAAAACAGTACAGCGTGAAATGTTAGAGCAGAGTTTGTTCCAACGACTCGTTGAAAATATGCAACGTTTAGAAGAGGAAAAGCAGCAACCTCAGCGTGTGGTGATGTTAGATACCCAATTCCGTATGCATCCTATACTGGGTGATTTTATTAGTAAAAACTTTTATGAAAATCATAAATTACCGCCAATTAAATCAGGTCGACCAGAAACAGATTTTATTCATGCGATCAGTGGCTATGAAGACTTAGTCTGTGGATTTAAGTCAATTTCCAACGAAAAGCAGCAACGCTTTGGCACCAGTTGGCATCGACCAAGTGAAGCACAATGGATTGCGCAAGAAGCAAAAAGAATTTTGGATGAAAAGCCTGAGTTAAGTGTCGGTATAATTAGCTTTTATAGTGGTCAGATTCAATCTATTTTCAAAGCAATGGAACATCCTCAAATTGGATTAACCACAGGAAATAAAATCACTGAAAATTACCGAATGATTTCCACTGGTCCCAATATTGGGGACGAACGACTCCGCATAGGCACTGTAGATGCTTTCCAAGGTAAAGAATTTGATGTGGTTTTTGTTTCATTGGTACGTACTTTGCCGAATGAATTGAATGTCGAAACATTAACTGAGCTTGAGAAGGACGAAGTATTGACACGTGCTTATGGTTTTTTACGCGTGGATAACCGCTTAAACGTTGCACTCAGTCGACAACGTTCTTTATTGATTGTGACTGGAGATAAAGCATTGCTCGAACATCCTGCAACTCAAGAAGCTGTACCTGCTTTACCTGCATTTTTAAAACTATGTGGAGGTCAGCATGGCAAAATTTTCTAACCAATTTTTATCATATTATGACGCTTTGCCTAAAGATGATGCGAAACAAAATATGGTTTTTTTGCCAATCTGGATTTGGCGAATTTGGGCACCAGTGGCGGGGAAAACAACCAATATTAATGTGTTTCAAAAGACCCTTTTAGATCTCTTATATATTGGGCGGCAGGATCGTCAAGAGCTGGCAAATTGGATTGGTGTCGATATAGAACTGGTTCATCTTATTATTGATACAGAATTAGAACCGCATGGTCTGATTCAGATTGATGATAAAACTAAGAAGATTACGCTCACCGCAAAAGGAATACAGGCTTTAGAGGACGAAATTGATCGTAATGATGACCTAAAGACTTACTATTTGGTACAGGATGCCATCACAGGGAAGTTGTGGGATCGACTTATTCCCAATGATCTGGCGTTGATAGATGTAGAGGAGCATCATTCAAATATTAAGATTCAAGGAAGTCGCGATTCAGGGAAATTGATCAGTGTCTTTGTTGTAGAGCCACATAAATTTTATGAACCTCAGGCTCCATCACATTATAAAATCACGCAAACCATCAAAAAACACAATATGGCGATGCGCGGAACTTTAGTGCGTGATCAGGATGAAAAGGCTCAATATGTCGATAGTCAAAATTTAAAAAACTACCAATTTTATTCTCAAAAACCAGAAGCTTGCTTTATTTTATCGCACTTAGAAGAAAGTCTGGATTCATCGCATATCTGTCAGTTACAAGATCCTTGTCATGTTTCAAAATATGATGATTGGATACAAAACTTACATTTTGATTTAGCCATGCAGCATCAGGGCTTTGCTACGAAAATCAAAACATATTTAAAACAGGATATCAGTAGCGATGAAACGATCGATGAATTCGAGGCTCGTTTATTAGAAGAAATTGCGTTTGAACTGTCTGTAGATTTCCCATTTTCTGATCGTATTGAAAACCTTTCACAACATTTAAACAGGTTACTCACGCGAAAGAAAAACTTGGAAGAAAAGGGGAATTATTACGATATTGATGATTTATTGAATCAATGTCAAAAGGCATTAGAGTCATGCTTTAAACATATGTTATGTCAATGGAAACATAAGCATGCAAATACGACCCCGAAGCAGTTAAATCGTGAGCAAATGAAAACGGTTTTAATGTTACAAGTGGGTGAGTATTTTTCTGAAAATCTTATGGAAAAAATGAAAACTGTGAATTCATCACATGTTTTTAGTGCAAATGGATATTCTGCGGGCAGATTTCCTCGTGTCGGCGTGTCGTTAAAACCGCTTATTATTTCAAATTTATTGTGTGTGTCGGAATATCAACAGCATCCACTCATTCGTAGAAAACAACATCAGCAAGATCTACAACAGCTCATAGAAATATGCGAGCGGCGTAACCAAGGCAGCCATGATTCTGGCGAAGAAATCGATATATCAACAGCATTAAACCTCTCTGAATTTACTTTGGAGTGGATTTCATTTTATACAGCAATTGAGGCGTAATATTTAAATGGCTAAAGCATCCAAAAAAACAAATCGTTTTCAAAATACGGGTATTCCTTCTACTCCAGTTGATGTGAAAGAAAAAGTGTCTATTTCATCTTTATTTCAGCAGGTGACAGGTGTTGTTGTAGATAAAGAAAAAGAAGAATTATTGGCCCGTGATGAGCAATTGCGTCAAGAAGTAAAAGGTGCGCTACAAAAATTAGAATCGGCTTTAGAAGACACACGTCTGAAACAAGCAGATTATGAAGAAAAAGTAAAACTGCTTGCAGATGAAGATGAACGGTTAATGACACAGGAAAGTCGTCTTCAAAAACAAGAACAAGAACTTAGATGTTTAGAGTCGGATCTGGAAGTTAAAAAGTCTGATCTTCTAGAGCAAAATAAAAAAATTGCATCTGAAAAATCAGCCTTAAGATCTGAACAATTTAAGTTACAAGAGAAGTTAGCGACATTAGCAGACCTTAAGGCAAATGCTGAGCTCGGCTTTGCATTAGAAAAGCAAAAAGCATTAGAAGACAAAAGAGCGGAATTAGATCGTCTGCAAACTGAAGCTCTGGAAAAACTATCAGATACGGCACAACGCTTAGCAGAGCAAGAAAAAAAGCTACTTGAACGCGAGGAAAGCTTACTTCTCAAAGAAGCCGAGGCCATTTCAGGTTTTATACGTGAAAAGAAAGACATCCTTAATCAACAACATGCTGAAATCCAAGCGCTACAAAATGCGTGGAACAAAGAAAAACAGCAACAAGAACAGGAGTTAGCTCAGGCTAAGCATGAAATTGTTGTAAAGCAAGTAGAAATAGAACAAGCAGAACATCAGCTTAAAAATGACAAAGATCAGTTTGAAGCAACGATCGAAGCGATGCGCAATAGTATTCGAAATGAATTTAGTGTACAGATCACTAAACTAAAATCATCGAATGAAAGTTTGGAATACAGCCATAATCAGGCTTTAGATGAAATTGATGCTTTAACAGCAAAATTACAACAATATGCCGATTTAGAAAGACAACTTGAAGGTCAGGGCATCATTGAAGTTCAAGAAGAGTTAACGGATTTACGTGAAAGAAATCGTGAATTAAGAATTAAATTGAGTGAGCGTTCAGAAGAAGGTTTAGAAGAAGAAAATGAGCGTTTAGAAGAGAAATGCGATGATCTGGAGTCACAAGTGTTTGAGTTACGTCAAAGAAATAATGATTTAGAAAATGAACTGAATAATTCACGCTTAAGTGTCATGGCTAAGCAGCATCTACAACAAGAAAAGCGCGTTTTAGAAGAGCACAAACGTGTTTTAGATACCAGTATTGGTCAATTACGAACACAAATTGATGACTTGGTCGAGAAGCAACAAGGTGAGTTGCCATTCAAGAGTCTGAGTGAAATGGATCAGATCTATAGAAGTGAAGCAAGAGGACTGCAAGCTGTCCCAGAGCTTCAACGATTTGTATCCATCATGCAGTCAAATATTGCAAAACAGAAGTTCTATTACAGTCTAAAAGATATCCGTTTATTCATTGCTGGTTTAGCGATGAGTAAGCTGCATTTACTTCAAGGTATCTCTGGAACGGGTAAAACCAGCTTAGCGCGTGCATTTGCTAAAGCAATCAACAATGCGACAGGTGAAGGGCAAGAAAAACAGTACTGTGAAATTGTTCGTGTACAAGCTGGATGGCGTGATCGTGAAGATTTATTGGGTCATTTTAACGCGTTTGAAAAACGTTTTTATACCAAAGAAGCTTTACAAGCATTATACCGTGCCCAACAGCCAAAGTTTAAAGATACTTTACAAATCATCTTGTTAGATGAAATGAACTTATCACAGCCGGAACAATATTTTGCGGATTTCCTCTCTCTCATGGAAACGCCAGATCGTGCTGAGATTAATTTGTTGGATAGTGCGAATGAAAAAGCACCTGAGTTGTTTATCAATAAACGTGCCATCAAAATTCCACACAACGTTTGGTTTATTGGTACAGCCAACCATGATGAAACGACAAAAGAATTTGCTGATAAAACTTATGATCGTGCCCATGTCATGGAAGTTAAACGCAGTGAAGAAGACGTTGATATCAGTTATGCAAATACTGAACAGTATTCATTTAGCTCATTGATGCAAAGTTTTGAACAAGCTCAACACAAGCATAAAGCCGTGGTGAAAAATATCTTCACTCAATTGCAAAATAGTCTGCTTGAAGATGCTTTAAAAGCGGTGAATGTCAGCTGGGGAAATCGTTTAGAACGTCAAGCATACAGCTTTATTCCTGTATATATTGAGATGGGAGGCTCAGTGTCGGAAGCGCTTGATCATCTATTTGCGACTAAGGTTTTCCGTCAGGGGAAAGTGACGGGTCGATACGATACTCGAGTAGATAAAATCGAACTCATTATTTCATGTTTACAAGACGCTTGGCTGGATCTTGGTTTAAAAGATGAAAAACCTGTAATGAGCTTAGCGTTATTGAATCAAGATGTTGAGCGTTTAAAAGGTAATCTATGAAACTAATAGACCGACTCACTCAACAATCTTTAGCTGCGGAGGAACTATTGCATATCGATGCAATCGTTCCTGAACGCTATGTACTTGCTACTGATTGGGAGTTTCAGTCTCTCACATTGCCAAAATTCAGTTTTTTATTTGCGGATGGTGGTTCTATCCGACTAAACGCAAATAAAAATTTACATACGCATACACCTGAGATCTCGCCGACCATTGCTGAATCAATTCAATATATAGGCGAGCTTGTCCGAGAATGTGGCATAGGTGAGTCTTTCAACAATTTACCAAATCCGCTTGTACCCAATAGCGTATTTGATTCTGAAACTCAATTAAAGCCTTTAGAGGAAATGTTGCAAGATGTCTTAGAAAAAGGGCATCTGCATCATATTGCCTATAACCCGCGGATGGATATGCGTTATGACGAAGAACTCGTTGATGTCAGTCGTGCGAAAAAAATTTCAAATAATGCGCATCGCTATTTGGCGGGGCATTCTGAAACATGGCAACAACGTAGTTTAGTTGGGATTAGACCAAAGAAAGTACTTGCGAAAGTGAGTGATGATGAACTACTGATTTATGAAAATAAGGTGTTTGCACAACTGCTTGATAAGTTAAGATTTTATATTGCTTCGCGTCTCAATGATTTAGTGCAACAGCAATCTAATTTACAAGCGGCTTTAAATTTAGGTGATTCTTCAGAAACTTATTATAAGTTGAGCAATGAGTTATGTGAACTTTGGGCAGATAATCTCACTGCAGATGAAACAGAAAATATTCTTTCTCAGCTAGAAGAAACTATTCTCTATAATCAGCAGTTGTTGTCGAACATTAAAACTTTGCAATCGTCTGGTTTATACGTGCAAATCCCACCACCACATCGTAAAGTGGCCGATCAGCTGCATAAAACCAATATTTTAAATTATGATCAACATTATCGGCATTTAAATCGCTTATGGGCAACCCTATACGAGCAAAAAAATAAAACACCGAATTTTAAGGAAAAGTTCGAAGCTTATTGGCATTTTCAGCTTCATTATGTTGAGGAATATAGCTTACTTATTATTTTACAAGCCTTTTCTAGCTTGGGCTTTCAGATTTCAAAATCGTCCGATTCAAATATGCATTATTCCTTGAACAGGGAAAATATCAGTTGTGCTTTAAAATTTGATGCAGAGCTGAAAATTTGGAACATTACTTCAGTACACGACACATTAAATATTGTACCGATTGCCACAGATCGCCATGAAAGTCTTTTGGATGCATTAAAACACAATCCACATCTTGTTATTTTTTCATTAGGTGGCAACTTAAAAATTCAAGAAAAACATAGGCATTTTGTCTGGACGAATCCGTTTAATTTTGAGGCCGTTGAAAAATTTATCGTGATTGTCTTGGAGTGGATATATAAGCCTCTTTTACAATCGTACTCGAAAACACTGAACTTAGGCAGAGTCCCTCAATCTGTTAAAAATGAACTGGGGCTACATGCTTATATGGTAAATAAAAACGATGAAATGCAATTGGTGAATGTGCTTAATTCCGAGCAGTTAAGTTCATTAGCATCAGCTTGTTCGGCTGCAAATACAGAGAATATTTACCGTGTTATTCGAGCGCAGCATGATGATTACTTAAATTTTACGAACTGTCCGGTGTGTTTATCTCAGGCTGAATTTGAGCCTCGAATATCCAACCAAACTTTTATCGCGCAATGTACTGATCCTGAGTGTGGTGTGAGTTATAAGTTAATCAGTAGTGGAAATCAGGATAAAGAATTTTCTTTACAGGCTGCCGGAGATTGGGTGAAGGGTGGAAGATGGGATTTAAATTTCCAGATTTGAATTTACCCACAAATATAGATTGTTAAATACAGATCTTATTTTAAATAATATAGGCTGCTGAGGATTGTATATAGCAGCTTATATTACTAAGCTATTGACTTTATATAAATAAATTAAAATCGAGGGTTGTGATGCAATCTCAGAACTTTGAATTTCTAAGAGAAAACTTTCCACTTTTGGCAGATTTGGGGGCACTTGCGGAAGCGATAATTTATACAGATCCGGGCAGTGCAACCACACGGTTACGTGCTTTTGCAGAAGAAGTGGTCAAATCTATCTATGAGTTTGAAGCTTTAGCACGTCCTCAAAAAGCGAATTTTTCAGAATTGCTCACTGAGTCTGATTTTAAAAACAGTATTACACCGTCGCTATTATACAAACTTGATTACCTACGCCAACAAGGTAACTTGACGGCGCATGGTGCTTTGGGTAATCAAAAAACAGCTTTTGCTTGCTTAGGTACAGCCTTTGGAATCGGGCAGTATCTGATGGTGAACTACTGTAAAGTTCCCAATGAAGCTCTACCTACATTTAAAAATATTGAAAAGCATTCTGCGACTGAAAAAGAGCTCAATTTACAGTATGAAGAGAATCAAAAGTTAAGAGAAGAATTAGATAAAGAGCGTTTAAAGAACCTAAAAGTAGAAAAAATCAGTACCGAACTCGCTCAACAAAAACGTGCGAGAAGTACCCATGTTGCCCACAGCTTACAGTGGAATGAAGAAAAGACGCGTAAATTTATCATTGATAATATGGTGTTAACCGCGGGTTGGGATATTACCGATCCACAGCAGGTTCAGCTCGAATTTCCTGTAGACATGCGCGATGGGCAAAAAGGCTTTGTTGACTATGTGTTTTTTGATTTAGAAGGTCAGCCTATTGCGGTCTTAGAGGCTAAAAAAGCTAGTGTCAGTGTGCATCAGGGCCGAGAGCAAGCTCGACATTATGCAGATGCTTTGGAAGACATGGGCTTTAAGCGTCCAGTCATTTTTTATAGTAATGGTTATGAAACCTATATTTGGGACGATGCACGATATAGCAGCTATCGCCAAATTTATGGTTTTTATAGTCGCGACAGTTTGGCAAATTTACGTTTCCAACATCAATATGCGAATAAAGAATTAGAGCGTAATAATCCGGACTTATCCATTGTTGAGCGTCCGTATCAAATTGAAGCTATTAAAACCTTAAGCCGTAAATTTCAAGATCAAGGTCGTAAAGCTTTAATCATTCAAGCCACAGGTACAGGTAAAACCCGTGTAGCAATTGCCTTGTCGGAATTACTCATTCGTGAACATTGGGCTCAGCGTATTTTATTTTTATGTGATCGTCGAGAATTACGTAAACAAGCAGATGATGCTTTTAAGGACTTCTTGAGGAGTGAACCACGTTGTGTGATTGGCGCAACAAATAAAGTACCCACAGATTCTCGTATTTATATTGCAACTTATCCAGGCATGATGAATCGCTTTGCCCAGTTCGATGTGGGGTTCTTTGATTTAATCATTGCCGATGAAAGTCACCGCAGTATTTATAATCGTTATAAAGATCTATTCGACTATTTTGATGCGCTACAAGTCGGTCTAACAGCAACACCAGTTAAGTTTATTAGTCGTAACACGTTTAAAATGTTTGACTGTACTGATACGCAACCGACCTTTGAATTTGGCTTAGACAAAGCCATTGAAAATGAACCTCCTTACTTGGTTCCATTCAAAGTCAAAGATGTCACGACAGAATTCTTACGTGATGGGATCCACTATAATCAACTTTCTGAAGAGCAAAAGAAACAACTCGAAGATGATTTAGGGGAAGATGTTGCCAAGCAAACGACCATTAAAGGTAATCAGATTGGTAAGAAGATTTTTAGTGAATCAACAGACACTTTTATTTTGCAAAATCTGATGGAAAATGGCATTAAAGATGCCACCGGAAGTTTAATTGGTAAAACAATCATTTTTGCGCAACGCCAAGATCATGCAGAGCATCTAGAACAACTGTTTTGTAAGCTTTATCCTCAGTATGGTGCGCGGGTATGTAAGGTGATTCATAACAAGATTCACAAGGTAGATAACCTGATTACAGAGTTTAAAGAACCGAATAATGATTTTCGAATTGCCATTTCAGTGGATATGCTCGATACAGGAATCGATGTTCCAGAAGTGGTTAATTTAGTCTTTGCTAAACCTGTCATGTCTTGGGTGAAATTCTGGCAGATGATTGGTCGTGGTACACGCCTTTGTGAAAATCTATTTGGTCCAGGTAAAGACAAAAAAGAATTTTTGATTTTCGATCATTATGGCAACTTTAAATATTTTGAAGAGGAATATGAAGAGCCGGAAGATGTTAAATCGGTTTCTTTATTGCAGTCGACTTTCCTTGCTAAGTTGGATTTTGCCAAAGCTGCTTTAATCCATAGCGACATTGATGGTTTTGAGATTGCAACCAATCTGCTCGCCGCTGATATTAATGATTTACCAAATGATAGCGTGACCGTTAAGAAGCACTTACGTATCGTACATCAGTTACAACAAACCCAGTTGATTAAAGAGTTTAGAGCCTCCACGCAGCATATTTTACTGGACAAAATTGCACCCTTAATGGATGCACGTGTACTGAAAGAAAAAGAGGCAATTGCATTTGATAAGCTGATTGCACAGACTCAAGAAAGTTTAATTCGTAAATCTAGTTCTTATGAAACTTATAAAGCGCAAGTTCTTGCTGAAGTTTCATCTCTAGCTGTGAACATTCAGGCAGTCCGACAAAAGGCGGAGCTGATTAAGGCGGCGCAAACCAATGCCTATTGGTCAGATATTACGGTCAGTAAATTAGAGCAACTGCGACTTGAACTGCGGTTATTGATGCAGTTTAAACAAGCAGGAAATACAGTAGGTGGTGCATGGGCAACACCAACGACAACGACCCAAGATGGTGAAGTTCAAATCATTGAAAAAGATATTAAACTCAGCAATAACGAAGCAATGCTTTATCGTAAAAAGCTGAAAGAAATTTTAGATCAAATGATTGAGAGCAACACAGTATTACAGAAAATTCGCCAGCAACAACCAGTCGAAGAAGGTGAATTACAGATGCTCACTTCAACTGTATTGTCTGAACATCCGAACATTGAAATTGACGTGCTCAACAAGTTTTATGGTCGTACAGCAACCGAATTACATCTGACCATTCAAGACATTGTCGGTTTAGATCCTAAGGCGGTGGAGCAGCACTTTAGAGCGTTTTTATACAACCATCCACAATTGACCGCTCGACAAGTGCAATTCCTCAATTTATTGCAAGCTTACATTTCTCAAAATGGTGGCATCATTATTGATAAATTATATGAAGCACCATTTACGGGGGTTCATCCACAGAGTCTAGATGGTCTGTTTACACCGGATGATGTAACAGATCTCATCCATGTGATGAAACCCTTTGTTAAAAAACAACCACCTGAGCAGCGGATTGCTTAATTTAAAGCCCTCGCTCGATTAAACTGATGAAAACTTTGCTGTTATTGGAATTGCTATGCTAACTGGATCTATTCGCAACGATATTGATAAACTTTGGGAAAAATTTTGGACCGGAGGCATTACCAATCCTTTAACCGTGATTGAGCAAATTAGTTACCTAATGTTTGCCCGTATGTTGGATATGCAAGAAGACGTTGCCGACAACAAAGCAGCTAAAGGTTTGACGGTGACAGGGCGTTTGTTCCCACAGACACCAGAAGGTCAGTTACTGCGCTGGAAAAACTTTAAAAACTTAAGCGGCAAAGAATTACATCAGCATTTAAAAAGCAAAGTTTTTCCATTTTTTGCAGAGTTAGGCAGTAAAAGATCGACAGAGCAAGGTTTTAGTAGCATCAGCGAATATATGCAAGATGCCGATTTAGAAATTAAAAATGAATCGGTCTTGGTGTCTGCGGTGAAGATGGTCGATGAATTGCCACTCATTCAAAGCGATGTCAAAGGTGATATTTACGAGTATTTACTGAGTAAATTGACCACTGCAGGGATTAATGGTCAATTCCGTACACCGCGCCATGTGATTGATACCATGATTGAAATCATGGATCCTCAACCAACTGAAAACGTGTGTGACCCTGCCTGTGGTACAGCAGGATTTTTGGCACGTACCCGTGAATATTTAAACCGCCAACATTCTAGTGAATACGGCGTAGTTGTCGATGAAGATGGCAATAAAAATTACCTCGGTGATTTGCTGACGCCCTATATGGATCATATCAATCACGATATGTTCTGGGGCTTTGACTTTGACAGCACCATGCTCCGTGTTTCGAGTATGAATATGGCATTACACGGTGTGACCAATGCCAATATTTTGTACCAAGACAGTTTAAATAAATCCATTAAAGAGCATTATCCACAGCAGGAAGAAAACTTCTTTGATGTGATTTTGGCAAACCCACCATTTAAAGGCAGTTTGGATGAATCCAACATTAATCCGCCTTTATTGAAAATGGTCAAAACCAAGAAAACTGAACTGCTCTTTGTGGCGCATATTTTACGTGCTTTAAAGCTAGGTGGTCGTGCGGCTGTGATTGTACCTGATGGTGTTTTATTTGGCTCTTCGAGTGCGCACCAACAACTGCGTAAGAGCATGATTGAAAACAATCAGCTTGAGGGCATTATTAGCTTACCAAGCGGTGTGTTTAAGCCGTATGCGGGTGTCAGTACTGCGATTTTACTGTTCACGAAAGGCGGTTCGACTGAGCGTGTTTGGTTCTATGATGTTCAGGCAGATGGTTATTCTTTAGATGATAAGCGTACGCCACTGAGCGGTGAGGGTGCGAATGATTTACCGGATGTGGTTGCACAGTGGAAAGCGTATCGTCAGCTTGTATTGAATAATGCTTCTGCTGAGGAAATTGCAACAGCGTTTGGTGATAAGTCGAAAAAAGCTTTTGTGGTGGATGCCAAAGATATTATTGCCAATAAGTTTGATTTTTCGATTAACCGTTATAAAGAAGTCCTGTATGAAACGGTTGAATATGCTGATCCAAAAACGATTTTGGCTGAACTCAAACAGTTGGAAAATGAAATTCTTCAAGGGATGAATGAGCTTGAGGAGATGATTAAGTGAGTTTACCTTTCATCAAAATAAAAGATTGCGTAGAAAAGGTTAGTAACTGGAATCCAATTACTGAAGCACCCGATCAAGTTATTGACTATGTAGATCTGAGTGCTGTCGATAAAGATAGTAAAGCAGTATCAGATGTAATTAGAGTCGAAGGGAAATCAGCGCCATCTAGAGCACGACAGTTAGTAAAAGCTGATGATATTTTAGTGTCAACTGTCCGACCTAATTTAAACGGTGTAGCCAAAATTGATTCATCTTTAAATGGAGCTACTGCTTCTACAGGTTTTACAGTTCTACGGGCTAGGAGAACTGTTTTAGATCCAAATTATTTATTTCATTGGGTCAAAACATCTCAATTTATTAATGATATGGTAAGTAAGGCTACTGGGCAAAGTTATCCTGCTGTTTCCGATAAAACAGTATTAAATTCAGAAATTCCCTTACATCCATTAGAAGAACAACGCCGAATTGCGTCAATCTTAGATAAAGCTGATGAAATCCGCCAAAAACGTCAGCAGGCAATTGCAAAGTTAGACGAGCTTTTACAAGCAACGTTTATTGATATGTTTGGGGATCCAGTTTCTAATCCTAAAAAATGGCCTATCAAGTCTTTGAAAGAGTTTGGAAACTTTAAAAATGGTTTGAACTATGGGAAAGGTGAGTCAGGTGTTACTAGAAAATATATTGGTGTAGGAAACTTCAAAAACTTCTCAAAACTAGATGATATAGAGTCATTAGGATCAATAAAACTGAATAATGATCCATCTAAAGAGTACTTCTTAAAAGATGGAGATCTTTTATTTGTTCGCTCAAATGGTAATAAAGAATTAGTTGGCCGTTGTATGGCTGTTTATCCAAAAAATGATTTGGTTACATATAGTGGATTTTGTATACGTTATCGAATTGAAAAAGATGGACTTACGCCCGAATATTTAAGTCATTTATTCCGTTCTGAATCATTTAGATCTAGTATTTTAAAAGCAGGGCAAGGTGCAAATATTCAAAATATTAATCAACAGTCATTGAGTGAGTTACTTATCCCGATCCCACCTGAAGAACTACTTAGTAAATGGTCTATTTTTTTAAATCAGATTGAAAAGCAAAAGTTGCTTTGCTCAAAAGAATTAGAAAAGGATTTATTTATTTCTTTACAGCAAAAAGCATTTAATGGAACGCTTTAAATGTCAGTGCAACAAGTATTTAATCGATCCGTCAATCGAGTCTTTCTCTTAGGCAAGATCAAAGACATTCAAACCCTTCAAATCGATCAGACCACTTTAAATTATCTGATTATGGAAACAGAAGAGGGTTGGAAGGACAAATTTGGGAATCAGAAAACACAAGTAGAGCAACACTATGTTGTTCTACCATCTCACTTTGGCGAATATCTGAATAATCTCGAACCTAACCAAAACATCATGCTTCAAGGTAGCATCAAAACCAAACAGCAAAATCAATATCCACAGTTTCAATGTATGAGCTACGTTTTGGCTGAAAGCATCCAAGATATTGCCAGCTTCACAGAACTTCATGAAATGGAAGTCAATGACGGCTTACCATTTCCAAAACGTCTTATCTCTCTGTGGTCTGAGCCAACAGCGCACTAATTATTCCGTGTTTTAAAGGAATAGGTTTATCTATGTTAATCCAATATATCCATCATAAAGATACCAATCAAACAGCCGTAAAAGCTTTAAGTCACCAATTACAGCAATACTTTAATGTCACTGATTATCGGGTCAATGTCGGTTGGATTCATTCACGCACGCGCTCAGAACAGGGTTATAACATTCGTTCAGTGAAAGGCACAGAACGCTATTATTTACATACAGGTAAGGATAAAGCTGAACTTAAAACTGGCGAACTGGTTTTCTTCAATTATACCGATTCAAAACATTGTGAAGACCGTTTAGACCTCGTTGCACATTGTAGTTTAGAAGAATTTTTTGACACGAAAAATACCGCACTGATTAGCAGTTTTTTAGACTTTTTCTATGTCATTTTCTCTTACGCAACAAAAGCGGATGTTTATACAAAGCAACTCGATCAAGTATGTACATTACTGCTAAAACAGCAATATGAGGATGCTGTTTACCAAAACATCTTTGCCAATAGAAGTTTGCTGAACACGCTGATTTTAGAACATCGTGCGCTTAGCAATTCCTATGCCCATGCCTATTTACTAAAAGCAGAAGAAGAATTACCTGAAAGCTTACTCATTAGATTTCTGAAGCAAAATGTCGACCGACCGAAAGACCTCGACTTTTTAGTGAAATATGCAGCACATAAGGGTTTTAAAAAATTAAACTTTGCCATCAAACTGGTTATTGGTCATTCACTCGATGTAAATGAAATTAATGACCTACAGCTTGAAGTTCAATATAGCTTTTTAAATGAATACATACCTAAACACCCTTTGTGGCGTGAAATGGTATTGGCGCATCCAGCAACACTGTATAACGATGCCATTGCTGAAAAATTTATTGCAGAATTACCGCAAGATAAAACTCAGTGGTATAATACCCTACTGCAATTTCCACTGAATATTCAAAATGATTTAGCCAATAAATTGGCGGAAGACAATTTTGAATATGTCTATCAGTTGATCTCTGATGAACAACGATATATTCATCATATTATGCAATGTATACAACATAGCTACTATGAAAATTTCGCTAATTATTACGAGTTTTCCAAGCAACGTAATTTTCATCATGTATTTTGTATTCTTAAAATAATTGAATACAAAATTTTGAATAAGCCGATTAAAGTTTATGAACTTAATAAAATTATAGAAAATTATGTAGATGGTCTTTTTAAAACCAATAGTCAGGATAATTTATTAACAAAAATAGATTTCACTATCTTTTCCGGTTGCACATATATGCCAGAAAGTTATGGAAAAGAAAATACAGTAAATATCTATAAAAATGCTAATCCGGATGCAAAATTTTATCCAACTCCTTCTGTATTACAGCCATTAAGTTTTTGTGAGGGAGGAATATGGTTTAAGGATAAAGAAGTTCAATATAAAGAGATCAATGGAGGAAAAATTAATTTAGAACTCTTAACAGAAGATGAAAGAAAAACTTTAAAAGATGATGAGATTGTTAAAGAAGTTGTTAAAGAAAGAAATGTACTATGTAGACGACATGCCTGCCAACACTGCACAACAGATACGCTTGAATCTAGTGTATTTTATCAGCTTTTACGCAAAGTTGATTTTGATCCTTTAGTTTTACATGATGGTAGAAAAGACAATAATCAAGTTATACGTCGAATAGCCGGGATTAATCGATGGAATGAAATCATTGATCGATTAACTTGTAGAACATGTAATAGTAATTTTTCAGTTTCAGAGCATACTAAATTTTCAATCGGTAAAATGGCATATAGTGCAAGTTATTGGCATTGTTCGAATGAAAATTGTCATGAATTTACTCATGTGGTGAAAATTACCCATTGTCTAGCTTGTATGTCAGTCATTGATAGTCGTGACTCGCACTTTAGCTGTAATCCATATGAAACTTTATCATTCAAAAAATTTTATTTATGTAAAAATTGTGCTGGTTGCTGTTGGGAGCATGGTTTTAAAGGAACATGCCCATCATGTGGGTTAGAAGATGCCTATCCGAATTTAACAGAAGAGAACCGTACTAAAGCACAATGTAAAGGATGTGGCGAAAAAGTATCAATTAAGAAAAGACTTTTTCAAAACTATATGTTAAAGAAAAATCTACCGCCCAAATTGGTCAAATATGAAGATCAAACAGTTATAACAGAATTCAAAAATGGGGTTCAAAAACTCTACGTCTATGATTTATATAATGCGCTAACAAGTAAGAGAATGCAGTTTAGTCGACTGAAAAATTTCGACTTTATTATTGATGTCAAAATTTTATATAAAATGGCATTCCTTGGCTTAGATCACAAACAGTATAAAAATATCCTGCCGGATGATCAGATTCCTGTACAGCTTGAACAGGACGCTGTGAATGTAGATATGGTGACTTTGGAAAAGCTCAAAGAGCTTGCGGATAAAGCCTTAAGCCGTCCTTATTTCCATCAACTCTACAAAATGATTGAGTTACCTTTTGCATTAGCTTTATATCAATATGCTCAGACAGGGCTTTATCTTCCTTCTAAGAGGATTAAAGCATTTGCTGAAAAGATTGAGCATGCACGCAATGCAATTAACTTTAAGGTACAAAATGAAGTCGGGGTCTTTGCTTCAGATCAAAATGAAGTAAAAAAATATCTTGAAGATAAATATCATCATCAACTTTTATTAGAAATCAATAGTGAGAGGGATTTTGAGAGCATCATCAAAAGACAAAAAGATGACCTCATTGTGCAGCAATTACAAATGCTGGATAAGATCAATCGAGCTGGTTCTGTTATTTCAGAGTTTTCTCGTTTAAATAGTGAAATAGTACATCCAGAGTACCAAATTATAGGGACGGTAACAGGTCGATGTACTGCGAAAAAACCAGCAATTTTATCATTCCCGAAAGTCTTCCGTTCTATTTTTGCCGGTATCCCAGATCATCAGTTGTATTCATTTGATTATGGACAAATTGAGCTAGGGATATTGGCAGGTTTATCTCAGGATGAGCAATTAATTGCTGACTATAATGAATCTGATATCTATCAGGAATTAGCAGATGAAACAGATCTAACACGTGATAATGCAAAGATCTTTTTCTTGGGTCTACTCTATGGCATTACAGACCAAAATCTAATCAAAATGATGGGAATTAGCCAAGGTGAAATCTTAGAGATTAGACAACGTTTAATGGTACGTTACCCAAAGATTGAGGAACTCAGACAACGTTGTATCAGCTTTGGACAACAGCATGGTTTTATCAATAATATGTTTGGCTTACACCGAGCTACGATAGAGTCACGAAATAAATCACCGTATGTACAGAATTGGGAAAAAAATTGGTTCTTTAATTTCCCAATCCAAAGCACGGCTGCTGGCGTTTTCAAGAAGGCATTGATTCACATTTTTGAATCTGATACAAAAAAAACCATGAAAATGGTCTGTCCTTTGTATGATGAGTTTTTAGTACAAATTCCGAATGCAGATCGTGCTTATTATATTGCATTGATTCGAACAGCGATGATTACAGCACTGAGTGAAACATTCCCACAGTTAATCCCTAAAGTTGACTTACAGGTTTATGAGGATGAAGGGGTAGATGAATTTAATACGCATGCTTGGTTAGCTTGGTTTGAGCAGTTTAATGTTAAACCTATGCAGCAGGTTGTGTATCACCATGATCCAGATTTACCATTTTAAGAATAAAGAGCGAAGTTAAATATTATGAAAATCACCAAGATTTCTCTCACCAATTTTAGAGCTTTCAAGCAAACTCAAACGATTGAGTTTGCTCCTGTGACCTTACTTTTTGGTCCAAACAGTGTTGGGAAAAGCACTGTGCTCAAAGCATTGTTCTATGTACAGCAAATTCTTGCTAAAGGACAATGCAACCCAATGTACTTAGATGCTTTAAATAAAAAGTACATTGGTGGTTTTGAGAACTTGGTGCATAAACGAGATTTGGACACCAACATCACCCTTAAAATTGAATATGTTAAGGGTGATGCAATTGGGAGTAGTTATGCTTACCTCTATGAATTATTGAGCGAAGAGCTGGATATTCAGCTCAGTAGTCCAGTCGTTGATGCTAAGACGATTGCTGTTGAATTTGAAATTGCATGGCATAAATTTGAGAAAACGGCTTATATCAAAACGTATCGAGTGGAGTTTGACGGAGACATTATTGCGGAAGTCTCAAGTTCTGGACCGAATCAAGCGTTTCTTACATTCTTGAACTATATTCATCCATTGCTGTTACCCGCGAATCATGAAGATTGGTTAAAAGTTCAAAAAGAGTCAGAAGCAAATTTACATCCGTATAATCGCTTGTTATTGGATGGGAATTATGTTTATGAAAATTATGATGAACGTGACCAAAGTGAATTAGAAGAAAAATTAAGCCAGAAGCTATTGGAGCATTATTCTTCATATTATGAAAATGCAGTAGATGAAGAGTCATTACTAACGGTATTTAACCAACATCTACAAGAATATGCTAAACATCTTGCAACGTACAAAGCTCTGTTGAATAAACAATATACTATTAATCAAAATAAGGTGAGTGTTGAAATAGGTGAAAATTTCGGTTTTGCTTTTACAAATGATAGCTCACTTATCGTAGGTTTAAATAAAAATACATTAGGCATAGATGCCTTTGAATTTTTAGAAAAACATAAAGGTATTGGAAGATATACATCTAATAATTATTTTGTCAGTGCATTACATGAGCTCATTAATTTGCATGAGCGAAATCAACGGAATATGATTTCGATCCAAGATCATCGAGAGTATGATCTTTTACATAATGTATTGACGCTTGAAACGGGTAGTGGTGCTTTGCCACCCTTAGGTAAAAAGATCAGAACTAATCTTGAGTTAGATACGATTAAACATGATGAGATTATTACTGAGTTATTGAGTGATGTTCTAGTTGCTCCATTGGATAACCTTCTAAAGTTATTAAATGAAAGCTTGTGCATTGGACCAATTCGTAAAATTCCGGATGCAAACTATCAACCATTGCCATATGTGGAACAGGCTGATTGGTATGATGGGAGTGCTGCCTGGAGTGTGCTAAAAAAAGCCTCTTTCAATGAGTTAAAGCAAATTCACCAATGGATGTCAGATCAAGACAAATTAAATCTTGGTTATGGTATATCTGCAAAAGTAAGTAAGACATTTAGTTTGTATAACCTTGTTTATGATACACATAACTTTGAAAGTTTATCTCCTAAAATTGATGAACTCATTCGTTGGTATTTAGGTGATAAACGTTTAAATGAAATGGAAGGGGTATTGAAGCTAATTTCTGAAATTGAAACCCGTATTGTAGATCCTACGAATGAAGAGGAATATAAGCATGATTTCGCGCAGAAAGCCATTATTAAGCAATACCGGAAATTGGAAAACCAAGCGAGAAATTTAGAGTCACTTATCGCTGAAGTACAATCTAAGAAAGATTTTGAAGAACATTCATTGGATTTACAGAGCAGTGCGCTTATCAAGCAATTAGATGAAGAGGATTACGACCTTCAGGAGCTTTTAAATAATAGAACTTATGAAGACGTGATTTCTGATTTAACGGCTAAATTGGAAGAAATCCAAGCTAAGAGATACAAAGTTTTAAATCAAACTGATTTTCTGAAATTAGACACAAATGATTTAGTTCAAGGATATTCTATTTGGGATCAACAAAATGACATATCAGTAGAGCCAAATGAAATCGGTACTGGTGTGTCTCAGTTGATGCCATTAATCGTTGCAGCAATTACCCAAAAGAGTGGTTTAGTTGCCTGTGAACAGCCTGAGCTCCATTTACATCCACGAGTACAGGTCGCTATTGGTGATTTGTTAAGTCAAAATACGGAGCATGTAAATTATTTAATTGAAACGCATAGTGAGCATTTGATTTTGCGTCTCAGAAGACGTATTAGGCAAAACACAGACCATGAATTACCAATAGGATTAAAAGCATTTAGCCCTAAAGAAGTGATCATTAACTATTTAGAGCCTTCAAAAGACGGTGTACAAGTTAGATGTATCCGTATGGATGAAGATGGTGAATTTACAGATCCTTGGCCAAATGGGTTCTTTCATGAAAGATTGGATGAGGCAATGTAATGATTTACGAATATGCTCTAGACCCAAAAGTTATCTTAAAGTGGTTAGAAAGTGAAAGTACTGCAACTTGGTTGGAAAGTTTAAATGGAGTTGGAATAGGAACTCCACGGTTTTTTAGTACTTTCCCTAGTCAGAAAAAAAGAAAGTTTATCAGTGGTTTGGCAAAATTAAGATATGAAATGTCAGATCATAATCTCATAAGTCGTTTAGATCGTTTATGTGAATACTTAGATAAGGCAGGGATGTTTATTAGAGCATCAGAAAATTTTTCAGGAGATGAATGGCATGAAAAAGTCATTCAATCACACAATATAAGCCCTTTTAAGGCCATAGTGACATCAAATAAATTGGAGGTGTTAGAGTGGCTACCTCCAGAAAACGTAGTCTACTCGCAACTATGGAATTTACCATCACAAATAAGTTTTAGTCGAACTACAAAAGATTTTTTAGAAAAAATATCTAATTTCATTAATTCAACTGAGAAAAATTTAATCATCGTCGATGCTTATTCCTGGAAAGAAAATGCTATTACTGTAATCGGTAAGATTCTCAATCAGTTTGGAAATAGTTCATCTCTACCATCAGTAAAAATTTATTATAAAGAAAATCGAGAAAACTGTTCACCTAGTGTTGATCATATAAAAAGACAGTTAATTAGGGTATTAAAAAATAATGCTAAACACTTAAATATAACAATTTATCAGATTAAGGAAACTGATCAGAGTGATGCTTTCCATAATCGTTATATTTTAAATGATTTAGGTGGAGTTCATATAGGGCATGGTTTAGATCTTTCAGAAAAAGAAAATCATACAGATGAGGTTACTTTATTAAACCGTGAGATCTATATGAAACGATGGAAACAATTTTACTATCCAGATAAATTTGAAATTCTAGATAAAAGTGAGTGAATTTAAAAACCGCTATTAAATGATATAAAATTTAGTAATTATAAATAGAATAGCTTTAAACAGCTATTCTATAGAAATATCTGTCATTCTTCATGAATTTTATCACATAGCTCAATCCATCCGTTCCAATAATTATTTTTTCTATAAAAACTTTTATCCCAGATATCTTTCCACCAAGGCGTATAAGGATTAAATACGCATAAAGGATGAATATTCCCAGAAACCAGCTCTTCGAAATCATCACTTTTTAAGATAAAACTTTTTATTTTTTTTCTTAAAAAAGTTAACTCTAAATTCTTATTTATATCCTTTAAAATATTAGAAAATATCTTAATATTTTTTAAGTTTTCCCCATATACCATTTGGTTTAATATTATATTATTTATGAAAATAATTTCAAATAGATGAGATTCATATATTTTAACAATATAAAAATCACCAAGATCATCTTTACTACGTAGTAACAAAATTTCTATTGGTTGATTATATAAATTATGAGACTTATTAAGCCATTCTATAGCGGCAGAATTATCGAGAGGAAAATTATCTTCTAGAATGGTGAAAGGATTACCTAGGCCATGAAATAACCATTCAACATTGCAATTAAATAATTGAGCTATTTTCCTTAACTGCGAAAAAGACGGTTCTAATTTTCCTTTAAACCAAAGATCCACATGCTCCGCATATTCTTCATTGATTTTATACGCAATTACTGATGAAGATAAGTTTTTTTCAATTCTATTAAACTGATCCTTTAATAAGTTAAGGCGGTTTGATAAATCAGCCTTTCGATTTGAATAAATATTTTTACTGACTAATTCCTCTATTGCTTTTAGTACTGTATTTAAGGAGTTGATATCTACGTCAAAAGAATCTTGTAAACGCGCAACGATATCGGCATTCATAGATCGATTTTTTTCTTGAGCAGATTGCTCAATTTTTTCTTTCAAATCTGCCGGGAGCCGCAGCTTGTACTGCGGATCTTTTTGAAGAAAGCTCATACGAATTCGTTAATTAGTAGTCATTTCTTAGGTTATTGACATTTACAAAAAAACTCAATATGGTACCTACTAGGTACCTTTTGTGGTTTTAGTCATGATAAATTTTGTTGCTCTAAGAAAAGGGCGTATTGGTATAGAGCTTCAGAATATTGTGGAATGGCCAACTTTTGATGAAGGGGCATTAGAAAAAAAGAAATATCTTGAATACATCAACAGAAAAAAAGGTGTTGAGATGTATGCAAGAGGGCATGATGCTAGTTTGATAAAAACTGAAACAGGCTTCTCAGAAAAATACATATTCAGACTTATTACCGAGAGGTGTTTAGCAACACATCAAGATGGACGTATTTATGGTTGGAGAGGACTAGTTCCTCATATCAATATTAATGGATATAAAAGGAAAAATAAGGTATCAGCAAATTCCTTTGGACATGGATGTAGTGGGGCATTAGATTCCTTATTTGTAAGATTTCCAGAAGTTAAAGAATCTTTTAATAATAAAATTCTCAATTCTAGAGGACAAAAAAATCTTGACTACGTAAATCAATCTAGCAAAGGATTATGGTTGTGGTTTTTAAGCCAATTAAAAGAGTTAGGGCTAGAAATCAAACAAGAATGGCCTTTCGACACAGACAAAAGAGGTTACGTAACTATTACTAAGTACATAAAAAAGGTTTTAGCAGAAAACCCTGCACAGGCAGTGAAGGTATTTGGTAAGAAAAGCAGTCAAAAAATTACAACAGGAGATGGTACTGACAGACCTATTGACGCACCATTATCACGAGTAGAAATGGATGCACATCTTCTTGATGGTCACTTTTGTATTCTTGTACCAGACTTTTCGGGGGATTTTACTGAAAAAATTATTCATAGAGTTTGGGTAATTGTACTCATTGATGTTTATACAAGAGTAGTTTTAGGTTATCACCTATCTTTAGGTAAAGAGGTTAATAAATTTGATGTATTAAAAGCCATTAGAAACTCTGTCACAAAATACAAACCTAGTAACAACTTTTCAGATATTAAATATTGTGAAGCCCCTGGTTTTCCTTCGATGTTATCTGATAAGTATATTGGTTTGTGTTGGGATGAGATGTGTGTTGATGGGGCCTTAGCAGAAAATTGTACTTATATTGAGCATATTTTGAATAATGTAATTGGATCAAAACTAATATCTCCAGTATCGAAAATTACCAATTATGCTAAACTTAGAAATAAAGATGATAGGCCAAATATCGAAGCTTTTTTTAGAAATATATCTACTTATGGCTTTCAGAAGTTAAGTAATACAAGTGGTAAAGACCATAAATCAAAAAGAGAGAACCCTCAAAAAATTGCCATAGAGTCTAGATTTCAACTGGAGTATGCTGAAGAGTTACTAGGTGCAATGATTACTGAATACAATAATACTCCTCATTCGAGCTTAGGATATAGATCTCCTTTGGAATATTTTGAATTTACGATACGAAAACAAGAAAATCTTAGGTATGTAGATCAAGAAAAGATTGATATTTTGTTTAGTTATAGAAAAAAATGTCAAGTTAAAGGTGATCTTCAACAGGGAAGAAAACCTTACATAAATTTTGAAGGAGCAAGATATAACAGTGAAATATTAGGGCAAAGATTTGATCTAATAGGTAGCTATATTTGGGTTTCAAATCATTTACCTGATGATGCACGAGTTGTTATGGCATCTACAGAAAATGGTGACTCTTTAGGAATATTGCGAGCTGCTATGCCATGGCATAAGCATCCTCATAGTTTGAGAGTTCGAAAACATATCAACTCTGCTATTAACAAAAAAATTATTCATGTTTATGAAAATAAAGATGCTGTAAGTGCTTTTATGGAGTTTGCTATTACTCATAAAACACTACCAACGCACCCAGCTTACTTAGAACTACAAAGAATATTAGTAAATGATAACAGATACTAGTGATTCATTTATTGATGAGAATTCGACCAATTTCCCAGACAGTTTAGAGATTAGCTCTAAGGAAAATAAACAAAAAATAGAATTATCAAATGTTGAGCCTGGTTTTAAATCATCTAAAACAAACAATAAAAAATATGATTTATCCAACTTACCAGCTAGAAGAAAAATAGTACAGGGGTGATGTATGAATCAAAATATTAATTTTAACCATCCCATATTTACTCAGAAATATACAATTTATACTCCTCCAATGGATGAAATGATAGCAGTTATTGGTGATTGGATAGAACAAAGGTTGAGTGGAGGTTATTTGTATGGTCCGTCAAGATTTGGAAAAACTCGTACTGTAAGGGATTATTTAATAGGTGAATTATCACAACGTTTTAAACATGAAATTCCTTTAGTATTATGGAGTCGAAAAGACTCATTAATGAGTGAAGGTGAGTTTTGGAATGAAATATTAAAATCAACAAATTATGAATTTTATGATATAAAAAAACCAAAAACAAAAATGATTGCAAGGAACTTAGTAGAAGAAAGATTTAAAACCATAGCTGATTTCGCTTATAGTAATTATGTAATTATTTTAATTGATGAAGCTCAAGAGATGACTCTTAAAGAGTGGAAATGGTTATTAGGTTTGCAAAACAATTTTGACTTAAGTGGTTATAAACTAAGTGTTTTTTCAATAGCTACCCATAATGTAAATTATAAGCCAAATTATTTAGCAAGAACTGGTAATCCTCATATAGCAGCGAGATTTTTTACAGGTGATTACCGCTTTAAAGGTATTAAAACCTTGCAAGAAATTGCTTTTATTCTTAGATCATATGAAGAAGAATCTGAATGGCCAGTCGGAAGTGGAACCACATATTTGGAATATTTTGCTCCAACAGGTTATAAAAAAGGTAATCGTCTAATTAATTATGCTGAATTAATATGGGACGGTTTTCAAAAATCATATCCACAGAAGGCATATAAGAAGAGTCAATTTGAAATACCTATGCAACACTTAGCCTTATTAATTGAAAAAACTCTTAAAGACCTAGCTAATGATGGTGAAGATTGGGGTAAGCTTGAATCATTAGATTACTGGTTAGATTTGATTAAGAAGACGGGTTTCGAGAGTCATATTTCAATGATTACAGAAATACCTATTTAGGAATTATAATGATTAAAAAATCAGTAAATATTAATTCCCCCAAATATCCTAATTTTAATTGGAGTATCGATCTTTTAAATAAAACAGAATCATTTGAAAGTTTTATTGCTAAATTTTGTCATTTAAATAAAATAACTGTAAAAAAATTTTTACAAAATTGGAATTACTTATATACTGATAAAATTAAATTTGATAATTTTTTTAGAAATATATCAAAAAATGATAAGGATATTTTAGAATCTTACTCTCAATTCAAGTACGCTAAACTAGATTGCATTGAACGTGGAATAAAATTAGAAAAAGGAAACAATACTCATAAGCAAATATTTTCATACTGCGAATTATGTATGAAATCTGGATTTCACAGTGAAATTTTTAATAAAAATTGGATTAGTATATGTCCAGTACACAAGACTAAATTGCAAAAAATAAACTTGTTGACAGAATCAACATCTAATAAAAATGACTATTTTGAGTCAAGGGTTGAAAAAATAAAAGAATTGGCAATTAGTTTAAATTTAGATTGGCCAAGAAGTAAAGAAAGGGTTTCAACATTGAGATTTTGTAAAATAAAAAATTGGGTGGTCGGATTGGAAAAAGAAATTCAAGAATATTTCTCAATTACAGGGAATATTATATGTGCTACGAATGAGAGTGATATTAATAGATTATTAGTATTTTTTAACTACATTTTTCCCATCAATAGTACTGATCTTAATTTTATATTCAGGAATACAAAACAGACATCACCCGAAGTAAAATTATATTATGACAAGGAGGTCTTAATTTTTATAAGAGATTATAGGTATGAAATAAATAATTTATTAGAGCACTATAAAAATAAATTTCAAGCTGACAAGTTTAATAATTTTAAATTTTTCAAATTTATTAATAATTACTTAAATTATATTAATAAAATTCATTGCAAAAAAAAATGTAAATGGGCTGATAGAAAGAGGGAGTATTATTGGAAAACAAGTGAAAATCAATTTCACAACAATTTATGGACGACTTGTCAATACGAGCAAGTAGGATATTTAATCAGTGCTAATTGGTTAGATTACTCGTTATTAGGACATACTGAGGTCAAGAGAATCTTAAGTCAGGAGTTTCATTATCGAAAAATAAACATCAGCAAAAAAGTTGAAAAATTCCTTGAGGAAATCCTGTTCGAATTACTTATAAATATTATTTTTGAATTAAGCAATAAAATTAAAGAGGTACAGAAGTTCCCAGGAAGAAAGATAGATCTCCATGAAATATTTGCATCTAACATCTATCTAAAATTAGAAGATGATAAATGCATACTCATCAATACTGTAGGATCATCTACATCTGATAGAGTTACAAAATTAGTTAATTTTCAGTAACAAGTTTAATTAAATGAACGTGACTTCCATTTTTATTCCAAATTTTTAAGTCTGAGATTTCGTATAATATAGATTATGTTAAATAAGGTGTTGTGCCATAACTACCTAATTATTAGAACTAGCTCAGGTTATAATGATGACCTCCCAAAATATGATTGATCAATTATGAACACCTCCAATGACCCTTTACACGGCAAAAAACTTGCTGACATTTTGGATGAATTATTGGATTACTACGGTGGCTTTGAAGGCTTAAGTCGTAAAATTGAAATTAGATGTTTTTGCATAGATCCAAGTGTTAAATCATCATTGCGATTCTTGCGTACCACTCCATGGGCACGTGAAAAAGTAGAAAGCTTATATTTGTATGTCTTACGCCAAAAAGCCAAACAGAAATCGTAGCTATAAAAACCCAGCCTCAGCATTTTAATTAGTGGTGGACTGCCACCACTCTCCTAGACAAATTTAGTCTATTCTTAAGACCTTTTTAATAGGAAAATATGTATTCATAGTCAGTTTCATGAACCTAATATTTTATAAGTTATTGAATAGCCACCAAAATTCTAGACACACATAACCATCTTTTGATGGGCCTTTTCATAATCTAATGGAGAACGTTGCCCATTGGAACCATGCCGTCGTTTTGAATTATAAAACATCTCAATATATTCAAAGATATCAGACCTGGCTTCAGTTCTTGATGCATATATTTTCTTCTTTATTCTTTCTCGCTTTAACAACTGAAAGAAACTCTCAGCAACAGCATTATCATGGCAATTTCCTCGTCTACTCATACTGCATTCCAGATTGTGTTGTTTAAGGAATGTTTGCCATTCATGACTCGTATATTGGCTGCCTTGGTCGGAATGAATCAGAACTTTATTCTGTGGTTTTCTCCGCCATAGAGACATTAATAATGCATCTAAAACCAGATCTGTCGTGATTCTGGATTTCATTGACCAGCCAACAACAAGACGTGAAAAAAGGTCAATCACAACTGCAAGATACAACCATCCTTCATGTGTACGAATATAGGTAATATCAGTCACCCACAATTGATTGGGATGAGTTGGATTAAACTGTCGGTCTAAAGTATTTGCGGCAACGACAGCAGGCGTACCAGCGTGAGCTCTAGGTTTACGATAGCCACGCTGTGATTTGAGACCATTCGCTTTCATGAGCCGATGTACTCGATTGATACTACAACTTTCGCCAACATCTTTTAAGTCACAGTGAATCTTGCGATAGCCGTAAACTCCGCCAGATTCCAGCCAGAACTGTTTAATCAATCCTGAAAGCTGTTGCCGTTTCCTCGCAGTTTTACTTGTGGGTTGCTTTAACCATGCGTAATAACCACTGTGATGAACATCTAACGTTGAACATAAACGACGAACAGGCCATATATGCTGGTTGTCCCGAATAAAGGCGTACCTCATTTGGACTGACTTGCGAAGTACACCGCGGCCTTTTTTAATATGTCTCTTTCTTCAGTGACCCTTTGCAGTTCTTTTTTTAATTTTGCTAATTCTGTACTTGGATCATTAGATTCTGTTGTCTTGGGTTGTTGTGGATCATAACGTTTAATCCAGGCATATAAACTATGTGTAGTTGTACCTAAACGCGCAGCAACCTCGGCCACGCTATAACCTTTCTCGGTAACTTGCTTTACTGCTTCAATTTTGAATTCTTCAGGGTATCGTTTACTGCTCATAAGCACCTCGTTAATTAGCCATTTTATCTAACTAAAAGGTGTCTACAAGATCGGTGGCTATTCAATCACTTTAGTGCTCTAAGTAATTAAATTTTTTGTTTATTAAACATAAATTTAATTGTGAACTAGATTACAGGTAAACATAAGTTAAATAACGTATCCAAGACTGTAGCCTACACAACTCGGTTGTTACTACACTTCAACATCTCAAGAAAATTTAAATTATATCGGGCACATTTAAAGATACTTTTACCCGATCTAATACAACCGTTGTTTTAAACCATTCTACATTTGAATTGTTATGAAATAGTTCATCACAAATCTCTTGGAAGCGTTTCATACTTGGTACTAATAAAACAAGCATAAAATCTGCTTCACCTGTGACGTAATAACACTGCTGTATCTCTGACCTAGAGAAACTTTCTTTTATTGCTTCAAGATCTGTAATATGAGTTTTATTAAGCCTAACTTCGACAATAACAGTAATGACTTGATTCAGCTTATCTGGATCAAGAACAGCAACATTCCTAACGATATAACCGTTTTCACGTAATTTCTGAATACGTCTTTGTATTGAAGCAGTCGATAAGTGCACAGCTTCAGCTAATTCACGTAATGGAATTAAACAATCCCTTTGAAGCAATTTTAGCAATAAAAAATCAAATTTATCTAGAACCATATTAGTTTATGCTGTGAGAAATTTTCTCGTTAAGGATAAAAAATAAGAGCCTTATTATCAATTATTCTGAAATAAAATATCGTTTAAATGATTCAACAAGTTCAAATCCATGCATACTCAATCTAATACGGCTCTTGGTATTACCTTTAATGTTATCGCCTCTTTATTATTTGGGTTAATGTTTGCATATACCTCTCTACTCCATTCATTACAGGGAAATGAAATCTATGGTTGGCGTATATTACTTACATTCCCATGCCTGACGATTTTCATTATTCTTCAAGGAAATTGGTCACAAGTTATCAGTATTTATAGACGTTTATACAATGAGCGCTATTTCTTTTTTACTCGGGTTATATCTTCATTTTTAATTGGAATACAACTTTGGTTGTTCATGTGGGCACCCAGTAATGGTTATGGGCTGGATGTATCTTTGGGCTATTTTATGATGCCTATTGCCATGGTGATTCTAGGTCGTATTGCATTTAAAGATAAAATGTCACGATTACAAAAGTTGTCCTGTATCTTTGCAATACTGGGCATTATTAACATGCTGGTTCTGTCACAAACGTTGACATGGCCAACTTTACTGATTTGTTTAGGTTATCCCATTTATTTTTGGTTAAGACAAAAAACAAATACCAACAATATTGGTGGTGTTTGGTTTGATATGATCTTCAGCCTGCCGATAAGTATTTTTTTTATCCTTCAAGGTGGAGTCTTATCCGGAGAATTTGGCCCTCTATTTGACATACTTTGGTTGGTTTTAGGCTTAGGACTCATCAGTGCATTGGCATTAGGTTTCCAGTCGCTATCAGCTCCGCATCTTAATCTTAGTCTTTTTGGTCTTCTTGTATATGTTGAACCAGTATTGTTACTGACCGTTTCTATATTACTTGGAGAAACAATTAAGTCAGCAGAATGGCCAACTTATATTGCGATTTGGTTAGCGGTGTGTGCCCTCATGCTTGAAGGCATTATCAACTTAAAGAAAAAGCATATTGCTTAATTATCAGAACTGATGGATTTCAATTCAAAAGGTAAAGGTGTTCTTTTAACTTAAAATGCCTAATCAAATTATTTAGCTTTTGCTTCCTGTTTAAGCCAATCTCTAAATGCACTTAATTTGGCAAGTGATTGGCTTTCCGAACGATATACAACATAGTAAGCAAGCGCAGAAGCACATTGTAATTCAGGATAAAGTCGAATTAAACGTCCTGTCTTTAAATCATCATGAGTCATCATGTTTATCATTCCAGTCGATAAACAAATTTTGCAGATTATTGCTTTAATGGTTGCTACACCAATGGCTGGGAACGTTGTTGTAATCTCCAATACTTTGGGCTTACATCCTGAAAAAGCTGCTACTTCAGTCATGTTGAGCACAATGCTGGCTTTAGTTACGGTTCCTATCGCACTCTACTTTGTTATTAATTTTTAAACTCTAATTAATGATAAAACGCCTTAAAATTGTAAGGCGTTTTCTCTGTTTAAAGATCGATAAGGTTGCTAACTGTATTTTCGAGGTAAATTAAATTTTAGAAAGAGCTTCAAGATGCTCGGCAAAGCTCCCTTCCTTTCCAGTTGCATTAACATGATCAAAGTAATCATACCAACCGCTTGCTTTAATGCCAGCAAGTAACGCATCACGAGCTTCTTGATTTGGGAAGTACCAGACACCTAAAAAAACTATAATGATTCATGCGCTGTGGTTTACGGTAAATCTACTTCTTAATTTATTGTTTTCATTAATGATCTTAATGGTGAAAATGATGAATTTAGATTATAAAAAATAATCCGTATCACTCTCAATTTTAGGTGAAATATGCTGTTCAACCCACGTTAGCCATGCTCTGGTTTTAGCATCAATAAAATGACGTGAAGGTAATAAGGTATACACCCCTATATCAGGCGATCTCCAATCTGTTAAAATACGGCGTAATCGTCCAGTACGGATAGCCTCAATCACTGTAAAAGTTGGAAGCAAGGCAATGCCCATGTCTTGCTGAACCATATCCAGCAAGAGTTCTGGTGAATCTGCAATTAATGGTCCTGTTATATCAATTTGATTCGAACAGCTATTTTCACTCACCAAATGCCATTGCGGTGTTATTGAGGGGTTCACCAATCTTAAACAGGCATGTTTTTGTAAATCATCTAATGATTTTGGTTCGCCATATTTTTCTAAATACGTTGGTGATGCACAAAGTACCGAAAAAATTGTCCCAATCTGACGGGCTACAAATCGTGAGTCAGCCAAAGATTCCGCAAGATATAAACTGACGTCAATTCCTTTACCTAAAAGGTCAGGGACATTCTGAGAAGTTCGGTATTCAACAGTCAACTCTGGATAGGTTTGACAGAAATCGGCCATCATTGGCGACACATAATGATGCCCAAAACTTGCCATACTCAAAACACGTAACTTTCCCTGCGGTTTGGTTGCCCTGCCCATGGCTTGAGTTTCAGCTTCATCGACCATGGCGAGTACGTGGCGACATTGCTCTGCATAAGTTGCACCAATATCGGTCAGTGCGTGCTGTCTTGTCGTTCGTTGTAGTAATTTTGTTCCTAAACGCTCTTCTAACTCGCTAACGAGTCGCGATACTTGCGCTGTTGTCAGTTCCATCTGCTCTGCCGCAGCAGTAAAGCTTCCACTATCAATGACTTTGAGAAAAGCATGCATTGCATGAAGTAATCCACCATCAAGATTTTTGCGCATAACGTAAATATCTTTTGCTTAATTACGCATTGTTGCACCAGTCTGGATCAATCACAATGACATTAATGTACATACATTGAGCAGTTCTAGTGTCTGAAATGAACTGATCAACCTTTTCTGAGTATGTCATTTACTCCAAATATTCAACAGGATGTTGAAAAAGAAAGTAGCTCGAACTACAAGATTCTAAGGAGACATAAATGAATATAGCGACAAAATTTACTCCAATTAAAATTCCAACCAAGGATGTATCACTCGAAGATAAATATCTCAGTGATCACGGTACTGCTTACATGACAGGTATTCAGGCCATGGTGCGCTTACCCCTCGCGCAAACACGGCGGGATACTTTAAACGGTTATCATACTGCTGGTTTTATTTCTGGTTATCGTGGTTCCCCTGTCGGAAATTATGATAATTATCTCTGGCAAGTTGAAGGCATACTTAAAGACCATCATGTGGTTTTTCAACCTGGCGTAAATGAAGATCTCGCTGCTACTGCAATTTGGGGGACTCAACAAGCCAATCTCGCTGGTCAAGGTAAATATGATGGTGTGACCTCTTGGTGGTATGGCAAAGGCCCTGGTGTAGATCGTTCTGGAGATGTTCTGCGTCATGCCAATCTTGCGGGTACCTCAGAACTGGGTGGTGTGGTGGCTTTCTTTGGAGATGACCATTCTTGTAAATCTTCGAGTATTCCACACCAGTCAGAACACGTGATGATCGGTTGCGGCATTCCCATTTTTTACCCGAGCTCAATCCAGCAACTTCTAGATTTAGGTGTGCATGCTGTCGCAATGTCCCGCTTTGCTGGCGTATGGACATCAATGAAGTTGGTCAGTGAAATTGTCGAAACTTCTGCTTCTGTGCATGTAGATTCAGATCGCGTCACACCTATTTTACCTCAAAATATTCAAATGCCTGAAGATGGTGTCAACATTCGTTGGCCGGATCACGGTATTCAACAAGAAGAACGTTTATATAAATATCGCATACCCGCAGTATTGGCTTATGCTCGTGAAAATGAACTGAATCAGGTCACATGGCCTTGTCCAGATGCGCGTATTGGTATTGCCGCCAGTGGTAAAGGCTATTTAGATACCATTGAGGCTTTAAGGATTCTAGGCATTGAAGACGAAACCGCCCAACAGCTTGGTCTACGTGTGTACCAAGTTGCTTTAATTTGGCCTTTGGAGCCACAAGGTCTGCGTGAATTTGCTGAAGGTTTAGAAGAACTGATTGTTGTAGAAGAAAAACGTCCGATCATAGAAGCACAAATTAAAGATGAGTTGTATGCACTGCCAGATGGCAAACGCCCGCGTGTGATCGGTAAAGCCTGTGATGGAAAAGGTGAATGGAGTACCTCGATTGAGGAAGCCCCTTTGATTGGTTACTTTGAGTACCAACCTGAACCGATTGCCAAAATGTTGGCCGCTCGCTTCTTAAAATTGGATATTCCAGAAACTTTAAAAACGCAAATTCAAAGTCGCGTTGAGCTATTACAAAAAGCAGAGCAAGAATCAGCACGTGTGCTGGATATTGCCGAACGCAAACCTTTCTTTTGTAGTGGTTGCCCTCACAACGCATCCACAAAATTACCCGAAGGCAGTCGCGCACTAGGCGGGATTGGTTGTCATTATATTGCCGTGTTACAAAATCATGGAACAGAAACGTTCTCGCATATGGGCGGCGAAGGTGTGAGTTGGGCCGGTGCCTCTCACTTTACCAATGAAAAGCATATTTTTGCCAATATCGGCGATGGAACTTATTTCCATTCAGGTTATCTAGCAATCCGCCAAGCGATCGCGGCAAAACTCAATATCACCTACAAAATTCTCTATAACGATGCTGTTGCAATGACGGGTGGTCAGCATGTCGATGGCCATCTCAGCGTGGCACAGTTAACCCGACAACTCGATGCAGAAGGCATCACCAAACAAGTGATTGTTACGGATGAACCAGAGTTAATTCATGCAGAAGAAGGCATTGCACCTCACGTCGAGATTTACCACAGAAACGAACTCGATGAGGTTCAACGCAAACTACGTGAGATTTCTGGCGTTACGGCGCTCATTTATGTTCAAACCTGTGCCAGTGAAAAACGTCGTCGTCGTAAACGCAATGCTTATCCTGATATTGCCGAGCGCGTTTTTATTAACAGTGAAATTTGTGAAGGCTGTGGCGACTGTTCTAAACAATCGAACTGTTTATCGATTGAACCTGTTGAAACGGCGTTAGGCACTAAACGTCAAATCAATCAAAGCAGCTGTAACAAAGACTTCTCCTGTATCAATGGGTTCTGTCCGAGTTTTGTGACCGTACATACCCGTGATACGAAACGCCCAGACATATTCGAAGGGATACCTGCTGGCTGGCCTGAAAAGCCTGTTATTCCTGAACTTGCGCAAGATCCAATGCGTATCATGGTCGGTGGTATAGGAGGTACAGGTGTGGTGACATCAGGTGCTCTACTGGGGATGGCTGCACATTTGGAAGGTAAAGCAGCACGCATTATGGATATGGCCGGACTTGCTCAAAAAGGCGGTACCGTTTACTCCTACATACAACTTGCAACTGAAGATGATCAAATTTCCTCCACCAAAATCCCTGCAGGGCAATGTGATGTTTTAATCGGTGCAGATGCGATTGTCGCAGGCAGTAAAGCAGCACTCTCTCGTTTAAAAGCAAATGCTGTGGTGCTCGTCAATGAAGATAGTTCCCCTACTTCAAATTTCCTTGAGTCTCGTGATTGGTATGCGCCAATTACAGATTTGATTCATCGACTCCGTGGACGAACCACACAAGGAAAACTCATCGCTTTACCTGCAACACGTATTGCGACTCAAGTGCTGGGTGATGCAATCTTTGCTAATCAAATCTTGCTTGGCATGGCTTGGCAAGCCGGTCAAATTCCGTTGAAGCGGGAAAGTATTGAAAAAGCAATCCAACTAAATGACACGGCGGCCGAACAAAACCTTGAAGCGTTCCGTATCGGTTGTCATCTAATCAGTGAGCCAGACTTAGCCAAACGCATTATTGCAAGCATACCAGCAACGCATAAACCAAGCACCTTGCCCGAACTGGTTGATGACCGTGCTGCGCGTCTTGTTGAGTATTGGAATCAAGACTACGCAACACAGTACCGCACACTGGTGGAACAAGCTGCCAAAGTGTTGCCAGAAGAATTAGCTGGAACCATTGCGACCCAGCTCTATCGAGTCATGGCGTATAAAGATGAGTACGAAGTTGCGCGTTTACTTACCGGAAAAAGCTTTAAACAATCGATTGAAACGCAATTTGGTCAAGGCCTACGTTTAACCTATCACCTTGCACCGCCAGCTTTGGGGACTCATGCCACCACCCGCAAACGTGCTTTCGGTTATTGGATGCGTTTCCCAATGATGATTCTTGCTCGTCTACAGTGGCTCAGAGAAACTTTCCTTGATCCTTTTGCTTTACAGCAAGAACGTCAAAAAGAACAGGCTTGGCGTGATCGCTATATCGCCTTTGTGAAAGACATTAGTTCAGCTGCTGAAAGCTATGACTTGTCTGTAGCTGAGCAAATTGCTCAATTACCCGCGGAGGTACGTGGCTTTGGTCATATTAAAATGCAAGCAATGGAAACAGCAATCCAACGCTGGGATGAACTTTCATTGAGTCTGCGTAAAGAACCGCAATAAAGCGAACGGATCATTGAATAAGGTGGATCGTTTATAAAAAAGAGCCATAAGCTGTATGGCTCTTTTTTACTGAAGATTAAGCTGAAAAAGATGTATGATTTCGGGATGTGTGAAGTTGTAAACAAGTCTGAATATACTCGGCATAGACCGATAATTTTTCATAAATATGTTCTGCATAAAACATATCCTCCACTAGTTGCTTAGCTTGAATCTGGTTATAACGACCACTCACAGAGAGCAACTCTGCATTTAATATTGAAAATTTCTCACAGAGTTCCATATAGTTTTGATCTTTATGTTTAAACAACAACTGACGCATATTTAATTCCGTACTCTCCTGGATTTTGTCCCACGGATCCGTCCGAATCCAATAAATTTTGATTTTAAAAAACTGTTCAACCGCCGCTAATTTTTGGGCATCAAGCTTTAAGTGAGTAATTAAATAAATCTGAGTGACATCTGCTCGGCACAAAGCATTCAGTAAGGCGTAATAGAGAAATTCAACCTCGTCTAAATCCGTATCATGCAGGTCTAAATAAATATTCAGGGCTTGTAACACCTCATCTATTTTTATATTCACCTTGTTTTCCGCCTGATAGTAGCGGTTCAATAGATTCAGTACAGGTGTGGTGGCTTGACTATGATAGAGCGTGGTTTGATTTAAATTCCCCAGAATAAAAGGGGCAAACAAGTAAGCCAAACTTGACTGCTCAGGCTGAATGGCCGACTGCACAATATAATTGGCTTTCGCCTGAGAAAGTTCACGTAATACTTTGGACCGTAATAGTGTTGCTTCTAAATTGACAAACTTCTGTATTAGCTTCATTTTTAGCTTTTCAGACATTCCCTGTTCAATAATTTCCGGAATTCGATTCAGACTCTCTGTAACAAACATTTCAGCACGCTCTGTATGTATCATATCCCTCATTTTTAATGCTTTTGCGAATCAGCAGTAGCTACAGAATCGGGCTGAATGAATATAACAGCGTATTATTATTGACGATCTCTGTTATATTTTTTAAGGGGTATTCCTGTACCTACATCTTGAATATTTTGTCCTGCAAAATCTTGATAATTATTCAAAGTAGGTAGTTTTGATGAAACGATCTATAATTTTCTATAACACTGAAATAAAGCGTGTTGGTTCCAAAAATCTCAGAAATCTATGTCTGAAATGGGAGGTCCTATGAACCTCGGTTTAACCGCACTTGAACTCGCTCGAATTCAATTTGCTTTTACTGTTTCATTTCACATTATCTTTCCTGCCACTTCAATTGGCTTAGCCTGCTTTTTAGCCTTGCTCGAATGGAAATGGTTACGCACGCAAAACCCGATTTATAAAGATCTATTTAAATACTGGATTAAAATTTTTGCAGTCGCTTTTGCAATGGGCGTTGTATCTGGCATTGTTATGTCCTATCAGTTCGGCACCAACTGGAGTGAATTTTCCCGTATTGCAGGTTCTGTTACAGGTCCATTATTGGCTTATGAGGTATTAACGGCATTTTTCCTCGAAGCTGGATTTCTCGGCATTATGCTGTTCGGTTGGGGACGTGTCGGTCCTAAAGCACATTTTTTTGCCACCTTGATGGTTGCGATTGGCACCTGTATTTCCATGTTCTGGATTTTATCTTCCAACAGTTGGATGCAAACTCCGCAAGGCTTTGCGGTAGAAAATGGCATTATTGTGCCATCAGACTGGCTGGCGATTGTGTTTAACCCCTCCTTTCCCTATCGCTTTGCCCATATGGCAACCGCTGCTTTTCTTGTTTCTTCTTTATTGGTGGTCGGAACTGCCGCTTGGCATTTATTCAAAGGTCGTCGAGATGCGTTGGTCAAAAAGTCTTTCTCTATGGGACTTTGGATGGTGCTCGTCACTTCATGCCTGCAAGTGGTGATTGGAGACCAGCACGGTCTAAATACCCTTGAGCATCAACCGACTAAATTGGCTGCCATTGAAGGTCACTGGGAAACCAATCATGACCATGGCATGCCACTACTGTTATTTGCTTTACCCGATATGGAAAATGAACGGAATAACTTAGAAGTTGGCATTCCCAATTTAGGCAGTCTCATTTTAACCCACTCCATGGAGGGAAAAGTCACGGGATTAAAAGACTTCGCCCCAGAAGATCGACCACCTGTGCCCATTGTGTTCTGGAGTTTCCGCGTCATGGTGGGACTCGGCATGCTGATGGTGTTGATGTCGCTGACTGGGTTATGGCTACGTAAACAAAACCGTTTATATGAGAGCCGTCGTTTTCATCAGTTTGCAGTCCTTATGGGACCGACCGGTTATATCGCCTTACTTGCAGGTTGGGTGACTACGGAAGTTGGTCGACAGCCTTGGGTGGTCTACGGCGTGATCCGTACGCAGCATGGTTTATCACATACTGTCACAGCGGAACAAGTCGGTCTGAGCCTGATTATTTTTGTACTGGTCTATACCGTAGTTTTTGGTACTGGCATCTACTACATGCTGAAATTAATCAAGGCAGGTCCCGTACATATCGACAGTGTAGATTCGCAGCTTGCAGGTCCAGGCCACTTTAAAACCCCAATGCGGCTCTTAAGTGCTGTGGATGAGAGCATAGAGGGTTCGGCAAAGCATACACCTGACAATAAGGAGCAGCATCATGATTGATCTTGCATTAGTCTGGGTCGGTATTATTGGCTTGGGCGTATTAATTTACGTGGTCATGGATGGTTTTGATCTTGGTATTGGTATCTTGTTTCCTTTCATTCAAGGCAAACAAGAACGTGATGTCATGATGAACACGGTTGCTCCTGTGTGGGATGGTAACGAAACCTGGATGGTCTTAGGTGGCGCGGGGCTGTTTGCCGCTTTTCCTTTGGTGTATTCCACTGTCTTATCCGCCTTGTATTTACCCATCATTTTTATGGTGGTGGCTTTAATTTTCCGCGGCGTGGCTTTCGAATTCCGCTTTAAAGCCAATCGCAGCAAGCCCTTATGGGATCAAGCATTTATATGGGGTTCTTTCTTTGCTAGCTTTTTCCAAGGGGTGATTCTCGGCGCATATATTCAAGGGATTGAAACCCGCAACGGCATTTACAGTGGTGGTCCACTCGATTGGCTAACCCCATTCTCTTTGTTTGTGGGCTTAGGGGTAGTCATCATGTATAGCGCCTTAGGTTGTGCATGGCTCATCATGAAAACCGAAGCGGATTTACAAGCGAAGATGTATACACTCATGCCTAAGCTGATCATCATCTTGTTGATGGTATTTGGCGCAGTCAGTATCTATACCCCGATTAGCCATCCTGACATTGCACAGCGCTGGTTTAGCTTGCCGAATCTATTTTATTTCAGCCCTGTGCCTGTTTTGGTTCTGGTCTGTTCGGGATTCATCTTAAAAGCATGTACACAGCGCAAAGATGTGCAACCCTTTGTCTTGACGCTCGGTCTGGTCTTTCTGGCCTTTACAGGGTTTGTGATTAGTTTATGGCCCAACATCATTCCACCGACGGTTTCCATTTGGCAAGCAGCAGCACCTGAATCGAGTATGAAATTTGCCTTGGTTGGTGCTGTCATTTTGATTCCAATTATTCTGACTTATACCTTTTTATCTTACTGGGTATTCCGTGACAAAGTCCGTATTGGTGATGAAGGCTATCATTAAGCAAGGTGACCCTGATGAAAAAAATACACAATCGTTTGAGCCCCACTGCATGGTTCATATTATTATGGTGTTTTGGTTTTCTGACCCTTGGCTTAATTGCTGGTTTTTTTAGACTGCTACTGCGTCTAGCCTATTAAAAACGGACTTAATAAAAATTTGGATAGCAGTGCAATGGCTGCTATCCCTTTCCCCTATGAGCATGACACTGTATGTATAAATCAGAACAACTGGCCTTAAGTCTTAAGCATTTAATTGAAACTGGGACGTGGAAAGCCCATGAGAAACTTCCCTCTTTAAGACAGCAAGTTGAGATTTCAGGGTTTAGCTTAATGACGGTAATGAATGCCTATCAGGAGTTGGAGGCACAAGGACTAATTTATTCTAAAGAAAAATTAGGCTACTTCATTGCCGAAAATCCTGTGCAAATGGCGCTTGCAAAAAAAGTCATTGTGAATGACAAAATCGAAATTAACTCCATTGTTTTTAGATATTTAAAATCGATTCAATCGGAAAAAATTATCCCTTTGGGGAGTGCTTTCCCGAATAGCCAGCTGCTTTATTCAGCAAAACTGATGCAGACTTTGGCGCAACAGGCCAAATACCGCGTGGGTTATGAGCAGATGCCCAGCTTACCCCCAGGCAACTACGAGCTAAGAAAACTGATTGCGCAACGCTACTGCATGCAAGGCATTCCGACGGATCCTTCGGATATTGTGATTACGTCAGGTGGTCTGGACGCATTAAATCTGTCTTTAAGAGCCATGACTCAAGCCGGTGATTACATTCTCCTGCAAGAAACGGTGTTTTATGGTGCATGGCAAGCTGCGGAAAATCTGGGTTTAAAAGTCATTACTATTCCAGAACATCCTGAACATGGATTAGATCTGGAAGCCTTTAAAAAAGCCATTAGCAGCTATCCCATCAAAGTCTGTTTACTGATGCTGAACAGCCATAATCCAATTGGTTTTACCGTCAGTGATGAAATTAAATTTGAGCTGGCGAAACTGCTGCATCAGCATGACATTTATTTGATTGAAGATGATGTCTACGAAGAGCTTTATTATGATCAAAAAAAGCCGCTGTCGATGAAATATTATGACCAGCACAATTTAGTGCTGCATTGTTCTTCATTTTCCAAAACATTGGGGGCAGGTTTTCGTGTCGGTTGGGTCTATGCGGGGAAATTTTCTGAACATGTTCAGCATTTGCAATTGATGAGCACCATCTCGGTCAACTCCTTTATTCAAAATGCACTGGTGGACTATCTTTCACACCGTCATTATGAAAAACATTTAAAGGATCTGCGTACCACCTTAAAACGACTTAAAAATCAATATCATCAATATCTCAGCCATCACTTACCCGAAAATTGTAGCGTGCATTATTATCCTTCTGGCTATTTTCTTTGGGTGACACTGCCTGAACATATAGACAGCAGTCACATTTATGAAAAAATGATTCAGAATGGGATTGGTATTGCTCCAAGCATGCTGTTTTATCGTAAGAATAAAAAGCAGAACCACATTCGCATTAATTGTTCCTTTGAAATGAATGAAAATATCACTCAAGCTTTGGATCTCTTAATTAAACAAATTGCGGAAATGTAGTAGCGATATTGATCATCGCGATAGCTCTATGTCTGGCAAATTTAAGCCCGCATGTTTTGCATAACACAACATCCAATCAAAATGCACTTTGTGGGTTGTAGTTTATTGTTTTATTGATATTAATTTTCACTGTAAAACATATTCCCAGATGATAAAACCAATGAAAAACCCTAGAAATGAATAGGCCGTGATGATAAAGAATACAAACCATGCCTTATTTTTTTTAAATAAAAAATCCATCACTACGTCCCATCACTGATCTTGAATGAATATTTTAAGCGTCAGATCTGGGAAGTGTAGGTACAGTTTTTCAAGGAAAAATATAACAGCAGTGAATTACTTAACGTCAAAGGCATCTGCTAGATTTCGCCATCTGCATGCTCAGCGTATATAATTAAGCATCGTGCCTTATTGCTTTAAATCAAATATGCCCCATGCTTTTAATGACAACGCTCAAATTAGCGTGGTCTCTACTTTTTCTGAACTCGTAAATTCGAATTTTCACGGCGAAATGAATGCGATTTGCTGGTATAGAAATTTGGCGGGTGATTTTCGAGAAATTGTGGCTAAACTTCAGTTAAAAGAAAATATTACCGAAGTGTCGGTTGACGATCTTTTGGCCCTGCAACTCTCAGAAGCAGGTCATCAAGCACGAGCAATTATTTTAAGTGACATCCAGTTATTAACTGATTTTGGCGCATCCCCCTGTCTAAATCTACTGAAATGCTATGAGCGCGATGACGAACTCGATTTCATTTCTACCGATGTGTATTCCTATCACGTTGATCGCTCACCGATTGAAACGGATACATTTCTCTGTACCTATCATGGTTCTGCCAGTGAGATTCTGCCGAATGATCAGGTTCAGCAAAAGATTTTGATCCCAGCAATCCGAGAGAAACTCAAAGAGTTGCATGATGGTCCCGAAGCAGAATTTGAAACTTTTTTGGAAGAATATTTCTTTGATTTGCACTATCAGGCTAAAGCCGAAGCCACCCCTGTGAATTTAGGCAAAGGTCATCTTTGGCGCTTGGCAGTAGATCATCCCACGCAACAGGTTTTACCTTGTGTGCATCGCGCGCCCATAGAGCAAGAGGGTGAGTATAGACTCCTACTGATTTGTTAAATGTTTATTTGAGATTTTGAATTAATCAGAAGTGTTTTTCTCCGACTCAGTTGCTTAGTATTACTCAAGTTGGAGGAGTCATCGCAATTACACTCGAAGCAAAAGCATCTTGCTTTTTATTTAGCACAAGCCTAAAGTTAGCTTGAATGTCGAGCGGAATTGAGTCAAATGAACATTAGCGAATTATCCAAACAAAGTGGGTTGAGTACCCCGACCATTCGTTATTATGAACAGATTAAGCTACTGCCTAAAGCAAAACGCAAGTCAAATGGCTATAGAGAATATAGTGAAAATGATCTCAAACAGCTTTTTTTAATTCAACAGGCACAACAAGTTGGTTTTTCCTTGGCTGAGATTAAAGCTTTTTTACCTTCCAATGTCTCAACTTGGAATCACGATGTGCTGATTAATATTCTTGAAAGCAAAATTAAGGATATTGAGGATCTTGAGCAAAAATTAGCGATGAGCAAACAAAACTTGCGCACTATGATTGATGCCATCAATAAAAAACCTGATGAAATCACCTGTGAAGAAAATGCCCAACGCTTATTAAATCTCTATTATGAAAATGAAAAGAATTCATGATTTTTCTCGAATTTAGCCCTATCCAAGTTTTAATTTTCCCAACAAAAACAGATTGACCTTAAAGTAGACTTTAAGCATAGCATAGGCCACAGGTGATATAGAGGAGCCTGTCATGTTTAAAAGTGGGAATATTCAAACGTGGTTAATCTCGGTTTTAATGCTATTCGTTATAAGCAACTCAGTTCATGCTACCGAGACTGCTCAAGTCGGAGATCGTCAATCTCTCGGCAAAATTCTGGTGGTGATGACCAATCACTCAGCCTACCCAACGCGAACAGATACAACGGGTTTATGGCTGACTGAATTGACGCATTTTTATGATGTTGCACAGACGGCTGGTTATGAAATGGATTTTGTCAGTCCCCAAGGGGGTGCTATTCCTCTCGATGAGCGTAGTTTGAAACCTGTGTATATGGATCAATCTGCAAAAGCGCATTTAGCCGATCCTCAATTTATGCTGCGCTTAAAAACCACACTCGCAGCAACTGCAATTGAACCATCCGACTATAAAGCGATTTATTACACGGGTGGGCATGGCACCATGTGGGATTTCCCCAATAACCTTGCGTTAAAGCATATTAGTGAAAAAATCTATCAGCAAGGTGGCGTGGTATCTGCTGTCTGTCATGGTGTGGGCGGATTATTAGCTTTGCAAGATGCTCATGGTCAATCTTTAATTGCTGGCAGAACAGTGACAGGGTTTGCCAATATTGAAGAGACCTTATCTGGAGTCAAGTCGCAAGTCCCTTTTTCACTTCAAGATGGCTTAATTGCACGCGGTGCTAAATATCAACGTGCATTTTTACCGTTTACCTCGTATGTGGTTTCGGATGATCGAATTATTACTGGTCAAAACCCTCAGTCCAACAAAGAAATTGCACAAGCCGTTGTGGCACGCTTAAACAGCATCAATTAAAGCTCATTGTCTTCATCTAGGTCGGATTTATAACGTCTGACCTTTTTATTATCTGTCTGATTTCAATCTTTCTTTATTCTATTCATCTTATTTCATTTCCTCCTCAAAAAACACTTGACCTTAAAGCTTACTTTAATCTTAGCATTTGATTAAGGTTAATAGGAGGAACATGATGATGTTCAACAATCTTAATTTACGCCGTACGGCATCCGCGATCTCCATCGGCTTGTTGATCAGCTTATCAGCTCAAGCCGAGGATGCTCATCTTGGTGCGGTGGATAATGCCAAGCAAACGACCACGGTGGAATTTGGACCGTATAAGGTTCAAGTGCCTAAAGGTGGCTATTATGATCGATTCCGTATGAATCCCGATCTAGATGAAGTAGCCAAAGACCCGGCTGCGGGCAATATTGATTACTTCCGTACAATTCCTAAACAGCTGGTCGATACACGCGTGGGTAAGGTCTGGTCGCCAAATTTTTATTATCGTACCAGTAATGTGCAAGTCTTAATGTTAGCGCCTATTGCTAAATTAAAAGCCAAACTACCTGCGCCACTCGAGCCTTTACAAGCTTTTCCGGGGTACGGTTTGGTTTCTCTCACCTTCTTTGCCTATGCTGTCGGCGATGTAGACCCTTATGATGAAGTCTCTGTTGCGGTTGTTGTACGTCAACCGGGTGCACATCATTTTAATAGCACTGAATTACTCAGCTCGATGCGCACGCATCAGTATTATGGTCATGTACTGGCATTACCTGTAGATACCGAAATCGCTCGTGTGCGTGGCGTGTATGGTTATCAATTACCCAAATGGTTGACTGCAATTGATCTCAACATCGGTGAAAAGCAGGTTCAAGCGCAAATTTTCAATACAAATGGAACACCTGACCTCAGCCTGACAGCAGCATTGCCAACGCTGAAAACAGTCCAACCTCAGTCACGGATTGAGACGAAAACCATGTATCAACTTGTTGATGGTAAATGGCACAGTACCTCTGTCGAATCCAACACACTGACATATGGACAAACGTTATTTCCGAAGCATGTTGAACTGACCAGAAATGGCGGTCCTTTGAGTCAATTGCTGGATGAGCTTGGTGCAGCCAAAATTTTACGTTTCGATGTGGTTAAAGATGCACAACTAGCACTGAATATGCCAGTTCCCTATACCTCTTTAGATAAGGTTAAAGTAGCTAAGAAAAACTAATCTCGCTCAAACACTATAGCCTCTTTATTTAAAGGGGCTATTTTTTATTGCCTTAAATCGGTATTTTGATAGATCTATAACCGTTAAACTTTTAAAATTGAATATGTTGGAGGGGTTTGTTTTAATCTTATTTAATGCTCTGTTTCAAGTTTGAATAGACAACACCAGTCCATTTTTTTTATGAAAAAATAATGCCAGTAAAATAAAACCATAACTTCATCCTCTGTTTTAGCAGCCCTCCGTTACACTACGATCATTTCAGTGCATCTTAAAAAGGGAGGCCTATCTGGATGTCTGCTGGATGAGCAGGGTTATAGAAATTTAACCTGATTTTCATTTGAGATTGGCTATAAATTATAAGCATGCATAATTTATAAAAAAGCCAACGACTGAACATCCATCGTTGGCCTTTAATTAGTCATCTTAATCTTTACGAAATTGTTAATGAGCCTGAACCCGGAATTTTCGTAACCAAATCAGCACCCATCAATTTCGCAGGTGTATATGTCCCGCCCTGAACGGTATTTTTCAGTAAATACTGAATGACCATAAGCGAACCACTGATCGTTAAACTGTAGGTATTATCCGTTTGTATTCTCGCTGTTTTCGTGTGTCCTTGGGTATTTCTGACCTCACCCCAGACATACGTTGGGAGTGTGGCACGAATGGACTCATCTGGTCCAACCACGGAGGTGCTAATCCTTGCTTTAATCATATGCTGTATAAATTTAAGCTTTAACAATGGACGAATATAGTTCAACATTTTTGCCACAGCAATCATTTTAGGCGTTGCTGGAACAAAGACCTCAATATTCGGAATACCCGTGGTATAGAATGCAGTTGAAACGTCTCCCCAAGGGATACTCATTGCCGTTTTTTCACCATCGCCAAAGTTGATTTTGCGTACATGATGGGCTAATGCAACCTTAGTAATCTTCGCATTCTTGCGGATTTTTCCACCTTCAGCCATTCCCTCGGTACTGGTTTTTGCTGTCCCCGGTGAAAAACCTGACTTTGAGTCAAATCCTAATGCTAAATGTGTTGCATCAGGCATGGCTTGTTTAAGTGTTGCCGCGACGCAATCTGTAGGGATGACATCAAAACCCACACCAGGACAAAGTACCATATTGGCGTGTTGCGCTTGGCTATTTAAGGATTGTGCGAGTTCAAATACTGCAATTTCACCCGTAATGTCGAGATAATGTGCTCCTGCCTTTAAACACGCGAGCATCATTGGTTTAGAGGTTGCGGAAAATGGTCCTGCGCAGTGCATCACAAGTGCAACGTCTTTGAGTTGTTCACTGACCTGTTCAAGATCATCTAAAGCAAAAGCTTTGAACTCAAGTCCTAGCTCTTGCGCGAGCGTATGCACTTTTGTGGTATTACGTCCAGCCAATATAGGTGTTAAACCTTGCTGCACAGCTTTACGGGCGATTAACTCGCCCGTATAGCCATTTGCACCGTATATCATCCATTTCTTGTTGTTTTCTGTCATATCTAACCTTTTTTATGATGCTAATGCATAGTCACGCATACGACTTTTATATTGGCGGGTACGACGCGCCATGGCCGCTTGTTGTAAGATTAATGCCCATAACGGTGAAACTTTTGGATTTGGTGCTTTGCCAATACTAAGTTTACGCAACTGAAATTTCACGGTCGCCATATTGGCAAGCGAAGCCAAAGTTTTATTTTCCCAAGTAATTGGCTTGAGCTCTGGTGCAACATTTTGACCTTGTTTCCAAGCATTGGGTAAGTTTGGATCAATCGCTAATGCAGTTGCAATGCCGACCATATCCACACCGCTTTCAATTACTTGTTCAGCAACTTGTTTACGACGGATGCCCCCTGTCACCATTACAGGCATTTTGGCCACTTTACGAATTTCTTGGGCAAACTCTAAGAAATAAGCTTCACGGGCTAGGGTTCGACCATCACGTGCCTGACCCTGCATGGCGGGTGCTTCATAGCTCCCCCCCGATAATTCAACCAAGTCCACAGGCAATTCATTTAACATTTTGACCACTTGCTGAGCATCTTCGGCACTAAAGCCCCCCCGTTGAAAGTCAGCTGAATTTAGCTTAACGGCTACAGTAAATTCAGCTGAAACCACAGCACGGACGGCTTTAACAATTTCAATTAAGATCCGCGCTCGGTTTTCTAATGAACCGCCCCATTGGTCTTGGCGTTTGTTGCTCAGGGGAGATAGAAATTGGCTTAATAAATAGCCGTGTGCAGCATGAATTTCAACCCCTGTAAAACCCGCTTTTTCACCTAAACGTGCGGTATTGGCAAAACGTTGAATCACTTCTTTGATCATGTCTTGCGTCATTTCAATCGGAGTATTAAAGCGATCTGACATTTTGCCTAAATCTAGTGGAATTGCTGAAGGTGCCCATGTTGCCTGCCCCAAGTTAGATTGCATTTGGCGACCAGGATGGTTGATCTGCAACCAAACTTGAGCACCTTTAGCACGACCCGTTTGAGCCCAGCGTTTAAAGGTGTCTAAGTGCTTTTCGTCTTCCAATACGACGACGCCCGGTCCTGTCATCGCACGGCGATCCACCATTACATTGCCTGTAATGATCAGTCCAACACCGCCTTCGGCCCAAGCTTGATACAAACGCATTAATTCTTCAGATGGCGCATGGTTTAAATCCGCCATGTTCTCTTCCATTGCTGCTTTAGCAATGCGGTTAGGGATACTTGAGCCATTTGGGAAAACTAATTTTTCAAACACTTTCATTTTCGTGTCCTCATTGGGTATGAGTTCACTTTAAGATTAAAGCTTACTTTAATGTCAATAAGTTTTATCTCTTATTTTTTATTTTCTATGTAACCAATTATTTTTATTAAATAATTTTTTCTTTAAAGCAAAAAATAGAAGCACATAGGCTTCTATTTTTCTTTTTACTTTAAAGTGAACTCAGGATTAGGATCGAATAAAGGCCAATAAATCAGGGTTTATCACCTCGGCATTGACGGTTAACATGCCATGAGAAAAGCCTGGATATGTTTTCAGCGTTCCGTTTTGCACCAGTTTTACAGCTAAAGCACCCGAATTTTCATAAGGAACCACTTGGTCATCATCGCCATGCATAACCAAGACAGGGACTGAGATTTTTTTAAGATCTTCAGTAAAGTCGGTCTGTGAAAATGCCACAATGCCATCATAATGCGCTTTGGCCCCACCCATCATCCCTTGGCGCCACCAGTTCCAAATAATCGGTTCTGAGGGTTCAATACCCTCTCGATTGAAGCCATAAAAAGGCCCTGCAGGTACGTTATAGTAAAATTCAGCGCGATTTTTAAAGAGCTGATTTTGTAAATCATCAAAAACTTCTTTAGGTAAACCATCTGGATTATTTTCGGTTTTGACCATTATCGGTGGAACCGCACTCACCAATACGGCTTTAGCGACATTTTCCTCGCCATGACGAGCGATATAATGGGCAACTTCACCTCCACCTGTTGAGTGGCCAATGTGAATCACATTTTTTAGACCTAAGTGCTGTACCACTGCTGCAACATCATCCGCATAATGGTCCATGTCATGACCGTCCCAGACTTGACTCGAACGGCCATGTCCACGACGATCATGTGCGACAACGCGAAAACCTTCATTTAAAAAGAATAAGAGTTGAGTATCCCAGTCATCTGAACTGAGTGGCCATCCATGATGGAAAAAAAGGACTTGAGCATCTTGAGGTCCCCAATCTTTATAGAAAATATCTACACCATCTTTCGTTGTGACAAATGCCATGTTTGTTTCTCCTGTGTAAGATTTACACGTTAGAGGGGGTGTCTATGTTTTAATTAATGTGTGTTATTAAAATACTATCCTTATTAATAGCTCCATTATACTAAGATTAAAGCTCACTTTAAGGTCAATGCTTTTGGTCTTCGTTAGATGGTAAAATTGTAAATTAGCATGCCAGCAGAAATTGAAAAAATTAGACTAGATAACTGAAAATAAAAGGATTTAATTTTTTAATTGGCATTTAAACCTTTATTTTCTTTACATTCTCTTAACCAAAACATTCTCTATTTTAAAAATTTTAGATTTTGATACTTGACATTAAAGTTGACTTTAAACTTATAGTGATTCAACCAACTCAGGAGCGCTAGTACAACATCGCTAATCTCTTGGGTGATTTATCAATGTGAAGGTTGACGGACATGAATACAAAAAAACAGTTCACTGAAGTTGAATTTGGCCAACAGAAAGTCAAAGTCCCCAAAGGTGGTTATTACGATCGCTTTAGAATGAACCCCAACCTAGATGAAGTCGCTCAAGATCCTGCTGCGGGAAATATTGATTTTTTCCGTAAAATTCCAAAGCACATGGTGGAATCTCGCGTAGGTCCAGTCTGGGCACCAAATTTTTATTATCGTAGCAGTAATGTACAAGTGCTCATGGTAGCGCCGTTAAAGCAACTGAGAAAAAAACTCCCTGCCCCTTTAGAGCCGCTACAAGCATTTCCGGGATATGGGTTGGTCGCAGTGACCTTCTTTAGTTATGCAGTTTGTGATAATGATCCTTATAACGAAGTCTCCGTGGCCATTGTTGTGCGTAAACCGAATGCCAAAGGACCGAATGCTTTAGAGTTGCTGAATTCAATTCGTCAGCGTCGTTTTTATGCACATGTTTTAGCTTTGCCTGTAGATACTGAAATTGCTCGGGTTCGCGGTGTATATGGTTATCAGCTCCCCAAATGGTTAACCGAAATTAATGTAGATATAAATCCCAAACAGATCTACGCCGATTTAAAAGATACATCTGGTAATCCTGATTTAAGTTTAAGCACGCCAACCCCCAAATTAAAACATGTGAACTCCGAGTCTCGCATGAGTGAAGCCACCATGTTGCATCAGGTCGATGGTACAATGGCATCAAACACTCGTTCAGTCAAATACGCTGACTTTCGCGCAAAAACTATTCCCCAAAAATGTAGAATTGGTCCGTCATGGGGGGCCAGTCAGCCAACTTTTAAATCAGCTTGGCGCTTCAAAAATTTTACGCTTAGATGTCGTACAAGATGCTCAGGTTGTGCTGCATTTACCCAAAGTTTTGTAATTTATAGTCATAAATAAAAAAGGATAATCGCGAATGAAAAAAGCAAACTATGATCTTGTGGTCTTTGGTGCAACCAGTTTTGTCGGGCAAATTCTCACCCAATATCTCGCGGAATATTTTGCACAACAAGATGAAAAGTTGAACTGGGCAATTGCAGGACGTTCAAAGAGTAAGTTAGAAGAGCTGAAGCATGCCTTAGGTGCTCTAGGTGAAAACCTCCCCATCTTGATTGCCGATGCTGGCAGTGATGCAGATTTGACAGCCCTCTGTACAAACACGCGTGTGGTTGTGTCTACAGTTGGACCTTATGCGCTTTATGGTGAACCACTGATCAAAGCTTGTGTTGAAAATGGCACGGATTATTGTGATCTCACGGGAGAAACCCAGTGGATTAAGAAAATGATCGAAAAATATGAAACGCAAGCGCAGCAATCTGGTGCGCGGATTGTTCATTGTTGTGGTTTTGATTCTGTCCCATCGGATATGGGGGTTTATTTTCTACAACAGCAGGCCTTAAAACAATTTGGTGTGCCTGCCACCCAAGTCAAAATGCGCGTAAAAACCTTAAAAGGTGGTGCATCTGGTGGAACCGTTGCAAGCTTGATCAACGTGATTCAAGAAGCTGCCGCTGATCCCGTGTTAAAAAAAGAGCTGGTCAATCCTTATTTTATTTGTCCGAAAGGTCACTCTTTCACACAGCAGCAAGATTTTATAAAAACGGCAAAACTCGATCCTGATTTTAATGCTTGGATTGCCCCTTTTGTAATGGCGGCAGTAAATGAACGTGTCGTGCATCGTTCTAATGCCTTATCTGGAAATGCGTATGGATCTAACTTTAGTTACAACGAAGCAATTTTAACCGGCACTGGCATCAATGGCCGTTTAAAGGCGCTTGGTATGGTCGCTGGTCTGAGTGCATTCATGTTAGCTGCTATCAATAAACCGATTAGCCAACTCATGGAGCGCTATGTATTGCCCAAACCGGGTGAAGGCCCTACACCTGAACAGCAGCGTTCGGGTCGTTTTGATTTACGCTTTTTCGGCAAAACCAATGATGGTCAGAGTTTAAGAGTCAAAGTGATGGGGGATCGTGATCCAGGTTATGGCTCTACAGGGAAAATGCTCGGTCAAGCCGCGATTAGTCTTGCACTTGATCATGTGAAAGATGGGGAAAAAGTCGGTCGTGGTGGTGGTTTCTGGACACCAGCGACCATGTTTGATGACCGTTTTATTCAGCGATTAACACGCCATGCAGGTTTAGTTTTCCAAGAAATCTGAATAAAACCATTTTCATAGATACGTCCCATGAGGTGAAAGATGAACGCTTCACATCCAATCAACCCGACAGCTGCCGCTGAGATACTCAATCAACAGCGTCGAGCATTCTTCACTGAAGAGCCTCCGACTCTCGCTCAACGAAAAGCAAATCTGAAAAAATTACGTGATGTAGTCATTGCATATCGTAGCGAGTTACAAAAGGCGGTCAGTGCAGATTTTGGGCATCGTTCTCATCATGAAACAGATGTGATGGAACTGGTTGGGGTTGTTCAGTCAATTGACTATCTGAGCAAGAAACTCCGCCGTTTCATGAAACCCGAACGCCGTCATGTCAGCTGGTTTTATCGATCGGCCAAGGCATATGTAGAGTACCAGCCTAAAGGAATCATTGGTGTGATGGCGCCTTGGAATTATCCAATTTCTTTAACCTTAATTCCATTAGCGACCGCATTGGCTGCGGGTAATCGTGCCATGCTTAAACCGTCTGAATTAACCCCTCGAACCAGTGAGGTGATTCATCGCATGCTTGCTGCAACATTTTCGAGTGATGAGGTAGCGGTCATCTTAGGTGGTCCTGAAGTTGGTGCGGAGTTCAGTGCGCTTCCTTTTGATCATTTACTCTTTACAGGGAGTACCCCTGTTGGTCGGAAAGTGATGAAAGCCGCCAGTGAGCACCTTGTTCCTTTAACCCTAGAGTTAGGGGGCAAAAGTCCAGTCATTGTCGCGCGGGGCAAGATTAATCACCGAACAATGAGTAGTATCGCCTACGGAAAGTTATCGAATGCGGGGCAAACCTGTGTTGCACCAGATTATGCACTGGTACATGAAGATGATTTAGACGCTTTTATTCAACAGTTCAATCAAACCGTGACGCGTTTCTATCCGAATGGTCCAGATTGCCAAGACTATACCTCCATCGTCAATGAGAGGCATTATGCTCGTTTGCAAAGCTTGCTTGATGATGCACGAGAGCACGGCGCACGCGTAATTGAAATGGGGGCTAAGCCAGAATCCGCTAGTGGTCGTATTCGGACCATTGCACCAACCCTTGTTGTGGGTGCAAAAGACGATGATGCCATTATGCAAGAAGAAATCTTTGGTCCAATTCTTCCTGTCCGGACATATCGGAATATTGATGAGGTCATTGAGTATATCAATGCGCGTCCACGTCCTCTTGCGCTGTACTATTTTGGTGAAAACGATGCAGATTGCAAAAAATTGCTTCGGCGCACAACTTCAGGAAATGTTGGTATTAACAACACCATCATTCACGTAGCGCAGGATGATTTACCCTTTGGTGGTGTCGGTCCTAGTGGTATGGGGGCTTATCATGGCATAGAAGGCTTCCGTTCTATGAGTCATGCCAAAGGGGTGTTTGACCAAGGGCGATGGAATTTACCGAGTTTACTGCAAGCGCCTTTTGGAAAATTTATGGACTTTGCGTTGCGCATGACTTTAGGCAAGAACAAAACCACGCACTAATCAAATCTGCATGGGATTCACTCGCCCTAGAATCCCATGCCTTCTGCGTTTTCAATTTACACATCCAATAAAAACCCCTCAATTTTCATAAGGAAACCTTGATGAAATGCATTACTTTTAATGGTGCTGGCGGCCCTGAAGTGATTCGCTTAAGCGAACGAGACATACCAGAGTTAACGGATGATGGTGTGCTAATTGAAGTTGTTGCCGCGGGCATTAATGGTCCCGATGTGATGCAACGTCAAGGTTTATATGCCCCGCCTCCCGGTGTCACAGATATTCCCGGCCTTGAAGTTTCAGGCATCGTGAAACAAGTAGGTAAATCTGTTCAGAAGTTTAAAGCAGGTGATGAAGTTTGTGCTTTGGTTCAAGGTGGCGGTTATGCCGAGTATGTGGTTGCACAGCAAGACAATGTGCTTTTTATTCCAGAAGGATTAACTCTGGTTGAAGGTGGGATTTTACTTGAAACCTTTATGACGGTATGGTCGCATTTGTTTCAACATGCCAAGTTTCGCCCAAACAGTTCTATCTTGATTCATGGTGGGACGTCTGGAATTGGAACGACTGCAACAATGCTCACCAAAGCATTTGGCGCAACTCAGATTTTTACGACAGTATCGAGTGCAACTCATCAAAAAGCAAGTTTAGAACTTGGTGCAGATGTTGCGATTCACTATAAAGAACAAGATTTTGTTGAAGAAGTCAAAAAGCATACCGATGGCAAAGGTGTGGATTTCGTTTTAGATATCATCGCAGGTGATTATATTCAACGAAATTATGAAGTTGCAGCAATGAATGGCACAATTTTACAGGTCGGTGTGTTAAAAGGACTCGCTGAAAAAGTGAATATTTTCCCGATGCTTGCAAAACGCCTGACCCATACGGGAGCAACACTACGTTCTCAATCTTCAGAGGCAAAAGCCGAGGTCATGGCTGCCCTTCAAGCACAGGTTTGGCCTTTAATCTCAAAAAGACAATTAAAACCGTTGTTATTTAAATCCTTTGATCTTGAGCAAGCACGCCAAGCACATGAGTTTTTAAACCAAGGTCAACACGTGGGGAAATTGGTTCTGATTGTCAAAAAATAGTCAATCTTGTTCAGAAGTTAAGCGCCTTTCATTTAACTTCTGAGCTTTTCCATTGATGTCATTATAAATTTCAGCATACAGACTCAATTCAGCTTTAAATGGCATTGCTGCTACTTACACGATGACGGATAAAAAGTTAATCAGCCCTCCTTATTTTGAAATCCGCATAAGCTCATTAAGCATTATGTTTGCGCTAGTCAAAACACTGTTTTATAACACCGCCAGAGTCTAAATGTGGCATGCTTTTTTATCTGTATTCGATACATTGGATCTATACACACGGTTTAAGTCATCTCCGATAGACAAACCCTATGATTATATCTAGCAAACCTGACTGACCCTTAGTCTGTATTAGGTCTAGCGAAAGCTCGACATGGGGTAAAATATGCGGTTGCTATTTGAATCATTAAATAAAATTTCAATACAAGCAAAATCACGAGATATATAGCTGGGCGATATCAGAACTAAAAAAACATCTTTACAGTTAATTTTTTGATTTAATTTAAATTTCAATATTTTTTCAAAATAATATTCTGTATTGGAGATGGAGTTCTTTTATACTTCAGTGATTGCGAAAAAAATAAAGCTAAGCACGTCGCACTATCGTCAAGGAAAGCGCATAAACTCGAGATTTTGTGGATGATCACGTGATAAATTATGCTAAAGCTTGCTCTAAGTGTTCACATTCGTCACTGAACCACCATCTGACTTAGGATATTCCTTATGTCGAATTTCATCATTAAAGCTAAAAAGTCGGGGGTAATTGTCTATTACGGTACTCGGCATGGAAAGCAGACGGTGCTTGGATCGTTACAAGAATGGTTAGATGATTTAAGTCAGGGAAATTGTTTCTATTCGGAAAAAAGAGCAAAAGAACTGGTGGTCTTATTAGAGTCGCATTACAAAGATCAAGCACACATTAGTGATATTGCCATCGAAAAAGTAATGGGATGACCATTATCCTCTCTGAGATTTACTGGTTTTAATATCTGGTTAAGATGGTCTGGAACTCAGAACCTATTGAACTTGTATACGCATAAAAATTGGGTCTACTTACAAATTGATGCGCCTAAATTCAATAAACGAAGCACCTGAACATGCAGAATACCTCGTTCTCCCTAATTAATATAAAGAAGATTACAGCAGCACGTTTTTAATTTCGCAACTAAAAAAGCACCACATAAAGTGATGCTTTTTTATTATCTTGCGGGAGTTCAAGACTTAGAGAGAATTCTTTTGCTCATTCGGAATAAGGGGTTGAACCAACGCCGTTTCGCTTTCTTCAACTTTATGACTTTCAGTCTTAGCAATGACCGCTGTTGCGACACTATTACCAATAATGTTGGTTGCTGTACGCCCCATGTCTAAGAAGTGATCCACTGCAAGAATCAACAAGATACCAGCTTCAGGAAGTTTAAACATTGCTAATGTTGCAGCAATGACCACCAACGATGCACGAGACACACCTGCAATACCCTTACTGGTAATCATTAGCGTCAGTAACATCAAGATTTGTTGGGAGATACTTAAATCAATGTTATACGCTTGAGCAATAAATAATACCGCAAAAGACATGTAAATCATTGATCCATCAAGGTTAAATGAATAGCCTAATGGTAATACAAAGCTCGTAATACGCTTTGGTACACCAAACTTTTCCAAGGCAGTCATAAGTTTTGGATAAGCAGATTCACTACTTGCTGTTGCAAAACCTAATACTGCTGGTTCACGAACAGTCTTGAGTAAACGGAAGACATCTTTTTTCAGGAAGAGATAACCAACGGTAATAATCACAGCCCAAAGAATGAAAAGACTCGCATAAAATTCGCCTATAAAAACACTATAGTCGATAATGATTTGTGGGCCTTTTAAGGTAATCGCAGAAGCGATTGCCGCGAAAACAGCAATAGGAGAAAACGTCATCACGTAATCGGTAATACGGAACATGATACGGCATAATTCATCAATAATTTTTGCAATAACCGTATCACCTTCATCTTGTTGATGATGCACGTAAGCTAAAGCAGAACCAAAGAAAATCGAGAATACTAAAATCTGTAAGATTTCGTTATTCGCCATCGCTTCAGCAAAGCTTTTTGGGAAAATATGCGTAATAAAGGTCTGTATATTTAAACTGGTTGCACTGACACCAACATCAACAGGAGCTGTAGGAATTGGAAGATTCATTCCTGCACCAGGTTGAAGTAGGTTTGCCATGCCCATGCCTAACAGCAAAGAAATGAGAGATGCACCAATAAACCAACTCATGGCTTTAAGCGTAATTGAGCCTAAAGATGATGATTTACCCATTGAGATTAACCCAGAAACAATCGTTGCAAAAACCAATGGTGCAATGATCATTTTAATTAATCTTAAGAATATGTCTGTAAGAATTTTAAAATATGACGCGATATTTTCAGCTTGAGTAGTACTCAAATTACTATGAAAAAGCCAACCAACTAATATTCCAGAAACCATCGCAACTAGAATAAATTTTAATAGTTTTTTCTGATCCATAAAAATTTCCTTTTAATACCCTAAAATCGATAAAAACATCTTATTGTTTTATAAGATGTTATGATTTTGTTCCATCCAAGCCAAATATCCATTTAGCTTAGGGGTGTTGGCAGAATCTAACGAAAGTTGATCAAAATTAAAAATGCAAAAAAGTATTTTTCTATGCAAATTTTGCATGGAGATTGTTAAGAAAATATACAAAATGCCAATGACGCTATTCGTGAAAGAAACTTAAATATTGTTAATGTTTGTACACATCAAACATTGTTGTTAATGGAATTTAAGAACTAGGATCTGGTTAATGATAAGTAAAACTCTCCAATCATGCGGCTTGGCACTCACCCTTTTGGCATCTTCCACAGCACTTTACGCAAAAAATAATGTCGTAGTGGTCGCAACGGGCGGAACCATTGCTGGTGCAGGCGCAAGTTCAACCAATAGTGCAACCTATAGCGCGGCAAAAGTTCCTGTTGATGCACTGATCAAAGCTGTGCCGCAAGTGAATGATCTGGCAAATGTGACAGGCATTCAGGCACTGCAAGTTGCATCTGAAAGTATTACAGACAAAGAATTGTTATCTTTAGCGCGTCAAGTTAATGATTTAGTGAAGAAACCTTCTGTCAATGGTGTCGTCATTACCCATGGTACCGATACCATGGAAGAAACCGCTTTTTTCCTGAATTTAGTGGTACATACGGATAAACCCATTGTGTTAGTAGGCTCTATGCGACCATCGACGGCCTTGTCTGCAGATGGCCCATTAAACCTATATAGCGCTGTTGCTTTGGCCTCTTCTGATGAAGCTAAAAACAAAGGCGTAATGGTGTTAATGAATGATTCGATTTTTGCTGCACGAGATGTGACCAAAGGCATTAATATTCATACCAATGCTTTTGTCAGCCAATGGGGAGCTTTAGGGACTTTGGTTGAAGGCAAGCCGTACTGGTTCAGAAGTTCTGTAAAAAAACATACCAATAATTCTGAATTTAATATTGAGAAAATTCAGGGTGATGCTTTACCTAGCGTGCAAATTGTCTATGGTTCAGATTCTATGATGCCGGATGCATACCAAGCGTTTGCCAAAGCAGGCGTTAAAGCGATTATTCATGCAGGCACGGGTAATGGTTCTATGGCAAATTACCTCGTACCTGAAGTCAGAAAACTGCATGATGAACAAGGCATCCAAATTGTCCGTTCATCACGTGTAGCACAAGGTTTCATTATTCGAAATGCCGAACAGCCTGATGATAAATATGGTTGGATTGCGGCACATGACTTAAATCCGCAAAAAGCCCGTATTTTGACTGCTTTAGCACTCACCAAAACCAATGATGCCAAGCAAATTCAAGAGATGTTCTGGAAATACTAATCGTTAAAACAGATCCATCAGCGTTAAAAAAAGACCGATTCTAGTCTATGAATCGGTCTTTTTTATTTCAATAAATAAATGAGTAAATACAGTTTCTTATTCCATTTGAATGGGTCCTGAGGTTTGTGCATCAGAGTCATACCAATAGCCTGCATTTCTGTGCATTGACCCGCCCTCTAAAGTATATTGAATAAAACCCTGTTTAAAGACTAAGCCTGCATCACTTTTTTTGGCTGTGACTTTCTGTCCATTCACCCAGACATTTTCATCATTATCTACTCGTATGGTCGCCACAGTTTGACCGGTATTGGCATTTTTTGCCACCCACTGCCCCGTATAAAGATAGTGATTCTGATGATGATGCATCGGATAGACCTCTGCACCATACCCAGCTTTGGCATTTTCGGCTTTGCTTTTATTAATATCACAGCCCTGCATTTCGGACATTTGTGTACAACCCGACTGCTCTAACTTGGCTCTGTATTTCGCATCAATCGCATGTGCCGTATTAAAACTGCACAGAGTTAAAAGGATGAAACCTGTTTGTATAAGCTGTTTATTCATTGGATACATCCTTTTCATTGCTGCATTCAGTTCAAATTACTGACAATCGGATGAGCTCACTTTGCTCACGGCATTGATACGTCCGTTATAGCTGACTGTCGCAATACAACTGTAATTGCTGGCATTCCACCAATAATTGGTTTTCGAACTGTAATCTGCTGAACGGCTGGTAAGTGAATAGTTGTAGCGTTTAAATACAGAACCGGCCGTATTCATTTTGGTTTCTTCAAGATTTTTGATCTCGGGCGGCATTTGCATATTTTCATATTTTTCATTGTTGGCTTGTTCAAATTGAGCCAATGCCGATATAGAAGCAATAGAGAGTGCCGCACTCGACAAGGTCGCTGGATCAGTCCGGTAAGATTTTGTCGAAATAGGATCGTTTTCTGAACCTAGACCTGAATTCACATCATCTGGGTGTGTCGAGGATGTTTGAGCTTGAGCCACGTTTAATCCAACAGCAAACAAAAAAATGATGTTGAGTATTTTTTGGGTATTATTCATTTTTATGGCTCCTCTTTATCCTTAAGAAGATTTTTGTTATCTAAATACTCTATGCCTTTTTTACTCAAAAAAAAAGGGCTGAAATATTTTTTCACAACACTAAATCTTTAAATCTTATACTTATTTTTTTGCTCTTTTATAAATATCATAGATTTATATGCAATGTATCTGTAGCAATTTAAAAAGCGAAGGCTGTACACCTTCGCTTTTTCTAGATCCGTTTTTGGATTAAACGTAATCAGGTTTCTTTTGCTCAATTAAATCGTGCTGTAAATTAATACCCGGAGATAATTTTGCCGGTAATTGCACTTGTTCACTTTCCAGTGAGGCCATAGGCCATGCGCAATAATCTGCTGCATAGTAAGCACTTGGGCGATGATTGCCTGATGCACCAAGTCCACCAAATGGTGCAGCACTTGAAGCACCCGTTAATGGCTTGTTCCAGTTCACAATGCCCGCACGCGCTTCAATCAACACACGTTCAAACAAGTCACGATCTGGTGAAACCAGTCCAAATGACAAACCAAAACGGGTATTGTTGGCAATACGCATAGCTTCATCAAAATCTTGGTAGCGATAGATCGTGGTTAATGGACCAAATACTTCTTCATCTGGCACATCAGCAACATTAGTCAGATCTAAAATACCTGGTGTCAGTAATGAACTGTTTGGATCAATGCGTTTCATTTCAAGCAAAGGTTTTGCACCTAAGCTCAATAGCTGTTGTTGAGCTTGAAGAATTTGCTCTGCAGCACGTGATGAAATAACCCCACCCATAAATGGTTGTGGTTCAGCATTCCAAGCACCTACAGCTAATTTACTTGCAGCTTCAACCAAGCGCTGAACAAATGCATCACCTTCCGCACCTTGTTTCACCAAAATACGTCGAGCACAGGTACAACGTTGCCCTGCTGAAACAAACGCAGACTGAATTGCTAAATGCACAACAGCATCAAGGTCTTCAATCTTGTCAATAATGAGTGCATTGTTACCACCCATTTCAAGCGCTAGAATTTTCTCAGGATGACCTGCCATTTGTTTATTGAGGTGATAGCCCGTATTGGCACTGCCCGTAAACAACAATCCGTCAATTTGAGATGCTGCTGCAAGTGCTTCACCAGTGCTACGGCCACCTTGTACAAGGTTTAACACGCCATCAGGTAATCCTGCCTGTTGCCAGAGTTTAACGGTTTCTTCAGCAGTCCACGGCGTTAATTCGCTTGGTTTAAAGACGATCGTATTGCCCGCGATTAAGGCAGGAACAATGTGACCATTTGGTAAGTGACCCGGGAAGTTATATGGCCCGAAAACGGCCAGCACACCATGCGGACGATGACGCAATGAAGCCACACCATCCGGCATAGCCGTACTGCTAGAACCTGTTCTTTCATGATAAGCACGAATTGAAATCGCGACTTTACCAATCATTGACTGAACTTCAGTCACTGTTTCCCAAAATGGCTTACCCGTTTCCTGACTAATGACTTGCGCCAAATGCGTTTTATTTTGTTCAAGTAGCTCTGCAAAGCGTTGAACAACCGCAATTCGCTCTTCAAGCGCCAGTTTTGCCCACAATGGAAACGCTTTACGTGCTGCCAGTGTCGCTTGCGTTACTTCAGTTGCGGTTGCTTCTTGCGCAGTCCACAAAGCTTGATTACTCACAGGATCGGTTTTAACCCAGTTGCTGCCTTGCCCTTCGACCCATTGCCCCTGAATGTACAATTTACCTTGAATCATGCTGAGTACTCCTATGGGGTTAAATCCAAAATACGGGCTTGAGCACTATGGCTCACCTTGCGCTGATTCGCCTGTTCCTGTGAAAGCTTCTTTACATCAGCCTCAGAATCTTGCTGCAGCTTGCTGCCGTGTGAATCTTGATCATTTGAAATGTAGAATGGCTCTTCGGCTTCAAATAATTCATCGACCTTTGGGTTTAAAGAGAGAATACGGACTTGATCACCCTGACTCACCATGAGCTGATTGGCCTGATCTTGCGTAAGTTTCACTACTGCAGTTTCAGGATCATGCTGAATCATAAGGCCGCGAAAATCTTGATATCGATCATTTGAAACCAAGTAAGGCTCTGCACCTTCAAAAACTTCAGCGACAATTTCGACTTGTGCTTTAGCACTTTCTTTAATTGAACGTAAGTTTTCGACATCCGCCTCAAGCGTCGCGCCACCATCAAAAATATCGACATAGCCCTGAAAACGTAGTCCTTCACCTACTAATAACTTGTAGGCTGGGTATGTGTTCGGGTGGACTTGTCCAATGACCTTTTGCGCAGCTTCTGGCAACATATCGACATATAGTGGATAACGAGGCATCAGTTCCGCTATAAATGATTTTTGACCCGTACCGCTAAGATAGTCTGCCTTGGTAAATTCAATATCAAAGAATTTATGCCCTAAAGCATCCCAGAACGGTGAATAGCCTTGAGCATCTGAGTAACCACGCATTTCTGCGACAATTCTCTTTTCAAATAAGTTTCTAAATGCTGCTAAATACAAGAAGCGGATTTTAGACAGGAATTTACCATTCTTATCTTTACGATAATCAGGGTCTAAAAACAGCGTACATAATTCACTACAAGTCGTATGATCGTTACTCAAAAACAAGGTTTTATGTGATTTATAAATCCCCAATTCCTTTGAAGAGTGAACTTGTGTCCCGACATGGAAATTGTACCAAGGCTCACTTAACCCTAAAGCCACTTCAATACCACAAAGTCCGATCACTTTATTGATTTTTGTGTCTTCTAGAACAAAGAGGTAAAGTTGATCCCCTTTGTCCACAATCCCTTTAACCGTATCGCAGGCACGTTTAAGTTTAGCGCTCAAAAGTTCCATGTGCGGTTGTAATGACGTTAAACCAAATCCAGCTTTTTCTGCGAGTTTATAAATGTCATGAATGTCATCTTCTCTGACATAACGAATAATCATCATTTATGCGCACTCTTTCAATTCTAATGAAAACTTAGCCAAAGCTAGCTCAAAGCGACGTAAACCTTCATCAATATCTGCAAATGGAATGATCAGTGAAGGCGTGAAGCGAACAATATTTGGACCTGCAACCAGCGCCATTAAACCTTCGTCACCAGCTAAATTCACAATGTTCTTGGCTTGACCTGCATGTTCAGCTTTTAATACACAGCCAATTAACATGCCCTGACCACGAATTTGTTCAAAAAGGTCGTATTTGGCATTGATGGCATTTAGACCTTTCACAAAGTGTTCATGACGTTGCTTAACACCTTCTAAAACTTCAGGAGTATTAATAAAATCAAATACTGCACCAGCTACTGCACATGCCAATGGGTTACCACCATAAGTTGTACCGTGGTCACCAACTACAAATAATTTTCCGTATTTGTCAGTGGTAATCATTGCACCAATTGGGAAACCACCGCCTAATGCTTTAGCTGTTGTTAAAATGTCTGGTGTAACACCCGTGTTCATGTATGCATAAAGTGAACCTGTGCGGCCCACACCTGTTTGAATTTCATCAAAAATCAGTAGAGCACCATGTTCATCACAGAGTTGACGTAAACCTTTTAAAAATTCATGGTCAGCTGGAAGTACACCACCTTCACCTTGAATCGGCTCAATAATGACAGCACAAGTATTTTCGCCAATAACCGCTTTCGCAGCTTCTAAGTCATTGAACCCAACATGTTGAATGCCTGCTGGTAAAGGCGCAAAATCTTGAGAATATTTAGGCTGTCCACCAGCTGACACAGTAAATAAAGTACGACCGTGGAAAGCATTCTTGAATGCTACAATTTGATTTTTTTGCGGGTTACCACTAAGTAAACCGACTTTACGCGCCAGTTTAAGTGCAGCTTCATTGGCTTCTGCACCCGAGTTACAGAAAAATACTTTATCGGCAAACGTGCTTTCGACTAATTTTTTAGCCAAAGCTAAAACTGGTTCATTGGTATAGCCGTTACCAAGATGCCATAGTTTGCTGGCTTGTGCTTTCAACGCTTCTACCGCTACAGGATGTGCATGACCTAGTGCGTTTACTGCAATACCACCGGCAAAATCGATATATTGCTTATCATTTTGATCCCAAATTTGAGAACCTTCACCGCGTACTGGAATAAATTCTGCTGGTGCATAAATTGGAACTAACCATTGATTAAAATCTGCACGTGTTACTGTAGTCGTAGTCATCTTCACTAATCTCCAATATTTTATAAACGTTAAGTCAATTTAACGGCATCCGAACCAGTCGCTGGGAATGCTGGGTTCTGAATGTCATAATTCCTTCCCTAAACAACATAATTCCTAATTGTGGTTAATTTTTCCCACCTCAAATTACAGTCATTTCGATTCTGCAACTTCGCCTGCTGGCCTTAGGTGGTTCGCCCCTCCTTCGTAAAAAAATTCAGGTCTAACCGTACCTATATTATTAAGAATCAAAATGATTAAAAAAATTTGTGTTTTTTTTAAAAATGAATTATTTTTTTCCAAATTGGTAATTGCAGGATGCAAAATGAGTAATATTGATCAAATTATTCTAGGATTGTTGAAAGAAAATGCTCGAATGTCTGTTACTGAATTGGCAGAAAAAATTGGAGTTTCTCGACCAACAATTAAGAGTCGAATCGATTATATGGAGTCTTCAGGTGTAATTTCTGGATACACCATTCGCTATCGTCCAGATGCACAGAAAAATACGATTCGTGCATGGATGAGTATTATGGTTGAAGGTACTAAAGCTAGAGCAGTAATCAGTGAATTAAGAACAATCCCTGCTGTAGAACGTTTGCATAAAACAAATGGCAAGTGGGATATTTTAGTTGAAATTGAAGCTGATACCTTAGAGAATTTTGATAATATCTTACTCGGAATACGTTGTATTTCAGGTATTTATAATAGTGAAACGAATATTTTACTGTCTACATATAAGACTTAAAACTTGATATTAAACTTACAAACCTATGGAGAAAAATTCATAGGTTTGTAAGTAATTTATTGAAAAATATTAAATTATAAGAATATTTTTAAAATATAAACCATATTAAATTAAATGCGCTTAATTAAGCATTTAAAATAATATACTTTTTAACCATTTTTTTATATTTAAACTGGCCATTTAATATTTATTTAGGGAAATTTTTTTAATATTAACGTACTCATAAATGCGACTTTGGTATTAATTATGCTTATATAAAATACAAATGAATATCATCAGTTTATAATTAACAGGTAGTTAAATAACCAATTAATCGCTTAAATTTTGACTATAAAGAGTATAAAAATGATCAATTTGCTCAAATGTTGATTATTTTTCAAACGTTAGCTCTTGTTGCTTTACTCGTTCTAGCCCTTGGGTTGGGATTCGTAAAGACAATGTCAGGCAACTTTAAATCGCATTTTGCTAGATTGTCATCAAGCTTAAAACGAATAAAAGATGAATCCACAACACCCTCGCTCACCACATCGCTTACTTTTCGAAGCACATAAATGACTTTTGTTCATCAAACTCTAGTGAGGACATCCAAATGCGAAAATCTATCTAAATATGTGAATTGATTTTTAGGTGTATAACGAATTGCTAAATTGCTGTTATCACTATAAATTTGATGATGATATCTAAAAAACAAAAGGAGTCTAAACATGGCATTGACTGCACTAGAATTTTATCAAGCCAAATTAAATTATGAGATAGATTCTTGGGATTTGTTTGAAGCTTTAGATCAAGGACAAAAAATTATCGTGGTGGATGGTCGTAGTGCTGAAGCCTATCAACATGAGCACATTCCGAATGCTGTGAATATTCCGCATAGAGAAATTAGCCCAGAATCCTTAGCGCATTTAGATCCATCGGTATTGTATGTCACTTATTGTGATGGCATCGGATGCAATGCTTCAACCAAGACGGCACTTAAAATGGCTCATTTAGGCTTTCAGGTCAGAGAATTAATTGGCGGGCTTGACTGGTGGAAGCGTGATGGCTACCAAACTTCAGGTCAACAAGCACAATCGGGTAAAGTTGTGAATTGTGGTTGTGCAGGTTAATTATTTGATTCCTCTGTTGATAGACTTATTTTTTTGAAGTGATTGCATCTACCTCTCACATTAGAAAAGTGCATAAAGCCATTAAGCATCAAAAACCTAATCTGCTAACTCGCACAATTGGCATATTTTCATCAGCTAGGGATGGCCTGGATGGATTATAAAGCACAAGACAAAATATCGGCTTTTACATCAAAACATGCCATCGGTATGATCACGATTGCGCAATTATTTGGAACTTCCTTATGGTTTAGTGCCAATAGTGCTGCTTTGGATTTAATGCGTGAATGGCAAATTACAGTGGCAGATATTGGCTGGTTGACCAATGCCGTGCAAGCGGGCTTTATTATTGGCACATTTGTCATCGCCTTTAGCGGTTTTGCCGACCGCTTTAAAGCCAGTGTAATTTTTACAGTTGCAGCATTGCTTGGTGCCCTATTTAACTTATGTTTTGCTTGGCTGGCGCATGGCTTAATTGATGGCATGGCGTATCGTTTTGCAGTAGGTGTGTGTTTAGCCGGTATTTATCCAATTGGTATGAAATTAGTGGTGCAGTGGGCACCAAATCGAGCAGGACAAGTCTTAGCCTTATTGGTGGCTATGCTCACTTTAGGTTCAGCCTTGCCACATGCGCTTAACGGCTTTTCTACACAGCTCAACTGGCATTATGTAATTACCTTTTCCTCTTTATTAGCCGCTTTGGCTGCACTGCTTATTTTCCTTTTGGGAGACAACAGCACCATACCCCCGAAAGTATCTAGTAAAAATAAACAAGTATTTCAGGTGTTTAAAGTCACGAAATTTAGAGCATCTGCACTGGGTTATTTTGGGCATATGTGGGAACTTTACGCATTTTGGACCATCCTTCCTGTCTATATTGCCCATACAGGAATTGTTGAACGACTAAATCTAGCTAATCTGGCTTTAACCACTTTTTTCATTATGGCAAGTGGTGCAATAGGCTGTTTAATTGGAGGGGCTTGTGCAAAACGTTATGGCAGTGATCGTGTTGCAATTGCTGCTTTAATGACTTCTGGCTTGAGCTGTTTGGTGTTTGTACTCGGTTGGCGAACTTTACCAGATTGGTTCCTTTTGTTTATTTTCATCTTGTGGGCGGTATCAGTCATTGCCGATTCACCCCAATTTTCTGCCTTGTCCGCAGCGGCATGCCCTCCTGAAAAATTGGGAGCAGGTTTGGCATTACAAAATTCGATTGGCTTTGCCATCACAATTATTTCAATTGCTTTAACCACAGCAGCATTTGATCAAATTGGGCTAGATTCTGCCTGGATTTTACTGATTGGACCTGTGCTAGGAATATTTGGTTTTTATAAAACCCTCAGCAGTAGCAAAGCTTAACTTACTTATTATTGGTCACCATATTTTTGTTATTATTAATTTTGCAACGACTAGAGTGATGCCAACATAATTAAAATAAAAGTACCCGTAATCTTGCTACGGATACTTTTCAAAAAAATTAGTATTTTATGGTATAGCTCAAAGCGAAAGTACGTCCTTCAGCAGGAATTGCCAGTAATGAATTAGCATTCGTGACGGCTGCTTGCTGTGCAAAAACCGTTTTATATTGTTTGCCCCATACATTATAAACGCCAAAGTCAACACGCCCTTTTGCCAGTGGGAAATGTGCCAACACATCCATAGTGGTATAGCCTTTAATTTCCGCAGCACTATTACTATCGCTATATCCTGCTGCCTCCAATTCAAGATCATCTTTATAGGCTTTATTCGTGCCTTGAATTGCCAGCATTTGCGCACGCAAACCGTAACCTTCAGAATTGCTCCACTCCGCAAACAAGGTTCCCTTCATTGGTGAAACCGTAAAGGCATTTAACTCATGCCAATTATCGGCTGCATCTTTGTACTGACCACGTGTATAACCCAAAGTCCCACCCACTTTATAGTTCTCCATAAATGGATAACTCACAGTGGCTTCTGTTCCATAAACCCGTTGGTCGGTATCTACCACATTCACAGATCGGTCAGAGTTAAATTGCACAACTTTGTCTGATGTATTGTAGAACCCAGTTAAACCTATATTTAATCCTGAATCTTGGGCTAAACGCCAACCCAGTTCATAGCTATTCACGGTTATAGGTTCAATGCCTGAAGTTGTTAAAGTATAGGCAGCGACATCACGCAAAACACGTTGTACATCTGGGTAGCTGTAGCCCTGAGAGAAATTGGCATAAATCTGTTGTGCATCTGTCAGTTTGTAAACTGTACCTAAGTTAAACAGGAATTTATCTGAATCTGTCGAATCTGCTGCCATTAAGGTATAAGGCTTACGCGCAGTTAAATAACTGTCAGTATCTGCCTGTACATATTGATAGCGTACTCCTGCCTGAATATTGAGGCGATCCGTTAAAGCGTAATCCCCTTGCACAAAAGTTCCAATATTCTGGATTTCGGTATCAGGGCCTAGACCCTGTGTTTCTCCTGTAGCGGTATAGACCAAACCGTTACTACTTGGCGTATAGTATTCTGCCCATTGATGATCTTTTTCCCAGTCATAGTCCAGACCATAAGTCAGTTGTAACTCACGATCGACTAATCTCAGATCGGACTGTAAAGTTGATCGAATTCCTGCATAGTCCACATTCGACTGGCTTTGTTTGACACTGACACCATCTGCCGAATAACCATATGGGACAAAGCGCGATTTCTCATTTCGATAATAGGCTTCCACATTTAGAATTTGCCCTAAGACGTCTTGATTTTGATACTGGGTATTAAAAGCATAACGTTCGGTAAATGGCTGATTATCTAAGCCCCAACCTTTAACCGCTTTTAACGAAGGGGCGGTTTTGGTTTGTAAATAAGAATAATCAGGACCATATTCGGTATCTTGTTCATCTTTATAATATTGCGTACCAAAACTTAAACTTTGGTTATCCGTCAAATTGAAATTCAGTCGTCCATTTACATCTAGCGTATCGGTATCCATGGTGCTGCCTTGCCACGGGCTTAATGAAATACGATCTCCTCGACCATCAAACTGTGAACCACGGCTGGTATAGTCTACGCCCAGAAAACCATCTACTTTGTCATGGGCAAAAGAAGCGGTCTGTCCAACTTGATAAGCTAAACTATCACTTCGGAAATTATCAGCCGATGTGACCCCTAATTTGGTTTGAAAACTGATAGGTTCGGATTGATCTGCCCGTTTCGTAATAATGTTAATAATTCCGCCCGTAGCGCCAGAACCATAAATACTGGTCGCTCCAGAAACAACTTCAATATGATCAATCATATTCGGGCTAATACTGTTAAGTTGACGTGCTACATCACGAGATCCTGTTTGTGATACACCATCAATCATCACCAGTACATTACGGCCACGCATGGTTTGACCATAGTTACTGCTTGTTCCGCTGCTTGGCGCAAGCGAAGGTACAAGTTGTGCCAAAATATCTGCAACTTTACGACCCGTACCTGCCTGTTGTGCAATTTCATCTGCTGAAATGGTTTGAACCGTTCCCGCAATTTCCGCAATAGTTTTGGGTGTTCGTGTGGCTGTCATCACTAGAGTTGGGAGCTTCGTTTCGATATTTTGTGTTTCAGCCCCTATCACAACAGCATCATTTGCATAAAGTTGGCTGTAAATTGCTGTTGTAAGCAAGCAAAGACTAAAGTGTGACAAGCGCATTCTTATTTATTCCAAGAGTTGTAAATGTTATATCTTGCGAATGATAATCATTATTAATAAATATGTAAAACATTAATTATCTTTGCGTCATTCATGTTCTAATTCAAAAAGTATCGTTGCACGCTATGCATTATCCTTAATTTCATTAAGGAATAACTAAAATGAGCATTAAGCCAACCAATATATAGTGACTATCTTTTGTTAATTATGAGCTGGCTTCCATGTCCATTTAACCTACCTAACTCATGCTAGAATGTAGAGCATCTACTTAATAATAATTGAGGGAAACTCATGATTTATAAATTTACTGCGCAGATGGATTGAACAAATAATGGGTATTTCAATCTTCTGTCTCATTCTCGGATTTATTATTGGTTATTTATTTCGTGATTCTCGTAAAGAGGTACACGCCACAAATACTAAACCCAAGTCCAATACGCGAAATGTTTATTTAAGTTATAACGAACGACAACGAGCCAAGCTTCAACATTACAGTGATGCAGATCGAATTCGAGAGCTGAATTTACTTTCTCCAAATGAAAGTAAATTCATGCGTTTGTTACAACATCAGTTCCTTAATGAACTTTTGATCATTAAAGATCATCGTTTTTATATTGCCGATCAAGATCGATACCCGATTGCAATATTTGAGTATCGTGATGGTTCTAAAGAGCTAAAAGTTCAAGATGTGGAAGATGGTATACCAGTCTTTATTTACAAGGCGATTCTTTCTAGTGAGGCTATTGCTGATGATCACGTGTTCATAAAAAATAGAAGCTCGGCAATTCAGTAGAAAGTTCTCATAATCTAGCAATATACTTGCCTTCCTTGAAATTTAAAGATTATTTTTATCAATTGCTTATGCTGTATTTAAGATTTTAAATCATACCCCAAAATATACAATAAGCTATAAAAATTTAGGCATTTGAATATTGCAAATGCCTATTTATGCAAACCGCTAAGAAATCTAATTTCTTTAAGCTAAACAACAACACTCCAGATTAAGCGTAATGCGATTCCAGCCAATAACACGCCCATAACTTTTTCAAGTACACCATTATATTTGAGGAAACCAGCCCGAATATTCACACGTGTAAAAATCAAACTGACACCAACAAACCATAAAGCATTCACTAAACACATCCAACCACCATAAAAAATTTGGATGCCTAACGGAGTTGCTGTACTCACAATACTCGTAAAAATTGCTAAAAAGAAAATAGTTGCCTTAGGGTTCAATGCATTAGTTAAAAAGCCCATCATGAATGCTTTCAAACTGGTCATTTGTGCTGGGTTAGAAGCTTCACTAAAGTTGAGTTCAATTGGTTTAGATCCCACCTTGAGACAATTCCACCCCAAATAAAGTAAATATGAAGCTCCGATCATTTGGAAAATAATCATAAAACTCTGATTCTGCGAAAGAATAAGCCCCACACCCATGAGGGTATACAACACATGAACGGAAATACCGCAACCTATACCCAGAGCTGTCATACACCCAATTCGATGGCCATATAAGGTACTTTGCCGAACGGTGACAATAAAATCGGGCCCAGGCATAATTACAGCAAGAAAGTGAATCAGTGCTAAGGTCAAAAACTCGTGGTAATAGACATTCATGCGCTATGCTCTGTAGCTAAAGCATAGTGAATCGAAAGTTTTCCTTTCTTTGTTTCACATTGAATAATCTCAATTTCACCTATTTCTGAGAGCGATTGAACATGCGTTCCACCACATGGATAACTAGACAGATGACCAAATGCAATTTCACGAAAGCCATTTTCATGCATGGTAATTTTTGCAGGTAAATCTTGATCAATGTACTGTTGTAACAGGCTTTGTAAAACAATTTGATCCACAGCTTGGCTGTTTTCAGTGGCTTTAAATTGTACTTTTGCATCATTTGGCCAGTGTTGTGCCTTAACGGGCTGCCAACCGAAAGTCTCAACAAGATGCCCTATTAAATGCCCTGCACTATGTAGCCGACTGTGAAAATGTCGCTGCGCGTCATCCACCTTTGCATAGGCTTGTCCAAGTGCAACTGCCTGTTTACACAGATGAATAATGTTGCCCTCTTCATATGTAACATGCAGCACTTCGCTTGCTGCAATTCTCCCCACATCACTGGGCTGCCCGCCTCCTTGCGGATGAAAAGGGGTTTGATTCAATATCACTTTGAAATAATTATTCTCACAGGGCTCACAAGCCAAAACTTCGACGTTATGTTCGCTAATTCCAAATAAATAAAGACTTTTTTCCATAGTTAATAGCCAATTTCTTCACATGAAAAAATTCTATAACTTTGTCTGTAGCGTGATAATCTAGCAAAAAATCAAATAACTTTTGCCCCATGAGCACAAATCAAAATATTCACTTACTCAATGAAATGGCAACATTTGTCAAAGTCGTAGAAACCCGTAGTTTCTCCGAGACTGCTCGCCAGATGGGTACAACCCCTTCTGCAATCAGCCGTGCAATATCACGCCTCGAAAAAGCATTGGGTACAAGATTGCTGCAAAGAACGACCCGAAATTTACGTTTAAGTGAAAGTGGACATGCGGTTTATGAGCGTTGTCTAGACATGGTAAATGCGGCTCAGGCGGTCATGGAAAGCTCAGAAAAGTTTCATTCCGAGCCACAAGGGCAAATACGGATGAGTGTACCTAAAGCGGTTGGACATTATTTAATTCATCCGCACTTACCTGAATTTCTCAGACTATATCCAAAAATCGACATTCAACTTCTATTAGAAGATCGATATATAGATTTGATTGAGGATGAAGTTGATCTTGCCATTCGCATTACCGAACAGCCTCACAATGGCTTAATGGGGCGAAAATTAATCGAAATTGATCATGTGATCTGTGCATCCCCTGCCTATTTGGCACAACGAGGCATCCCCCAACACCCGCAAGATTTAAAAGACCATGACTGTGTCTATTTAGGCGAGCAAGCCATTGATTCAAAATGGAAATTTCAAAAAGGCAGTAAAAATATAACGGTTCATGTAAAAGGACGCTATGCAGCCAATCATACGGGAGTTCGTCTAGACGCGGCATTACAACATATGGGCATTGCGAGTTTGCCCTATTTTGTTGCCAATCAAGCCCTTCAAAGCAAAACCTTGATTCAGGTCTTACCAGATTGGTATTTCAAAACGTATTATAGTGGCGGAGCATGGTTACTTTACCCTGCAACCAAACACTTACCTCCAAAAATGAAAGTATTGATTCAATTTTTAGCGGATAAGCTAGCCACGGCTCCGATATTGTTAAGACCAGATACATAAATGGATTTTCAAGCCCATTCGAGATCAGGATGAAAAATCCTGTCAATCGTGAAAATCCAAGTACAATACAGCTTAAATTCTGCACACAATTTGAGTAAAAAATAGTTTAAAAGGCAATAAATAAATAGATTAAAAAATGATTAATCTTTTATTTATACAATGCCTTTTTATTTTATTGGATTAAGGTATTCCAAATATAATCCATACGCTGAGAGTAAATTACTTTACTTCGAATAATATAAACATCTTGGAAAAAATGATAATTATCTAAGACGCGTAATTTATTTTCCGAAATTTCCTCTTCAATTAAAAGTTTCGGTAGCCAAGCGATGCCTAGTCCTTGTAAAACCAAAGCTTTTAAGTCACCGGCATTATCAGTTTCATAAAGAATACGATAGTCGAGTTTATTTTCAATTTCACGATCAACACATTTTCTTAAATATGCTTGTTTACTATAAGACAATAAAGGGAAGTGTTGATCTAAACTATATTTCTCGTGTTTTTCTCGCGCTGAAGCCACGGGAAGTACTTCCATTTTCACAATTTTATGAAATGCAAAAATTGCATGGTCTAATTGTTTTAAAGTTTCTTCATCACAATAGCAAATTAAGAAATCACATGAACCTTCCTTTAATAATCGCATGCCTTGCTTCATGTTTGCAGCGATAATTTCAAGTTGAAGATCTTTAATATCTGTATATAAATTGTGAATGAAGGTGGGAAAAAATTGAGTGATTAGCGAGTGTGAAACGGCAAACTTGATGGAGAGCTCATTGTTCTTAATGTTCTTTTCCAAGTATTTAATGGTTGTATCTAACTGATTTTGTATGTTTTTTGCAGAAGATAGCAAGATTTGTCCTGCATCAGTAAAGTCTACATTTTTACTGTAACGCTTTAAAATTTGGAAGCCTAATGCATCTTCAATGGCTTGAATTCTGCGGGTAAAGGCAGATTGAGTCACATGTCTGAGTTCTGCTGCTTTTGAAATAGACTTTTCTTGTTCAAGCGCAAGTAAGTCTTCAATCCAGCGAATTTCCAATGACATTGAATTTGTCCGTAAATTGATCGTTACTAATAATTATACAGTGTTATGCAAAAAATGCATGGATAAATATTTTTTTACATTAGTCAGGTCGGGGGTAGTCGCTCTAAGATAAAATTAATCCCGCTATAGAGCTTTTCTCAATGAACATTGAAATTAAATCACGGACTGAAAAAGATTTGCTAGGCTTTAAGGAAGTGCCATTCCATTGTTATTACGGCGTACAAACCCTAAGAGCATTAGAAAATTTCAATTTAAGCCCGAATAAGTTAAGCCATTTTCCTATTTTTATTAAAGCACTTGCGATGGTTAAATCGGCATGTGCTGTTGCAAACTTCAAACTCAACAAACTTGAAGAAAATAAATACAATGCGATTCAGTTTGCTTGCCAACAATTGATGAATGATTTGTATCATGATCAATTCCCAATTGATATGATTCAAGGTGGTGCTGGTACTTCAACCAATATGAATGCGAACGAAGTAATCGCAAATATTGGTTTGGAATCTATGGGCCATTTAAAAGGTGAATATAAATATTTACATCCAAACAATGATGTAAATATGTCACAGTCAACCAATGATGTATACCCTACTGCAATTAAAGTCGGTCTATTGTTTTCTTTAGATCAACTTAACACACCGTTCCAAAACCTAATTGACAGTTTCCGCGCAAAATCTGAAGAATTTTCGCATATTCTGAAAATGGGTCGTACGCAATTGCAAGACGCTGTACCAATGACTTTAGGTCAAGAATTTGGTGCATTTGCAAATACTTTGCAAAATGACTTAAACATGTTGAACCGCATTATGCCGAGCGCATTAAGTGTGGTGAACTTGGCGGGTACAGCGATCGGTACAGGTATCAACACTGAAGTTGAATACCGTTTACATGCTATCGAAGCTTTATCGCAAATTACGCAAAAGAATATCTCTAGTTCTCCTGACTTAATTGAAGCAACTTCAGATATGGGTGATTTCGTTTTATTGTCTGGTTTCTTAAAGCGTACAGCGACGAAACTTGCAAAAATTTCAAATGACTTACGTTTGTTGTCAAGTGGTCCACGTGCAGGTTTAAATGAAATTCATTTAGAACCACGTCAGCCTGGTAGTTCAATCATGCCGGGTAAAGTAAACCCTGTAATTCCAGAAGCAATGAACTTGGCATGTTACCAAATTATTGCAAATGACTTGGCAATTACCCTTTCTGCTGAAGCGGGTCAATTGCAGTTAAATGCAATGGAACCTTTAATTGCATTCAAATTATTTGAATCCATTGATTTACTAGGTAAAGCAATGCGTATGTTCCAGCAAAAATGTATCGAAAACATCCGTGCTAATGCTGAACATTGCCAACACTTAGTCGATAACTCGATTGGTATTATTACTGTGTTGAATCCATACCTTGGTTATGAAACAACTACGCGTATTGCCAAAGAAGCCAATGAATCTGGTCAAAGTATCCTTGCTTTAATTAAGGCTGAAAACTTACTTTCAGAAGAAGTTTTAGCAGAAGTGCTTTCTGTACAAAACATGGTTCACCCTAAACAATCATCTTAATCGATTGATTTTTAGGTCAAAATAAATAAAAAAGGAACTTAGCCCATAAGTTCCTTTTTTACGTTATTACAAGAAAAATAAGCAAAGATTTGAAAAACATGGCTATTTTTTATTATCATGACCCTTCTTCAATTTTATGATGAGTGTTATTTAAGATTTTTTCTGTTTGCTGTTTTTCTTTCATTTCTTTATTTCTTCTAGATTTTATTCAATAAAATCATTGATGTAATCCATAATTATTTTTTTACATCATCTTGTCTTAAAGCTATACCGAAGCCTTTGCATCAGTTTTTCTACAACACTCATATTGTTGACATATTTCATTTTTAATCTTGTTGAGGAAACTTACATGCTTAAAAAATATGCGGCTCTAACGAGTTTACCTATTTTCTTTTTTTACCCAAATACCACATTTGCCGAAGATGCCCATTTTCAGTTTTCTGGCGTTGCGAATAGCAATTATCAATATAAAGACTATGTTGAAACTGAAAAAAGTAAATTAAATTTCAATGATGTGACCTTATCTTTCGCTTATCAGCGCGATAATTGGGGCGGACTCGTCACCGCGCGTTGTTATCAATTTGATGAATTATGCGATTTTTCTGTGCTGTCAGATGCTTATTTCACTTATCAGTTTAACCCGAATCAACTGCTAAGCGTCGGGTTACAGCCCATACCTTTTGGGGTGGATACCTATTGGGATGCCAGTTATTACGAAAGTATGATGTATACCTTAGGTATGCAAGATACACATAACCTTGGTTTTCGTTATGACCAGCAAACTAAGCAGCACCAGTGGAGTATTGGCTACTTCCCTACAGATGGCGGCCATCATATCGGCTCTAGTAAAGATGCAGCACGCTATAGTGCAAACTTGATCAAGGGCGATCAGCCTGACACCACGCGTATTCAAGAGCAACATATGTTGTTCGGAAAATATAGCTATCACGATCAATATGCGGGTTTAGATTATAAAGTTGGAACTTCGGTCTGGTATTCCTTATTAGACAACCAGAATACGCACAAAACTGGTTCACGCTTTAATAGTAATGTCTTTGCCAAGAGCCAAAAGAACCAGCTGGATACAACGCTAACCTTTGGCTATCAAGACATTAACAATGGGCAAGCTGATTTAAATTACTCTACCCTAGGCTCTTTTGACACCGAATATAACTTGGCCAATCAAGCTTATTACTATGTTGCAGACATTGGATATAAATTTCCAGATCGCATGCAAAACTTAACTGGCTTTCGTCCTTATCTAGTCTTGAGCGGTTTAATTAAAAAAGACAAACTGCCAAACTCGTATCGAAATATCGCTGGTCTCCAGTTTGACTATAAACAGTTACGTATCAATGCGGAATATATGTTTGCGAAAAATGATGCTTTCATTGGTGGGGATATGAATGCTTTTGCGGACTCTAAAGATACGGAGTGGAAACAAATGCTGAATGTTAATTTTGCTTTTAATTTCTAGAAGCTTGGCTATATAAATTGATGTCTAAGGGCTTATTCAGCAATATTATTTACTGCTGAATAAGCCTGTTACTAAAATCCTAGCGATCACAAATTGATTGCTTTAAATAGCAATTACACAGCTAAACTAGTGGATGCTATAAAAACCTGACAATTAAAAATGCTGATCTCATCGCTACACTGTTCATTTTTTACCTGAGCTACAGCATTTGTATATGAAATCATCATATACAACAGCGGAACAATTCAGTGACCCACTGAGTCTAGTGATGAAATTTTTCTAATATTTTCCTCATCTTTTATTGAAACAAAGAAGTTTTATGAAACCTTATTTTTAGGTATCAATTTGGCCGAGAATAAAAACAATGATGTAAGAAAATGTATTTAAAATAAATTGATTTTTAAATTCAGATATTTATTTTAATTTAAATTTGAGTATTGAAATATCTTCTTATTGTTTTTTTGCTATATTGAAAACTGAGAATAATTGATTCACTTGTTTAAGCGCATTCGAATGAAAGTCTATACATAATAAGGAAGATAATGATGAGTAAAGAAAATGGAAAAGTTACGTGTGAAATTCAAGGGCATCTTGTCTTGATTGGTTTAGACCGTGTGGGGAAAAGAAATGCCTTCGATAGCCACATGATTTTAGCGTTGTCGCAAGCCCTAACCGACTATGAAGCCAATGCGAACTTGCGTTGTGCCGTAATTTTTGCCCATGGCGAGCACTTTACCGCAGGGTTAGACCTACTTGAACTCCAAGATAAACTCACACAAGGCATTTTTAATTTTGCTCAGGATCAAATTGATCCATGGGGAATTAGCGGTAAACCGCGTAGTAAACCGGTGGTGGTTGCTGTGCAAGGCACATGCTTTACCGCAGGCATCGAATTGATGCTAAATGCAGATGTGGTGATTGCCAGTGAAGACTGTAAATTTGCGCAAATGGAAGTTTTACGTGGCATTATGCCCTTTGGCGGTGCTACAGTACGCTTTATACAAGCCGCGGGCTGGCAAAAAGCAATGCCCTATTTGCTTACAGGAAAAAGTTTTACCACCAGTACCGCCCTAGAATTAAAACTCATATCCGAAAGTGTCGCTCGGGGCAAACAATTAACCCGCGCCATTCAAATTGCTGAAGAAATTTGTGCTGCTGCGCCTTTAGCAGTGCAAGCTTTAATTCAATCAGCCATTGAGGCAAACTTAAAAGGATCAGCCTTTGCTTTACAAAATCTAGTCAACTATTTGCCCAAATTATTCCAATCCGAAGATGCACATGAAGGTGTCATGGCAATGGTTGAAAAAAGAAAACCCGAGTTTAAAGGGAAATAACATAAAAACTTAAATGAAAAATCGAAAGGAATATCGATGCCAACACAAAATTTGCAGTCTACTGCTCATAAACGGTTCATTCAACATATCCATTTTCCATCACAACAAGATGCTTACCCCCTGCATGGCTTACTTTACAGTCCGCAAACCACACTGCCCAAAGCCAATGTGGTGATTGCCAGTGCAACAGGCGTTCCACAAGAATTTTATCGACGTTTTGCTGAATATCTGACTTTTTCGGGGTATCAGGTCTTAAGTTTCGATTATCGAGGTATCGGGCGTTCTTCTCCTGAACATCTCAATGGTTTTAATATGGATTATCTAGATTGGGGACGTTCTGATTTGGCAGGAGCTATTGATTACCTAAGCCAACAAGACCTTCCGTTATTTATGATTGGACATTCTTATGGTGGACAGGCCTTGGGCATGTTAAGCAATCATGATCAGATTAGCGCCTGTTATAGTTTCGGCACAGGATTAAGTTGGTCTGGTTACATGCCACTCAAAGCCAGATTAAAAATGCAAATTCTACAAAATCTGGTCTTTCCACCAATTGCCAAGCGTTATGGTTTTATGCCTTGGAGTAAATTTAACATGGGGACAGATTTACCCTTAAATGTCTATTTGCAGTGGGCTGAATGGAGTAAAAATAAAGAATACTTTTTTGCGGATCCCTTGTTAAAAGAGTTACTAACACAGTTCGCTCAAGTCCGAACCCCGATTATTGCAGCAACCTCGATTGATGATGAATGGGCCTCGCCCAAGTCGAGAAATGCTTTTATGAAATATTATCCTCAGGCAACAATCCAATATCATGATTTAATACCGCGGCAGTTGGGTATGACCAAGATTGGGCATATGGGCTATTTTAAAAAGGATGCCAAGCAAATCTGGGATCATGTTATTGAAAATTTTGATGAAATTTTGCAGAAAAAGATGGCGTAGTCTTACATGCAGCTGAACAGCTCATCGATTTAAGAAAAACCTTAAATTTTATCTAAATTATGACAGACAGCATCATGGATGCTTGATCTGTTATAGTTTTTTAGCATGGATGTGTATCTACCTGAGTAGCTTTAGTCTGAGCATAATCATGACAGAATAGAACAGAGTGAGTTTTGTGATGAATGATGATCAAGCTTCTAAAAAACCAGAAAAGTATGCGGACAGCTCCATTTCTGACAAAGCTTTTAAACGTATGATTTTATGGTTTTTCTTATACTGTGCTTTTTTCTGTATCTGCGTCATATTTGTAGTAAATGCAGACTCGGCATTTATGCGCTAGTTTTATAAAACTCGGCATTACATATCGCATCGGTTAGGGCGTCATTTTAACTGATGCTTATGTATTTGCATAAGCCGCTTAAAAAGCGTAGCTATACATCTCAAACAACTTACAATCATCTGCAACAACTTATTAAAAAGCGGCATCTTCTAACCCAACAAAAAAGCTGTCTTTGCCTAGTCCAGCATAGCCGTCTGGTTTAAGTTTAATGACGATCATGAATGCCCAGTATTCCAAAATCAAAGCACTTAAATTTTTCGTGAGCCCAATCTACCATTCCAGCAATCCCAAAAAAAGCTGACTTCAATCAGCCACTACGTTGAAATTAAGGCTTTTGCTTTGAGGTCATTGCAATCAATTCTCCCCAGCCACTAAACATGATGTATTAAATACACGTATTGTGTAACGCTTTACCATACAAGGGATAGCAGCCATATTAGATGACATTGTCATTACATTAAATTATTAAGATATACGACCTGTCATTACAATTTATCGCACAATGAGCAGAGCATCTGCTGCAGCAGTCAACCCTCTTTTAGAGCATGGTAAGCCGTCGACCTCTGGGACTTGTATCACTACGATTCAAAAATGTTCTGATTAGTTAGGGGTATGAATTAAGTGCTATGAACTCATCTTCTGGCTCCTATCCCATTAGAGTATGCAAGTACCTGCTTTAATCCGAATTGATTTTAAGGCCAAACTGGCATGACTTTGCTAAGCAACTTTAATCGGCTTCAGCCAACTCAAGCACATTTATCATATGACTTGTCGAACTAGCCTTTAATCAACAAAAAAAGGATGGCAAAGCATCCTTTAATTTTAATGGTTCAAATTATTCAATCAATTTAGCGAGCTAAAATTTCATGGCACATCTGGCGTAACCATTGATGGCTCGTTTTGTGGTGACATGACATATGCCAGAATTGCTTTACGCTATAAGTTGGGAATGAAATGGGGGCATTAAAAATTTGCAAATTGCCACGCGACAATAACACTTCGCTTAAATAATACGGTACCGTTGCAATGGCATCTGACTCTTGCACCACCAAACCGACCCCTAAATAACTCGGCAGACGCATAATGATGTCACGTTTTAAATCTAACTTCAAAAGTTCATTTTCAATATGGTAATGCCCAATACCCGCATCAATATCAATATGAGATTCAGCTAAATACTGCTCAATACTTAAATGATTTGGGGTCAAGCGTGGGTGATTCTTTGCGGCTATGACCACATAGTATTGTTCAAATAGCAGTTGTTGATAAAAGCCATTTTCCATATGCGGCAAAAAACCAATCGCAAGATCAATTTCACCATTTGCCATTTGATAACTGGTTTCAGACGTAATTGGGCGTACATTGAGTCTGACATGCGGTGCATGCTGTTTTAGATACTGCGATATTTTTGGCAACAGCACCAAATGAGAGACATCAGTCATCGCAATGTTAAATTGCTGATGAGAATTCATTTCGTCAAAATCAATGGTGAAATTATTAATTAATTCAATACGATTTAAAGCTTCACTCACCAAAGGAAATAGCTGCTTGGAGAGTTCCGTCGGCATCATTTCATTGCCAATGCGTAAAAACAGTGGATCGTTATAATGTTGTCGGATTTTATTTAGGCTATTACTGACTGCTGGTTGGCTCATACAAAGTTGTTCTGCCGCAACCGATACACTTTTAAATTTATATACGTAGAAAAAAATGCTAAGTAGTTTACAGTCGAGTTCGAACACTAAATTAAAAATCCTGATATTTTTACCATAGGGTTATATCATCGCGCTTTTTCAAATGTACGCCAATATCTAATTCTATCTTTTTGGTTGATTGTATGTATTTTCTAAAGGGTTTGGTCTATTAATTGTCCTGCCTGCATGCAAAATATTTTGGCATTTAAACTTTCCAACTCCTCAATATGATGCGTCACATAAATCATGGGCAATACCAAATCATGTTTGATGCGATCAAAAAAAGGGAGAATCTGTTGTTTCAGTTGCGGGTCTAAGCCAGTAAGTGGTTCATCTAAAAGTAATAAATCAGGCGATGCCAATAACGCCCGACCTAAGCAGACGCGTTGTGCTTCACCTCCTGAAAGTTGATGGGCTTTACGTAAAATCAGTGTATCTAGTTCTAATAATTTTACGATGTGTTCATAACTAAATTTGGTGTGTGGTGTATTTTTAAGTTTTTCTGCGTATTTTAAATTTTGCTGTACATTTAAATGCGGGAACAATAAGGCTTGCTGAAATACTAACGCAATCCGTCGCTGGTGGGTTGGCAGCATAATCTTCTGCTCGGCATCGAATAATATGCGCTCATTGAGCTGAATAAAACCAGCTTGTGGCTGAAGCAGCCCTGCCAAATTTTTTAAAAATGTACTTTTACCACTTCCTGAAACACCAACAATACCCAGAATACTCTCTGACATCTGCAATTGAATATGTTGCTTGAAATGACCCTGCTGAAAATGGAAGTCACAGTTCAACATGCTTTAACCTCCAAGTCGCTTTTGGTATTTCTGTAAAATCATATGGTTAGCAATTAATGCAGCAAAGGCCAACAGCATGGATAGCCCCACCAAACGCATCGCCATGTCTTCCCCATTCGGTTGTTGTAAAAAAGAATAAATAGCAATCGGAATGGTTCGGGTTTCATCAGGTATATTGCCGACAAAGGTAATGGTTGCGCCAAACTCGCCAAGGCTGCGACTAAAACATAAAATACTGCCAATAATGATGCCGGGAATCGCTAAAGGTAGACTAACGCTCCAAAATGCCCAAATGGGACTCGCACCTAAGGTCGCAGCGACCTGTTCCAGTTGCTGGTTAATGAGTTGAAATGACAGACGAATGGGTTGCACCATTAAGGGAAATGCGACAATCATTGACGCGAGTACAGCCCCCTTCCAATTAAAAGCCACCTGTATGCCAAGCTCATTTAAAGAACGCCCAATCCAGCCTTGCTGACCAAACAGCAGCAAAAGCAAATAGCCCAAAACCACGGGAGGCAAAACCATCGGCATTTGTAACAACGCCTCAAGCACATATTTAAACCGAAACTCATAACGTGCAAGGAGCCATGCCAATGCAATTGCGAATGGCAGACTCAGGAATGTGGCGAACAAAGCCACTTTAGCCGAGAGATATAAAGCACTGAGTTCTTCTGGACTTAACATAGCATTGTCCTATTCTATGGCTTTACAACAAAACCATAGCGTTGAAAAATCTGTTTTGCTGTGTGATGTGTACGCACAAAATGTTCGAACTGCACTGCCTCTTTATTGGTTACACCCTGACGAGTTAAGGCAATCGGATAAATAATCGGTTGATGGGTATTTTCAGGAAAAATTCCAATAATTTTGACTTTTTGACTCATTAAGGCATCGGTTTTATAGACGATCCCTACGGAACATTCACCACGCTCCACAAAAGCCAATGCCGCACGCACATCATCCGTCCCGACCATTCGCCCCTTTAAACCATTCAGCCAGCCGAGTTTACTCAGACTTTGTTTGGCATATTTCCCTGCGGGTACTGACTCCATTTGCCCTGTACATAAATGCCCCTGAAATGAGTGTGCAAAGTTAAATTGCGGCTGGGCTTGAAACGCAATCTTCATTTGGCGTGGACTAATCACGACCAACTGATTAAATAAAAAAGGTTTTACCTGTTGAGGACTAACTTTCTGCTTTTTTAGCAAATAATTCATCCAGTCCAAGTCAGCAGAAAAATAAATGTCGCTATTGGCACCCGCTTCAACTTGTTTGGCCAAAGCCGATGAGGCTCCAAATACTGGCACAATTTTACTTTGCGGATACTGAGTTTGATAAAGTTTTGAAATATCGGTTAAAGCATTGGTCAAGCTAGCCGCCGCATAGACTTTCACTGTTCCAGCCTGTGCTGTAACTGTTAAAAGTGCTGCTATGCCGAACAGTATGACATTTATGCCTTGCATTTCATCACCACTCAAAATCTTGGACTCAATTTTATAGATCAGGTCTAAATAAATAATCCTTGTACCATCGAGCCCTCGGTCAGCGCCTGATTTTCAGGAATTCGAACTAGGCAATTGGCCTGCATGAGATTACTCAGCATATGTGACTGTTGTTTAGACAAATTTTTGATCCTTAACTGCCCTTGCTCAAATTGTGCGGACATTCTTAACAAGCGTTCTCTGGAATCACTTTTAATCGGTTGCGTCAGTGTGGCTGTAAACCAGTTCGGCAAATGTGCTTGACCTTGCAAGGCCAGAAGTAAAGTTGAAGTATAAATTTGCATTCCCACAAATACCGCAGCAGGATTGCCTGGGAGTCCCAATAAATAGCAGACTTGATCCGATGATCGCTGAAATATTGCAAAGAACATGGGCTTGCCAGGTTTTTGTTTAACTTTCCAGAACACTTGCTCGAAGCCTTGGGCCAATGCGACAGGCCTTACAAAATCATAATCCCCGACGGAAACACCGCCTGTAGTCAGAATGACATCGTATTGCTGTTTTAACTGCTGCATCAATTGCATCACCGCAGACTCGGTATCTGCCACATGGAAAATTTTAACGTGTTGCTGCCGCTCGATGAACCACGCCTGAATTAACGGAGCATTGGCATCGAAAATCATACCTGCTGCAAAATCAGCTAAGTTTTGCGCGACTTCATCGCCAGTTATGACCACAGCAATACGTGGATAACGGTAAACCTCGACATCCATTACACCTGCCATACTCAATGCAGCAATTGCACCGACACCTAAATATTGCCCTTTTTGTGCCAGTAATTGCCCTTTTCTGAGTTCTTCCCCGACATCACGAATATCTGCATGAGGTGCCAAATCCGTGGTTATCTTGATTTGATTAGAAGCCAATAGAGTCACAATTTCTTGCCGCGCGACTGTCGTGGTACCTTCTGGAATCTTGGCACCAGTAAATATACGCAGTGCCTGTCCATGTGTTAATTGAATATGTTGATCTTGTCCTGCACGTATTTCACCCACCAATTCAAATGTGGTATTGGCTAAGATTGGCTCATGGCTACATAACGCATAACCATCGACTGCACTTTGGCTAAACAAAGGTAAATCAATTGCAGAGTAAATTTCTGCTGCCAGATAACGATGCAGAGCTTGTGCTAAGGGTATGTTTTCACTGGGTAAAGCGTGTACCTTTTCTAAAATCAAATTCAATGCCTGATCAATGCTAATCAGCCCATGCTCTGCACCACAGCCTGCCATTATTGATATCCTCCCGCATGCGGAATATTTTTCTGTACATCAAACAGATGAATCAAAGCCGGTTGAATGGCAATCAAAGACTCTTTTGCCCCTTGTCGACTACCTGGCAAGGTAATCACCAAACTTTGATCAATATAGCCTGCAACTCCGCGACTAAGTGCAGCATAGGGCGTACGCTTTTGTCCGAAACTTCTAGAAGCTTCCATCAGGCCCGGAATTTCTCTTTTCATCAATGGTTGCAGGGTTTCAACCGTCAGGTCCTTAGGTCCCAGTCCCGTTCCTCCCACGGTCAAAATCAGAGGGTACTGATTTTTTTGCTGTTCAATCAGCGCTAAAAGCTGCTCAGGGCTATCGGGAATAACTTGATAAGCGATCTCTTTAAAATTTGCCTCTTTCAAGATGTCTAAAACATTTAGACCCGCTGTATCTGGCTTTTTCCCTGCGGCCACTGTATCTGAAAGCACAATGATGGATGCAGGAATCGCATCTTTTAAGGCACGGGTATAATGCGATTTTCCGCCTTTTTTTTGCGCCAATTTACACTGATCTAAGCATAAATCTTCAGGTTCACAGTGCGGTTTAAGCATGTCATACAGGGTTAAGCCTGCCAAACTGACTGCCGTGAGTGCCTCCATTTCGACTCCCGTCGGGCCAATGGTTTCGACGGTCGCGGTAATCAGCACATGTTGTTCAAAGAGTTCATATTCCACATCCGCGCGGTAAATGGGTAATGGATGGCACAGTGGAATCAGTTCATCTGTCCGTTTTGCTGCCAAAATTCCCGCAATACGGGCCGTTTTCAAGGCATCCCCCTTTTCGGTATTGCCATTACGCAGTAATTCTATGCAATGTGCAGGTGCATGCAGAATTCCCGTTGCAACCGCAACCCGATAACTTTCGGCTTTCATGCCTACATTTTTCATTGCTGATTCCTATAATTCTAAATTTAGACCGAAGCGGTATGAGTATGCTGCTGCTGGCAGTCATGCTGATGGCGATGCTCAGATGTTTTCACCCCATCATCATGGTCTTTACGAATACAACAGCCTTCTACATATTGACTGCTGCCATCTGCATAAAATTCTTCCTTCCAGACAGGCACTTCATGTTTGACTCGCTCTACCGCTTCTTCGCAGGCTTGAAAAGCTGCACGGCGATGTACGGCATAGGCCATGGCAATAATGGCGGTATCACCAATTGCTAAAGCACCAACGCGGTGGATTACTCGCACATAGGACACCTGATATTTGGCTTGAATTTCCTGCTCAATCGCTCGAATCATTTTTTCTGCAACAGGTGCGTAAGCGGTATATTTCAAAGCTTTGACGGCTTTACCCTCGTGATGGTTGCGCACTGTGCCGATAAAAATGCCAATTCCGCCACACTCAGGAAAATGCTGTATGCCATCAAAATAGTCTTGGTTGAGTGCCGTCGTCTGAATTCGGGAAAAATTCTTCAAGCTCATCTGCTTAGCCTCCCGCCACAGGTGATAACAACACCAAAGTCATGGCATGTTGTATGGGAGTTTGACGCGGTACAATGTCTTCACCAACTGCACAGGCACATCGGTCAATCAAGGTTTTGGCTTCAGGATACAATGCCGCAACATGGCTTAAGACGGCACCAATATCCGCATGTGCTGGACTCTGAATGACCAAATTCGAGGGCAGTAATTTTTCTACCGCACCATAGGCTTCAATTCGAATGGGAATACTTGAATTGGCTTGCATCAGACTAACCTCCGATCATATGCATACTAATTTTTCTGTGAGTCTGCTGCGCCTGTATGGCATGAAACCCTGCGTTTTTATTCCAGATATAAGTTGCAAGCTTTTGCTCTAATCCGTTTGGGGATAGTGTTGTCTCAGCTTCAAGTTGTTCAATCTCCTTTTTTAAAGCCAAGCCCTGCGTGGCAAACAAACAGTTATAAAACTCACCTTGCGCAGTCAGTCGGACACGGTCACATTCCCCACAAAAGGCATGGGTAATGGTTGAAATAATGCCAATGGGATGCCCATCGACCAAGTATTGTCGTGCTGGACTGCGGGTTGGCTCTGTTAGGGTTTGAATGCTGAAGGTAGATGCAAGCGTAGTCAAAATTTGATGTTCACTAACCACTTGTTCCGTAGTCCAACGACGGTCGCCATCGAGAGGCATAAATTCAATAAACCGCAGTGGAATCCCCAAGTCTTTTGCCCACTGCACCAGTGGAATAATCTGATCTTCATTTGTGCCTTGCATCAACACCGTATTAATTTTAACTGGCAGCCCGACTGCTAAAGCAGCTTGAATTCCTTCAAGTACAGGCGCTAGCTGTTTTTGGGTGAGCTGTTCAAATTGTGTGGCATTTAGACTATCTAAACTAATATTGAGATTGTCGAGTCCGGCAAGTTTTAACGCTTGTGCATATTTCTTTAGGTAATGACCATTACTGGTCATGGAAATTTGCTTGAGTCCAAGTGGTCTTAGTTTTTGTAATTCTGCAATAAAGTGCACCACCCCCTGACGCATTAAGGGCTCACCCCCGGTAATGCGGATATGTTCAATGCCACGTTGCACCATAAACTGGCAAAACTGGAACAGGGCTTCAAAGCTGAGCAATTGGTGTTTCTTCATCCATTCTGGATGTTCAGGCATGCAATAGACACACTTGAAATTACAGCGATCCGTCACTGAAATTCGAAGTTTACGCTTGCTGCGACCAAATTGGTCTGTAAAAGCCACGCTAACGTTGTGTCTAAATTTTGTCATACTGATATTCCAAGTTGGGAATGACCACCGCACCATCACTGTGCTGTTGCATTTATTGCACTGCGATTGTGCTTATAGCTATAAAATACTTAGCAATAAGTGTTCCAACTTTGTGCTTGAAGAACATTTAACTGAGGAGTTTTAATTGCTGATGTTGTTGTAATTCATCCAGTGAATTAATACTGTGAAAAAATAAGTTTTTGTTATTAAAGTGCGCTACTTGCGGGTGCAATTCTGCAAAGCACTGTCTTAAGCTGAACTGTTTTAGTTCAATATGATGATTTAGTTGCGTCAATGCACTGCGTTTAAGCAGACAGAAGGGATACAGTGCCCGACCATTGATTGCCACATAAGCCACTTCTGCATGTATGTTTTTTGCCAGTGCGGCATGCAGTTTGTCAATCACACGTTTTGGTATATACGTCACATCGCAAGGTACAAATAATACATAATCGGCCTGAACATGCGCCCACGCACTTTTCATGCCCATCAATGGACCTAAAAAGCCCGCTTGTTCATCTTGATAATAGTGAATACTCGGCACAAGTTTACGATACAGTGAATAGTCCCGATGACTATTCACCCAGACGGTATTGACCTGATTTTTTAAAGTTTGTTGAATTTTTAAAAGTTGCATCTGGTCATCAAAAGTTTGTAAAAGTTTATTCATCCCATTCATGCGTCGTGCTTGTCCTCCCGCAAGAATGACCAGATCAGTGACAGGATAGCTTTTGCTCATTCCACACCCTCCGTTTGACAGGCTTTAATTAAACCGCGAATTTCAGGCAGACAAGAACCACAGTTGCCGCCTGCTTTTAAACATGCCGTGACTTGTTTTTCGTTGGTGATGTTTTTCTCTTTAATGGTTTCCATTATTCGGTTCTTGCCGACTTTAAAACAACTACAGACCAATGCACCTTCATTGTTGTTCATCGACATAGGCTGCCCTGCCAACAAAGCCTTCCGGTGCAGAGCACTGAGACGTTCACGCTTAAACAAAGTTGCAACCCAGTCACGATCTGGCAGCAAGGCACGCGGTGCAATGTAGAGGCTGGCGATTAAAATCCCATCTTTCAATATGACACTATGGCTGATTTGAGCACTATGATCATCAAGATTGAGCCATTCAAAACTTTCATCATGAAATGGCAACAGGGCTTTTAAATCTTGGGTGATATTTTCATATTTACGACGATCTGCAAGTTCATAGCGTACGGCTTTGGCCGTAGTGACTTTGGTCCACCAAACACAGGCTTCAATAGAGCCCTTCACCATCGCAGCAAACTCATTTCGCACATAAAATACCCCTTGCCATTGGGTATAAAAGGGTTGCAGCATCACCGGCGTGTGTTTAAATTCAGGCTCACCAGAAATGGCATCCACCACGGGATTCACCACTTTACCAATGCGGGCATCTGAAGCGACTTGGTCATTCCAATGAATTGGTGCAAAGATTTGACCACGGCGAATGCCTTGTGAAATGGTGGTTTTAAGTACACATCGCCCCCAAGCCGATGAAACCTCAACCAAATCTCCTTCTTTTAAGCCATATTTCAAAGCATCTTGTGCATGAATTTCACAAAATGGCTCGGCACGATGGGTACTTAAGTTTGCAGACAATCCTGTACGGCTCATGGTATGCCATTGATCACGAATACGCCCAGTATTTAAGATCAAAGGATACTCACGGGTACACGTATGCGCAGGTGCGACATTTTCAACAGAAATAAATTGAGCTTTTGCATTGGCATGGCTAAATTGCCCATTGGCATAAATTTGTCGCACAGTTTCAGCGGACTGCTGTTTCTCCCAAACGGGCCACTGGATAGGATTTAAATCATCATATTCTTGCGCTGTGAGTTCGGTTAAGCCTTGCAAATTAAAATAGCGAAAGGTCTCTGATTCATCTCGACGTACTAAAGGGACATTGTTACAGGCAGAAAGTTGAGCGTGTTCGGTAAATATCTGACTGACATTTTGAAAGTCAAACCCACTAAAGCCCATTTTTTGGGCCACTTGAGAAACCGTCCACCAATCTGCCTTGGCAATACCTGGGGCATCTAAAAAGGCACGTTGTCTGGAAATGCGACGTTCTGAGTTGGTGACGGTGCCATCTTTTTCTCCCCAGCCTAATGCTGGTAATAAAACATCGGCAAAAGCAGTGGTATCCGTGTTTTCACAAATATCTGAAACCACAACGAACGGACATTTTTCCAAGGCGCGTTTGACTTGATCAGCATTGGGTAAACTGACGACGGGGTTGGTTGCCATAATCCACAGCGCCTTGATTTTGCCAGTTTCAACCGCCTCAAATAAGTCTACCGCTTTTAAACCGGCTGCTTTGGCAATAACAGGACTTTGCCAGAAATTCTGTACCAACTGCTGATGCTGCACATTATCAAGATCTAAATGGGCGGCCAGCATATTGGCGAGACCACCCACTTCACGTCCTCCCATGGCATTCGGCTGACCTGTCATGGAGAACGGTGCGGCACCAGTTTTGCCAATTTTCCCACTATATAAATGGCAATTGGTAATGGCATTGGCTTTGTTCACCCCTTGCGAGGATTGATTCACGCCCATTGAAAACAGGGTCATCACGCGTTCAGTTTGTGCAAATTTTGCATAAAATTGCAGGAGTTTTTCGAGGGTAATTCCGGTTTGTGTTGCGACATCTTCAGGGTCTTGTTCCGCTAGGCTACTGTGTAAGGCAGCTTCCACACCTTGGGTATGCGCCTCAATAAAAGCCTGATCGGCAAAACCGTTTTGATGCAGATATTGCAATAAGCCATTAAAGAGTGCGATATCCTGTCCGGGTAAAATAGGCAAATGTAAATCTGCCTGTTCACAGGTACTGGTAAATCGTGGATCTACCACAACGACAAAAATATCGCGTTCTGCTTTCGCCTGCATAATGCGTTGATAGAGAACGGGATGACACCACGCTGTATTAGAGCCGACCAGCACCACCATATCCGTCTGTTCGAAGTCCTGGTAACTCGCAGGGACTATGTCTTCCCCAAAAACACGTTTATGTGCTGCCACTGCGGAAGACATACATAAGCGTGAATTGGTGTCGATATTTGCAGTACCTAAATAGCCTTTTACAAATTTATTGACCACATAATAGTCTTCAGTCAGAAGTTGTCCTGACACATACAAGGCTATGCTTTCAGGTCCATATTGATCTATACAAGCTTGGAACTGTTCTGCTACCTGATTTATGGCTGCATCCCAAGTTGCCATTTTACGTGCAGTACTTCTACCTAGCATAGGTTGTAATAAACGTGTTTCCAGTCCAAGGGTATCGGCTAAGTTACTGCCTTTAATACACAATTTACCGAAATTGGAGGGATGCGTAGCATCGCCCTCCACACTGACAACCTGTCCTTGCGCCGTATGTTTAACATGTGCAACAACACCACAACCTACACCACAATAAGGACAGGTTGTACTTGTACTCACCGCAACTTGAGTCGTCGAGCTTTGAAGTTCCACAAATGGAATACTGGTCATACGGTGCTCCCTTTTATTACTTTTGAACCCATGGCAGCAAAAATTGTTGTACCTAAAGTTAACCTACTTTTTTTAATGCAAAATCCCGACCAAAAAGCAATTTATTGCGAATATTAGAAATTGGAGTTTGATCCGCAATCAATTCTGCATACCAAGCCCCATCTTCCGTATCGCCAAACAATACCGCGCCAATCACTTTGTCATGCTGAATAATGATGCGTTTATAAATTTGACGCTTTTCATCATTTAAGATGATGTCTTCAAAATCTTCCGTCGGTTCGAAATTACCTGCGGAGAACACATCCACACCACTGACTTTCAGTTGAGTTGGCACAGTAGGTGCTTTGAAGGTCAAACTGCCATGCTCTGCCAAATGCGAAGCACAGATAAAAGCTTGTCCCCATAATGGTTCAACTAAACCAAAGGTCTGACTACGATGTTCAATACATTCACCGACGGCATAGATACTTGGGTCATAGGTTTGCATGGTGTCATTCACCATAACCCCGCGATTCGTTCTTAAACCTGCACTTTGCGCCAAGCTGATATTTGGGCGAATACCGACTGCAAATACCACTAAGTCTGCATCTAATAGCGTTCCATCTTTCAGGCGAATTTGATTGACATGACCGTCTACACCTAACAACGCCTCAGTATTGGCTTCGGTAATAATTTTGATGCCTTTTTCTTCAATGCTATGTCGAAGCATGTGGCTGGCACGACTGTCGAGTTGACGATCCATAATACGATCCATCAAGTGCAGTACGGTGACATTCATGCCACGGCGTTTTAATCCGTAGGCGGCTTCTAGTCCAAGTAAGCCTCCACCAATCACCACGGCATTTTTCTTGTTTTGGGTATATTCCAGCATCTGATTGACATCATAAATGTCGCGGAAGCTCATCACACCTTTCAGTTCAGTCCCAGCAATTGGAGGAATAAACGGTTTTGAACCTGTCGCTAAAATTAAACGATCGTAATTCACTGCCACGCCTTTTTGGGTATGGACTTGCTTACGCGGACGATCGATCTTGATGGCAGGGTCGTCTGCAATAAACTGGATGCCTTTTTCACTATACCACGCATGCGAATGTAGCATAATGTCTTCAATGGTTTTATCCCCCGAAAGCACAGGTGACAGCATAATGCGATTATAGTTGCCCCATGGTTCTTCACCAATCACCGTGATTTCATAACGATCGGGTGCCATATCCAATAAGTCTTCAAGGCAGCGCATGCCTGCTAAACCATTCCCCACCAACACCAGTTTCATTTTTTCTGAACTGACGCCGTTGTTAGTGATATAGGTTTTTTGTGCAGTTGGACAGACCAGAACACGCTCATTCTGGATTTTAGTTGGAAAAACCAAAAGCTTTTGGTCTTTGTCCTCCAAACAGCGTCCTGTCGCCAAACTAAAATGTTGTTTATAAATTGGCGAAGCAATCACGCGCTCCCCTTGCAAGTCGCCGATAATGCCACGGCTCATGACATTGGCTTGGCTAAACGGGTCTTTATTACTGAGTGCATACACCCGCTTTTCTGTACCGACACGGAATAACGCCACAGATTGTCCACCAACTAAGGCGCCCACACCTGTATTCGGGGTGATGTCCTGTAATGCGCAAACATCTATCCACTCTTGTTCTGGAAGCATATTTTTATTGTTTAAACTGGTCATCTTGATTCTCCTGATTATGCTTCAACCATTGGAATACGCTCTGCGGCACGTTCCGCTTCACTAAGTGGACGAATTTGTCCACGCTCTTGCGTAAATTGAATATGTGGATCAGCTTGCTGGTCTGCCTCAGCATTAATATACGTTTGGAAGCGTTTACGGATTTCAGGGTTTTCCACTGCGGTACGCCATTCATCTTGATAAGTACCAATAATGTGCTGCATACGACGCTCAAGTTCAGCGGCAAGACCCAGTGAGTCTTCAATAATCACTGATTTTAGATAATCCAAGCCGCCTTCCATGTTGTCACGCCATACGCTGGTACGTTGCAAGCGATCAGCCGTTTGAATATAGAACATGAAGAAACGGTCGATATAACGAATCAGGGTTTCAGTATTTAAGTCAGATGCAATCAGTTCTGCATGGCGTGGTTTCATGCCGCCATTACCGCAGACATAGAGGTTCCAGCCTTTTTCAGTGGCAATCACCCCAACGTCTTTCCCTTGTGCTTCAGCACATTCGCGGGTACAGCCCGACACGGCCATTTTTAATTTATGTGGTGAACGGAGTCCTTTGTAACGGTTCTCAAGGAAAATGGCTAAGCCGACTGAATCATCTACACCATAACGGCACCACGTACTTCCAACACAAGATTTCACAGTACGCAGTGATTTACCGTAAGCATGACCCGATTCAAAACCTGCCGCATTCAGTTCTTCCCAAATGAGTGGCAACTGGTGGACTTGTGCTCCGAACATGTCCACACGTTGACCACCAGTAATTTTGGTATATAGATTATATTTTTTTGCAATTTGACCGACTGCAATAAGACCATCTGGAGTCACTTCACCTCCTGCCATTCGCGGTACAATTGAGTAAGAGCCATCTTTTTGAATATTGCCCAAATAGTAGTCATTACTGTCTTGTAAACCCGCATGTTTTGGTTCAAGTACAAAATCATTCCAGCAAGATGCCAAAATGTTGGCTGCTGTAGGTTTACAGATGTCACAGCCTAGACCATGTCCATGTTGATGAATCAAATCTTCAAAACTCTTGATTTCATTCACGCGTACCAAGTGATACAACTCTTGGCGCGAATACGGAAAGTGTTCACAAATGTGATTATTGACCGTTACCCCTTGACGTTGTAATTCGGCTTTTAATACCTGTGTCACCAATGGTGTACAACCACCGCAAGCCGTCGCCGCTTTGGTACATTTTTTCAATGCACCCAGTGAAGTAGAACCCTCACTAATGGCTTGGCAAATATCAGCTTTGGAAACGTTGTTACAGGAACAAATGGTGGCACTGTCTGGGAGTAAATCAACACCACTGCCGCCTGCTTTGGTACCTGAGTCGGTAAAGCCCGGCATGATCAGACTTTCTGGCACTTCGGGTAAGGCCAGCCCATTTAGCATCATTTGAAGTAAGTCATTATATTCTTTAGCGTCACCAACCAGTACTGCACCGAGCAGTTTGGTTTTTTCGGCATTCACCACAATTTTTTTATACACCAGTGCGGCTTCATCGGCATAAAAATAGCTGAGTGAATTGGGTGTCATGGCATGAGCATCACCGACTGAAGCCACATCGACCCCCATCAATTTTAGTTTGGTGCTCATGTCGGCACCCGCAAATAACCCAGTTTCTTGCTGCATGATGTGTTTAGCCGCAATCCGTGCCATGTCATAACCCGGTGCAACTAAACCATAAATTTTATTGTTCCAAAGTGCGCACTCACCAATGGCATAAACATCTTCATGGCTGGTTTGGCAGTAATCATTGATTACAATGCCGCCACGCTCACCAATTGCGAGTCCGCTAGCGCGAGCCAGTTCATCACGTGGGCGAATGCCTGCTGAAAACAGCACGATATCCGTTTCGAGTTCAGAACCATCGCCAAATTTCATGACATGAACTGCGGACGCACCATCCTCAATGGCTTGGGTTGCTTTTTGGGTATGCACTTTAACGCCAAGATTTTCGATTTTCGTGCGTAATACCTTTCCGCCCAAGTCATCAACCTGAACGGCCATCAAACGTGGTGCGAACTCGACCACATGGGTCTCCAGTTCTAAATCACGCAGTGCTTTGGCAGCTTCCAGCCCCAATAAACCACCACCAATCACAACCCCTGTTTTGGCATTTAAACTGGCGGCTTTAATGGCATCTAAGTCTTCAATGGTCCGGTACACAAAGCAATTTTTACGATCATTGCCCGGAATTGGCGGTACAAAGGCATAAGACCCTGTTGCCAGCACCAGTTTGTCATAACTTATGGTCTCACCATGATTGGTGGTCACGCATTTATTTTCAACATCTATACTGCTGGCTTTGGTATTGAGGCGTAAATCTATGCCATAGGCATCGGCAAAGTCCGCACGGGCAAGCGATAAATCTTTGGCACTTTTACCAGAGAAGTATTCAGTTAAATGTACTCGGTCATAAGCAAGACGAGGTTCTTCGGCAAGAATAGTGATTTCAACGTCATCCCCCGCATGTTCCAGCACACTCTCAATAAATTTGTGCCCGACCATACCATGACCAATCATAAGTAGTTTCATATCATTCTCCTTAATTTTTTTACTTATGCCATGTTGTTGCGATCAAGCACGGCTTGTTCAAATAGACGTTGTTCTTTCTCTTTGTGTTCGACTGAAAAGCGGATCATGAGGACAAAACTTGCGGCAATCACAACGAGCCCACCGAGTACCATGAGGCAGGTTTGAATATCCAAAACACCTTTGAGGAGGAAACCTGCCGCAACTGCACCGACATTGCCGCCTGCCCCAATAATGCCTGCAACTCCGCCTAAGGCATCACGGTCAATAAATGGCACCAAGGCATAAGTTGCACCACACGCCATATGGGTAAATAAGGCAAATATCGTCATGCTTAAGATGGCCAGCATGGCTGTGTTCATTTGCGAGAATAAAATCAGGAACAGACCTTCCATCAAAATCATGCAGAACAAGACTTTGGTTCGACCATCCAGCCCTTTTTTAGTAGCAACCTTATCTGAAATAATGCCGCCTAAGGCACGAGCGAATAGCGCCAATAAACCGAAGATGCCTGCTGCGAGTCCTGCTTCTTTTAAACCGAAGTCAAAATTTTCGACGTAGTACATCGCCACAATGTTGTGAATGAAGATTTCTATGCCAAAGCAAGCCGCATAAGCCCCAAATAAAATCCAAACCCGATAGTTACGCGCGGCATGTAGCAGAATGTTTAAGCCACCTTTTTTATCACTACCAACTTGCACGCCTTGAGCACGTAATTCTTTAAAGTTGCCTTGAGGACAATCTTGGGTATATTTCCAGTACAAGCCCCCAACAATCAGCATCATGATGCCTGGTACAAGCAAGGCAATACGCCAGCCCATAGATTGCTCTACACCAAACATCACAATTGCAGCTAACAACAGCGGCATTAAGGCTTGTGTAGCACCACCGCCCGCATTGCCCCAACCCGCCGTAGTGGCATTTGCCGTACCCACCACGTTGGGAGCAAACATAATGCTGGTGTGGTATTGGGTAATCACGAAACTTGCGCCAATCGCACCAATTAAAAGGCGGAAAAACAGGAATGATTCATAGCTATTCGATGCTGCTACCCCGAATACCGGAATACTGCCTAAGATCAGTAAGGTGGTATAAGTTTTACGAGGGCCATATTTGTCACACAGCGGCCCCACGATCAATCGAACCAAAATGGTGATGGCGACTGCTGCAATATTGATATTGGCAATTTGATTTTTAGTGAGATGAAATTCACCCGCAATCACCGGCATTAAGGGTGCACAGGCAAACCATGCAAAGAAGCAGACAAAAAAGGCGAGCCAACTCATGTGGAAGGCTCGCATCGCTGAAGTCTTAAAGTTGAAAAGACTTATTGTTGTGGCTTTTTTCTCATATAAATTTGAAGACATAACCTTCTCCTTCCTGAACTGAACGTATTTAAAGTTCTGTTATCCTGCTTGTGCGGTTTAACAGTTCGATCAGAACGGACATCGTTGGCCGTCTTGCAAATTTTAAGAGTCGTCTTTGACTCAAGTTGAATATTGCAAAGTGTGTGCCAATATTCAAATATAAACTCTAAACATATGATTTATATCAATAATATTTTTTATAGCGCGATCAATCATCGTTTAATTACGTTCGCGAAAGAAAGATGCTCTCCGCTACTTTGGTGCAAAATGCATTTTTTATTATCGAATGCCACTAAATGGCTCAACTTGCCTTTAAATAGTGCAAGATTGCGCGCCCAACCTAGTTCATCGTTATTTTTTGTATATGCAATCGTGATTAAAATTAGTTGGTCTATTTTTTGCTTACAAAATATTCAAATATAAATCGAGTCGATTTAGACTCATGAATTAGCGATAGCTTACATATGTCAAAGCTTAGAATTGCCTTGATTGATGATGATCAAGATCGTGCGCACTACATTCAAGACTCCCTGATTAGTCATGGGTTTGATGTGGTTGCCTGCTTAACCATCGATCACCTGAATATGTTCAAACTTGAACATTTACATGCAGATGTCATTTTATTAGATATGGATCATCCTCATCGCGACATTATTGAAAGCTGCGTCAGCCAATTCGACCTACCTACCGTGCTTTTCACTCAAAATAGCCAAAAAGAGATGATTAAAAGTGCGATTGATGCAGGCATTACCGCTTATATTGTTGATGGCATAGACCCTGCCAAACTGGACAGTATTTTAGAAATTTCGATTGAACAATATAAAAAACATAAAAAATTACTGGCTGATTTAAAGGAAACCAAAAGCAAACTGGCAGATCGTAAAGATGTCGAAAAAGCAAAAGTATTGCTGATGCAATTGCATCAACTGACCGAAGATCAAGCCTTCCAGCTGTTACGTAAAAATGCGATGAGTCACCGCATCACGATGGGTGAAATGGCACGACGTTTACTTGATGCTCAAGAATTACTGCAAACCAAATTGAAGGATTAAGCCATGTCTGCATTAGAAAAAACTCAAATCCAACTTGGCTATATTCCGCTTTTAGATTGTATTGCTCTACTCTGGGCAAAACATCGTGGCTATTTTGAGGAACAAGGCTTAGAGGTCACACTGGTTAAAGAAGCTTCTTGGGCGAGTTTACGTGACCGTTTGGCTTTTGGGCTTTTAGATGCCGCGCACTGCCTTTCAGGGATTTTACCCGCAGCGTTAATTGGTACGGATCATATTGGCATTCCGTTCCAAACCCCGTTGGTGCTGAGCGTCAACCGCGCTTATATTAGCTTAAGCCAGAAACTGTGTTTTGAGTTGAATATACAACCAGAGCAGTCACCGGCGGATGTCGCACAGAAAGTGGTGGATGCAATACAACAAGGAAAAGATATTCAACTTGCGCATGTATTTGCCAATTCGATTCATCATTTTTGTATTCGGGAATGGCTGGCACTGGCTAATGCTGAAGTCGCCCATGCGGTAAAATTACGAATTTTGCCTCCGCCTTATATGGTCGAAGCATTGAACAATCATGCAATTGATGGCTTTTGTGTGGGTGAACCGTGGAATACTCAAGGCGAAATTTTAGGGATTAGTCAGATTGTTGCCTCTAGCCAAGATGTCATTCCCGCCATAGCCGATAAGGTGCTGGCTGTGACAGCGGATTGGGCGAGTACTCATCCCAATACCCTACAAGCCATGACGCAAGCCATTAGCAAATCCCAAAATGAAATTAAGACCATGCAGGATTTTAGTCAAATTTGGGAATTGTTACAGGCTTATGATGTGATTCAGTTTGAATGTTCCGACACGGTGCATGTGCAAAAATTTTATAAAATTCAGAACATCATTCGTAATTTTATTGAAGAGAGTGCCAGTCCAAAAGTTGAAGACTTTGCATGGCTCATTCAGCAAATGCAAAAATGGAGCAAACTACAAGTGCATGATGCTGAACTTAAAAACTTAAGCCAGCAATGCATCATTCAGCTTTAATATGTTTCGATGAAGTTAAAGTTTTCTTAAGGTAAGGATTTGTTCACTGCGCCCAAACGGTCCATGCGTGTCATGCAATACCGCACTGGTGAGCCCCACACCATCAGCACCATATTGCTGTTCAACTTGCAGTCCTAACCACTCACCTTGCGGCAGTCGATACAAATGAATCTGTAAATCCAAATTCGGAAATGCCCAACCAGACTGCGGATCTTGACGAGGCACCACACCATTGGCCGTATCGACCATGCCCATCAGTTTAACAAAGTCACTGGTTGTGCTGCCTTCGACCATGTCACAATGATTAGTCAACCAAACCAAGCCCTTACCTGCACGTCGTGTCGGTTCGGCACGGGCTTCAATACTTTGAATATAGCCGCCTGGCCAACATTGCATACCATCCCAGATCGGTAATTGTTCTGGATGTTGCACCTTTTGATCTTCAAGTCCGGCAATACTGCTGCTATCTTGGGTCAGCATTTTCCATGCGCGTGCCACAATACAGGTTTTCCCCTGTGCCTGCATTTCACTTTCAATCAGCTCTATGGTTTTTCCTGCACGAATCAGTCGCGTAGTAATCGTAAAATCACCAAATGCAATCAAACCAAAAATATCTAAACTGATTCGTCCAATCCGCATTTCATCACGAGGTAAAAACTGTTCCAGTTCTGCACATAACACGCCTGTTGCTGGTGCCATATGTTGCTCATGTGGATTCCAAGCGCCTTGCGCATGAATATTGGCGGTATAATGTGCTATCATGCTACCATTAGCATGCTGTTCACGCTGAATTAAACGATAATATGCTGGCATAATTCTGTCCCTGTAATTGCTCGACTGTGGTCTAAAATTGCTCCACAAAAGTGTTTATTTCACGGCACAAAAACCGTAATAATTCATCAGTTGGCTGTAGGTTTTCACCTTCTTAAACCCGACATTAGAAAGTAATTGCTGCCCCATTTTGGGTGATACCAGAAAGAAATCATGTTGTAAGCGCTCGACCATTTTTTCACTTTGCCCTGCACTCAAGCCATTATTTTCACAAAATTGTTTTAATACCAACACTTCATGAGCTTCGCTTTCTTTCATTAAGTCATAAGTCAGCAACATGCCGTTGGGTTTTAAGCCCGAAAAAATATCTTTAAAAAAGCTTTGTTTCGATTCTAGCGGAATAAAATGTGCCACCAATATACTGAGAACAGCATCAAACATCGGTTCATTTGCGAGACTTTTGGTATCCCCATGGATAAAGCGAACACGGTGAAGAACACCATGTTTTTCCAGGCGCTGCTTAGCTTTACACAGCATCACATGTGATGGATCAATCGCAGTGAACTGCCAGTTGGGGTGTTTTTGTGCTAAATATTGCAGTTCATAACCCGTACCGCAGCCCACCACTAAAATTTGCACCTGAGCTTGCTCACCATAGTGATGTGATAAAATGGCATCAACCTGCTGATGCGTTAATTCATATCCAGGAATGAGCTTGCGAATATGCTCATCATATCCATCCACCACCTGTTGGCTGTTAAAGTCTTTGCCCATGCTGAACCCTTTATTATTGTTTGGCATACATTCATGCAGTTTTAAAATTTGCTGTGTTGTATGCGACTCTATTGTTTCATTAAGCCACTGCCATCGCATCGACCGTTAGTTCAGAAATACTCGGTTTTGGCTGTTCTACCGTTAAACCTAATTTTTGAAATAATTGCTGATCTTTACCCTGTGCCACATTTGTGGTGGTCAAAAGTTTTTCACCAGAGAAAATCGAATTTGCCCCTGCCATAAATGCCAGTGCTTGATCACTGTCTGATAGTGACTCTCGCCCAGCAGAAAGCCGAATATAGCTTTTCGGCATCACAATCCGTGCAACAGCAATCGTGCGAATCCATTCAGTTACATCAAGTTTTTCGACCTCTGCCAACGGTGTGCCTTCAATCGGCACCAACATGTTGACTGGAACAGATTCAGGATGAATCGGCAAGGTAGCCAATTCAAAAATTAAACCAATACGATCGGCCCGTTGCTCCCCCAAACCGACAATGCCACCACTACACACTTTTAAACCTGCATCACGCACATGCTGCAAGGTGTCTAGGCGGTCATCAAAACTGCGCGTACTGATAATATTCGGATAATGTTCACGTGAGGTATCTAAGTTATGGTTGTAATAATCCAAGCCAGCTTGCTGTAAGCGTTGTGCCTGAGAAGGATTGAGCATCCCGAGTGTCATACAGGTTTCTAGACCTAAGGCTTTGACTTCGCGCACCATCTCTAATACATAAGGCATGTCACGTTCATGCGGATTACGCCAAGCAGCCCCCATGCAAAAACGCGAAGAACCCGAAGTTTTGGCGAGTTTAGCTTCTGCAATCACTTTTTCAACTGCAATGCGTTTTTCCGCTTCCAACTTTGAATCATAGCGCGCCGATTGTGAACAATATTTGCAATCTTCTGGGCATTTTCCCGTTTTAATCGAGAGTAAGGTGCTGACCTGAATCTGGTTAGCACTGAAATTTTGACGATGAATCTGTTGTGCCTGAAAAACCAAATCTAAAAATGGTTGATGATACAGGTCTTGTATTTCTGCGCGAGTCCAATCGTGACGAAGTTGCATCATGATTTCCTTTTTATTGTTTGATTAGTTCAGACCATTTTTACTTCCCCCTTTATTCTCAGTCGGAGAATAAAGGGAAAACTCAATTATCATGTAGAATTATGCGATATCTTCCAATAAATTCAGTTCCTTACGCATAAATTCTTGTAATTTGAATTTTTGCGCTTTGCCCGAAGCTGTCATTGGAAACTCGGTAAAGAAACGCACATAGCGCGGCACTTTGTTATGCGAAATATGCTCGGCACAGTAACGACGAATACTTTCTTCAGTCGTTTCATGATGTTCATGCAGAATAATGCAGGCACAGAGTTCTTCACCATAACGGGCATCCGGCAATCCAATCACTTGCACATCACTAACATCTGGATGGGTATATAAGAAATCTTCGATTTCTTTCGGGAACAGGTTTTCACCGCCACGAATCACCACATCTTTAATGCGACCCTTAATTTTCACAAAGCCTTCATCGTCCATTTCTGCGATATCGCCCGTATGCATCCAACGTGCGTTATCAATCACTTCTTGGGTTTTCTCGCCATCTTCCCAATAACCCAGCATCACCGAATAACCACGGACACAGAGCTCACCCAGCTTGCCACGTGGGACGACCTTACCTGCTTCATCGACAATCTTGATTTCTAAATGCGGATGCACGCGACCAACTGTACCGACACGCTGCTCTACCGAGTCTGTGGTTGAGCTTTGCGCACTCACAGGAGCCGTTTCAGTCATGCCATAACAAATGGTAATTTCTGTCATATGCATACGTTCCATCACACGTTGCATAATTTCACGTGGACATGGACTGCCCGCCATAATGCCAGTTCGTAAACTGCTTAAATCAAATTCATCGAATTGCTCATGCTCTAAAGTGGCAATGAACATGGTTGGTACCCCATACGCTGCGGTACATTTTTCTTGTTGAATGGCTTTAAGCGTATCTAAAGGATTAAACACGGCCGATGGATAGACCATGGTTGAACCATGTGTAATACACGCCAAATTGCCCATGACCATACCGAAGCAGTGGAATAATGGCACTGAAATACATACTCGATCTTTCGGGCTTAAATGAATCGCTTCTCCGACAAAATAACCGTTATTTAAAATGTTATTGTGCGTGAGCATGGTGCCTTTCGGATTACCCGTAGTGCCCGAAGTAAATTGAATATTGATGGTTTCATCAAACTGGAGTTCACTGGCAATTGCACTTAAGGTTTCTAGCTGTTTTTTGGTCGGCTCAAGCAAAAGATCATCGAAACGATGAATGCCAGTCTGTTCTACTGGATCAATTTTAATCACGTGTTTTAAATGCGGTAAACGCAAAGAACTTAAAAATTTATTCTCAGTTTCCAGAATTTCTGGGGCAATTTTGGTTAAAAGCTCTTGATAATTGGTGGTTTTAAATTGCGAAGCAATCACTAAACCTTTACAAGACACCTTATTTAACACGTACTCAAGTTCATTACTTTTATACGCAGTATTCAGGTTGACCAAAATAATGCCAGCTTTAAAGGCAGCAAACTGGGTAATGGTCCATTCCACACAATTGGGTGACCAAATGGCAAGACGATCGCCTTTTTTAAATCCTAGTTTGAGTAAGCTACAAGCCAGTGCATTCACCTGAGCTTGTAGCTCTTTATAGCTTAAGCGTACATTTTGGTGCACACTGACCACTGCATCCTGATCTGCATATTGTTCACATGCCTGATCAAATTTTTCACCAATGGTCATGCCCAGTAAAGGCTGACTGCTGGTTCCATACGCGTAGCTTAACCGTACCTGTGTCATTTGAATCACTCTCCTTGATTCTTTGTAATTCTGATTTTTACTCTTTTAGTTTTACAACGTTGACTACTGTGTACGTGATTGCCTACTTTGCATATAAGACTATTTAATTACGCTCCTGTAATTTGCACAGCTTGTACACAAAAATCAGCGACCTGTTTCACAAAGTAGTCTTTGTATTTTTGATCAAACATCACATTACGTGATGGATTTAAAGGCTCAATTACGACGAAAGTCATACTTCCGACAATGCATAACGCCACAGTATTCAAGTCTTCAAATCCGAACTCGCCATTGACTTTCCCTTCGGCAAGAATCTCGTTAATGCTTTGTTTAATCAATTGTTTACTGCGAAAACGCTCATGTTCAATAATTGGATCTACAGGTTCGAACATCAGAGAATACGACAGTTGAGGACTATTTAATGCCCGCTTCACAAACGTGGTGACAGCCTTGTGGAGCTTCTGCTGTGCCGTCATGCCTTCGCTGCTCGCAATGGTATTCAAAATATGAATCTCATGTTGAATCGCTTCAGACAACACTTCAATTAAGACTTCACTTTTATTGTCAAAATAACGGTAAACTAAGCCACTAGAAACGCCTGCACGCTCCGCAATCGCTTGAATTTGCGCATCCTTAAATCCCCCTTGAGCAATAAGTTCACGCGCAGATTGCAAAATCGATTGTCGATTTTGTTCCATTCGTTCTTGCATCAAAGTCGATCTTTTATAGCTCATAATCTTATTCTCATCCAGATAAAATGAATTGTAAATCATTTTGTGAATTTTAGTTCACTTTTTTAAAAAATAGATGTATTGTAAAACTACAAGCACAACAACAATGCTTATTGGACAACAAATATAACCTCAGGATGAACAGCATGAACGCACACGTTCCATTACAACTTAATCTTCAAACCTTAAGTTTCGGTTTAGATGAAACTCTGCTCGCACTACGTGATTCAGTTGCAGCTTTTTGTGCAAAAGAAATTGCACCGATTGCTCAGCAAGTAGATCGTGACAATGTATTCCCTGCTCACCTGTGGAAGAAAATGGGTGATATGGGCTTACATGGTCTAACAGTCAGTGAAGAATACGGTGGTTCTAACCTCGGTTATTTAGCGCATATTATTGTTATGCAAGAAATCTCACGTGCATCTGCCGCTATAGGATTGTCTTACGGGGCACATTCTAACCTATGTATTAACCAAATTAAGCGAAATGGTAACGAAGAACAAAAACAACGTTATTTACCAAAACTCATTTCGGGTGATTATGTTGGTGCTTTAGCCATGTCAGAACCGAATGCAGGCTCCGATGTAGTCAGCATGAAGCTGAAAGCAGAAGAACAAGGTGATCATTACATTTTAAATGGTTCAAAAATGTGGATTACCAATGGTGGTGATGCCGATGTTTTGGTGGTGTATGCCAAAACTGATTTACAAGCGGGTGCGAAAGGCATGACGGCATTCCTGATTGAAAAAGATATGCCAGGTTTTAGCCACGGTAACCATTTAGACAAGTTAGGTATGCGCGGCTCAAATACTTACCCGCTATTTTTCGACAATGTGAAAGTACCGAAAGAAAATGTACTCGGCGGTGTCGGTAATGGCGTGAAGGTATTGATGAGCGGTCTAGACTATGAACGTGCGGTATTAAGTGCCGGTCCGCTGGGCATTATGGATGCTTGTATGGATACCGTAATTCCGTATATCCACGATCGTAAACAGTTTGGGCAAGCATTGGGTGAGTTCCAGCTCATGCAAGGCAAAATTGCCGATATGTACTCAACTTGGTTAGCTTGTAAAGCACTGGTGTATGCCGTAGGTGCTGAATGTGACAAAGCTGAGCATAGCCGTAGCTTACGCAAAGATGCTGCCAGTGCCATTCTTTATGCGGCTGAAAAAGCCACTTGGATGGCCGGTGAAACCATTCAAGCCTTAGGTGGAAATGGTTATATCAATGAATTTTCTGCAGGACGTTTATGGCGTGATGCGAAACTTTATGAAATTGGTGCAGGAACTTCAGAAATCCGCCGGATGTTAATCGGTCGTGAATTATTTAACGAAACTGCTTAATCCCTCTGGCCCAATTTATACAAGGAAGTTTCTATGAATCAATTACAAACCAAAATGCATAGCGGTCAGGATGAGTTTAATCTGGTGCAAATGCCAAAACAGACCAATCAGAACATGACTTTTGCAAGCCAAGGCTCAGACTTGAATCAGCTTAAAACGAAGATTAACAGCCGAAGTGATGAGTTCAAGAACAATCAGGCCACGATGCTGAATTTGGTTCAAGATTTACAACAAGTCAGCCAGAAAATTGCGCTGGGTGGTGGTGAAAGCGCGCGTCAAAAACATATTGCCCGTGGCAAACTTTTAGCACGTGACCGTATTGACCAACTTATTGATGCTGGTACAGCTTTCTTGGAAATTGGCCAATTGGCTGCGCACAAAGTCTATGCGGATGATGTCCCTGCGGCAGGTGTAGTCGCTGGGATTGGCCAAGTGAATGGTGTTACTTGCATGATCGTGGCGAATGATGCAACCGTAAAAGGTGGTACTTATTATCCACTCACAGTGAAAAAGCACTTACGCGCGCAAGAAATAGCGGAGCAAAATCACTTGCCTTGCATTTACTTGGTCGACTCAGGCGGTGCCTATTTACCCATGCAAGACGAAGTATTCCCAGACCGTGATCACTTCGGGCGTATTTTCTATAATCAGGCTCGTATGTCGAGCTTGGGTATTGCCCAAATTGCGGTGGTGATGGGCAGCTGTACCGCAGGCGGGGCTTATGTGCCTGCCATGTCGGATGAAACCATTATTGTGCGTAACCAAGGTACGATTTTCTTGGGTGGTCCCCCATTAGTAAAAGCAGCCACAGGTGAAGTGGTCAGCAGTGAAGACCTTGGTGGTGGTGATGTGCATACTCGCCTGTCTGGAGTCGCTGACCATTTGGCAGAAAACGATGAGCATGCCATTCAAATTGCACGCAACATCGTGGCGAACTTGAATATCAAAGCTCAAAAAACTGCGGATGAAATTGAAGCGCCACTTTTCCCAGCCGAAGAATTGTATGGCATTGTACCAAGTGATACGCGTAAGCCGTTTGATGTGCGTGAAATTATTGCCCGTATTGTCGATGGCTCACGTTTAGATGAATTTAAAGCTCGCTTTGGTACCACTTTAATTACTGGCTTTGCCAAAATTTATGGCATGCCGGTTGGGATTATTGCCAATAACGGCATTCTGTTTTCCGAATCTGCACAAAAAGGCGCACACTTTATTGAGCTTTGTGTGCAACGCAATATTCCTTTACTGTTCCTACAAAATATCACTGGCTTTATGGTCGGACGTCAGTACGAAAATGAAGGAATTGCCAAACATGGTGCCAAACTGGTGATGGCAGTTGCCACAGCCAACGTACCTAAACTGACCTTAATCATTGGCGGTTCATTTGGAGCAGGCAACTACGGCATGTGCGGTCGTGCCTATTCCCCACGCTTCTTGTGGACTTGGCCAAATTCACGTATTTCCGTGATGGGCGGCGAACAAGCAGCCAGTGTCCTTTCAACCATCAAACGTGATCAAATTGAACAGAAAGGTGAATCTTGGTCTGCCGATGCAGAAGATCAGTTTAAACAACCAATTCGCGATCAATACGAACGCCAAGGTCATCCATACTATGCCTCTGCACGTTTATGGGATGACGGTGTGATTGACCCTGCTCAATCACGTCAAGTGTTGGGTTTAAGTTTAGCCGCGGCATTGAATGCTCCAATTCAACCGACCAAGTATGGCGTGTTCCGCATGTAAGAGGTGAAAAATGGACTATCAATTTTTACAACTGGAACAACAGCAGCAAGTGGCAACGGTGTGGATTAACCGTGCCGAACTGCACAATGCCTTCAATACGACAGTGATTGAAGAGTTGCATGACTGCTTTCAACAACTGAATGGGCGTGATGATATTCGCGTGGTGATTTTAGCGGGTCGTGGCAAAAGCTTTTCTGCGGGTGCAGACTTAAACTGGATGAAACAAGCTGGACAAGCCTCACAAGCAGACAACGAAGCGGATGCTTTAAAACTGGCGAAAATGCTGCAAAGCCTTGCAACGTTGAAACAACCAACCATTGCCCGTGTGCAAGGTATTGCCTTCGGTGGTGGCATGGGTCTCGCTTCTGCTTGTGATATTTGTGTGGCCAGTACGGATGCGAAGTTTGCGACTTCAGAAGTTCGCTTAGGTTTAGCCCCATCCACCATTAGTCCCTATGTCATTCGTGCCATTGGTGCGCGTCAGGCTTCGCGTTACTTCCTTACCGCTGAACGTATCAGTGCCGAGCAAGCGCTCCAGATTGGTTTAGCGCATGAAGTTACCCCATCTGAATTGCTGGATGCCAAAGTCGATGAAATTGTACAAGCGCTGTTGTTGGGTGGACCTGAAGCACAGGCTGCATCCAAACAACTGATTCAGATGGTCAATCAACAAAGTGTGGATGAAAGTTTACTGCTGAAAACCGCGCAACATATTGCCCATGTGCGTCAAAGCGAAGAAGCAAAAAATGGACTGAATGCTTTTTTAAACAAACATAGCCCCGCTTGGATTAAGGCAACGGCATAACAACAATAAGGACACAACAATGTTTGAAAAAATTCTAATTGCAAACCGCGGTGAAATTGCCTGCCGTGTTATCCGTACCGCGAAAAAATTGGGTATTGCCACAGTTGCCGTCTATTCAGATGCCGATGCACAATCTCAGCATGTTAAACAGGCCGATGAAGCCATTTATATTGGTGAATCCCCTGCTGCACAAAGCTATTTACAAATTGAGCGCATTATTCAGGCGGCACTTGCAACAGGTGCTCAGGCAATTCATCCAGGGTATGGTTTTTTATCGGAAAATGACCAATTTGCCGAAGCCTGTGAAAAAAACAATATTACCTTTATTGGTCCACCTGTTGCCGCAATTTTAGCGATGGGCTTAAAAGCCACCTCTAAAGCATTAATGGAAAAAGCAGGTGTACCACTCACTCCAGGTTATCATGGTACCAATCAAGATGCGGCTTTCCTGAAACAACAGGCTGATCAGATTGGCTACCCAGTCTTAATTAAAGCCAGCGCTGGTGGTGGTGGTAAAGGCATGCGTCTGGTAGAGCGTGAGTCTGATTTCCTGAGTGCCCTAGCTTCTTGTAAAAGTGAAGCAAAGTCGAGCTTTGCCAATGATGACGTTTTGATTGAACGCTATGTCGTGCAACCGCGTCATATTGAAGTTCAAGTCTTTGGGGATAAGCATGGTAACTACGTTCACTTGTTTGAACGTGATTGTTCGGTGCAACGTCGCCACCAAAAAGTGTTGGAAGAAGCACCAGCACCCCTCATGCCACAACATAAACTCGAGGCCATGCGCCAAGCCGCGATTGATGCTGCACGCGCAGTAAACTATGTTGGTGCAGGCACAGTGGAATTTATTGTTGAACAGGATGGCACCGCGTATTTCATGGAAATGAATACACGTCTACAAGTTGAACATCCTGTAACGGAAATGATTACCGGACAAGATTTGGTTGAATGGCAATTGCGCGTGGCTTATGGCGAGCCTTTACCGAAGCAACAACATGAGTTGGAGATTTGCGGTCATGCCATAGAAGCACGTGTCTATGCAGAAGAACCTGAAAAAGGCTTCCTCCCTGCAATTGGTCAGATCAGTTATTTACATTATCCTGAACAAAATCAGCATGTTCGTGTGGATAGCGGTATTGTAGAAGGTGATGAAATTACCACCTTCTATGACCCGATGATTGCCAAGTTAATCGTATGGGGGGAAAACCGTGAAGCTGCATTGGTGCAAATGCACCGCGCTTTGGGGCAATTCCATGTAGAAGGCTTGGGCAATAACATTGCATTCCTAGATCGAATCATTCGTTGTGACTCATTTAAACATGCCAAGTTAGATACCAATCTGATTCAACGCGAAGATGCCTTCTTAATGAATGCTGAACCCGCTTCAGCAGAAACTATTGTATCTGCGGCATTGATCGAGCTATTAAAACGCTTTCACCAACAGCAAAAATCACATTCAGTCTGGTCTTCCTCACCACTTTGGCGTGTCAATGTGAAGACCCAATACAGTGTGAAATTACAGCTCAATCAAGAAACTATTGAGGTTCGCTTTTCTGCAATTGATAACGGTTTTATTGCTCACTATCAAGGTCAGGAATATACAATTCAAGGGCAATTGCTTGATGCACATTTAGCCCAACTCAATTTAAATGGTCAACAAGTCAAATTGGCATTTAGTGCAGATGCAGACCACTTGACGGTATTTAAGGAAGGTCAAACCTACAAATTTGCCTATGTCCGTGCCAATTATGGCAATAGTGATACCCAGCACAACGAAGGTAACTTAAAAGCACCTATGCCGGGTGTAATTACCCAAGTTTTGGTCGAAGCCAATGCCCAAGTGAAAAAGGATGACATTCTGCTCACTTTAGAAGCCATGAAAATTGAATATACAATTCGAGCACCGCGTGATGGCGTGATTACTTCTGCCTACTTCCAAGCGGGTGACCAAGTCAAAGCGGGTGATGAGCTGGTGGAATTTCAAGCACTAGCGGAGGAAGTCGCATGACGGAATTTGTGAAAATCGTAGAAGTCGGTCCGCGGGATGGTCTTCAAAATGAGAAAACACCACTTTCACTGCAAGACCGTAAACAACTGATTATGGACTTGATGCAAACAGGACTCAAAGCCATTGAAGTAGGTTCGTGTGTTTCGCCAAAGTGGGTGCCGCAAATGGCGTATAGTGATGAACTGTATGCCCAATTGCCGAAAGATGCAGATATTCAGTTCAGTTTGCTCACCCCAAACATGAAAGGTTTTGAATCAGCTTTGGCGGTGGGATGTAAAGAGGTTGCGGTATTTACCGCAGCTTCTGAAAGCTTCACACAAAAGAATATTAACTGTTCCATTGATGAAAGCTTTGAAAAATTTGCCGACATTCTAACGGCTGCCAAGGAACATGATATTAAGGTACGAGGTTATGTATCTTGTATAGTCGACTGCCCCTATGAAGGTGCGATTGATCCGAAGCAAGTCAGTCAAGTTGTGACCCGTTTGTTTGATATGGGCTGTTATGAAGTATCTTTGGGAGAAACCATTGGCACAGCAACGCCGAATCGAGTCAAAAAGGTTTGGGAAGCCTGTTTAAGCGAATTGGATGCCCAATTTATGGCAGGTCATTTCCACAATACCTACGGTATGGCCATCGCCAATATTTACCAGTCGCTAGAACAAGGCATTCGTGTTTTTGATTCTTCAATTGCTGGTCTGGGTGGTTGTCCTTATGCCAAAGGCGCTTCAGGAAATGTCAGTACTGAGGATTTATTATATTTACTGAATGGTATGGGCTTTGAAACAGGCATTAATATTGAGGCACTCATGCAGGCTAGCCAGAATATTAGCACACGATTAGACCGCCAAAATCCTTCAAATTATGCCAATGCTTATTTACAAACGCGTTGTGCTTAATCAATGGTACACATTAATCAGCCGCTCAATGAGCGGCTGAAGTACTTTTACAAACCACTCTTGTTTAATCTGCAGAGATATCTTCAAAAAGTACAGAAGATAAATAGCGTTCGCCACTATCTGGTAAAATCACCACAATGTTTTTCCCTGCATTTTCAGGACGTGCTGCCAACTGTGCAGCTGCGGCCATGGCTGCACCACAAGAAATACCGACTAAAATACCTTCTTGAGTCGCAGTTTTACGCGCCCAATCGATTGCATCTTGGCTAGCAATTGAAATGACTTCGTCCACCAAGTCCAAATCTAGGTTCTTTGGAATAAAGTTTGCCCCAATCCCTTGAATCTTGTGCGGTGCAGGTGTGATTGCTTCGCCACGTTTGGTTTGACTAATAATTGGAGATTCGGCTGGTTCTACCGCGACTGAATAAATCGGCTGATTTTTCACTTTTTCAAAGAATCGTGAAATCCCTGAAATTGTACCACCCGTTCCTACGCCAGCGACCAAGATGTCAACCTGACCATTGGTCGCTGCCCAAATTTCAGGCCCTGTCGTATCTTCATGAATTTGTGGATTGGCTGGATTTTCAAATTGTTGTGGCAAATAGTAAAGCTCAGGCTGCTCCGTTGCTAAACGAACGGCTTCATCAACTGCACCTTTCATGCCTTTGGCAGCTTCGGTAAGCACCAAGTTTGCGCCTAATGCTTTAAGCACTTTACGACGTTCAATACTCATGCTGGCTGGCATGGTTAAAGTAATATCATAACCTTTTGCTGCTGCTACAAAAGCCAAGGCAATCCCCGTATTGCCACTGGTTGGCTCTACAATATGCATACCCGCCTTTAACACACCACGCTTTTCAGCATCGGCAATCAGTGCAGCACCAATACGACATTTCACTGAAAATGCAGGATTACGGCTTTCAACTTTTGCAAAGACATTTGCACCACCAGAAATGACACGGTTAATACGTACCAAGGGTGTATTACCGATTGCTTCGGCATTATTACTATAAACCGCGATACCTAAATTATTCGGTGTTGGAAAGGCTGAATCAGTACTCATGTTATATCCCTAAGTTTATTCACTATTTATAACTGAATCATGATACAACCAATTTTACTGAAATACAGAAAGTGCTCGGAATTTTCTGTTGATTTCTGTTTAAAAACACGCGACTGAAATCGCTTGTTCTGGCATTTCCTTATGCCATCTCAAGTTTAGGCCTGTAATACCGTTTGGTTCCATTGTTCTAGTACAGAAACAGCAGCAGTAAAATCCAACTGCTCTGCCTGCGCTTTCGGAATTTCTTTAAACAGTGCTTGAATACTTTCAAAAATCGGGACAGTTGACTCCTGCTGTTGCGCTAAGTCCAAACCGATCCCAATATCTTTTTGCAGTAAATTCAAAGCAAACGTTTTAGGGAAAGTTCGGTTCAGTACCTTTTGCGCCATGATGGAATCCGACACCGTACTTTTCCCACTAGAATGATTAATACAATTTAATGCAGCCGTAACATCAACATCCTGCTGTTTCAGAATGGTCAGCCCCTCTGCCAAGGCCCACAAATGTGTTGCCATTAATACATTGTTCACGGCTTTTACGGCAAAGCCTGAACCACTACATCCGACATATTCGACCAAGCCTGAAAATGCTGAAATGATAGGTAAAGCCTGCTGATAGGCTTGCTCGTCTCCACCGATCATCACGGTTAAAGTACCGCGCTCTGCGCCAATGGTTTGCCCCGATACTGGCGCATCTAGATAAGCGACCTGATGTTTCTGTAGCTGCTGCGAGAGCTTACGCGCTGAATCTGGCACGCCACTGGTACAGTCAATCCAGATACTGCCAGCTTTAGGTGGATAGGCCGCAATTAACTGTTCCACATCGGTACTGGTTGGCAGGCAAGAAAAGATGAAATCGGCTTGCACCGCTTGTTCTAAACTTACCGCTTGTGTCGCAAATTGCTGTGCATGCTGTTCAGCTTTTTCAGCGGTGCGGTTCCAGACATAGACTGGTAAACCGAGCTTTGGCAAATGGGAAGCCATATGCCAACCCATTGCCCCCAACCCAATAAATGAAATACTTTGGCTCAATTGATCTCTCCATTCAGGTTCATTAAGAACCTTGCACAACGCTGTTGTTCGCTTCACTTTCCACGCTTTGAACTTTTGCTACCGTCTCTTCACCACGGTTTAAGAAGAGGTTGAGTAAAATCGCTGCCAAGGTCGCGGTGCCAATCCCACCCAAGTCAAATGAACCAATGTGCAAGCTGAAGTTGCCCGCGCCCATAATTAAACTCACAGCGGCAATAATCAGTGTGCTGTTTTGCGTGAAATCAACTTTGTTATCGACCCAGATTTTGGCACCAGCCACGGTAATTAATCCAAATACCACTATGGATGCACCCCCTAACAATGCCACTGGAATAGTACTGATCACCGCCCCGAATTTGGGTGACAAGCCCAGTAAAATCGCGAAGATCCCTGCGACCACAAAAATGGTGGTGGAATAGACTTTGGTCACCGCCATCACCCCAATATTTTCGGCATACGTCGTCATACCCGTACCACCCACCGAAGCAGATAATGAGGTACAGACCCCATCAGCAAAGAAGGCACGCCCCATATAAGGTGATAGGTTTTTGCCTGTCATAGCAGAAACAGCTTTGAAGTGTCCCAAGTTTTCTGCGACTAAAATAATCGCGACAGGCGCAATCAGTAACATGGCATTGCTGTCAAATACGGGAGCATGGAACGTTGGGAGTCCAAACCAAGCAGCATTGCCAATGATGGAGAAATCAATCGGTTTACCCCAGCCCATCACATTGGCAAGCAAAAAATACACGAAATAAGAAGAACATAGCCCCAGTAACAACAATAGACGACGCACCATACCGCGGGTAAAGACGGCAACCGCACTAATACATAAAATAGTCACCAGTGCCATCCAAGTATCAAAGGTATTACCAGACACACTCTTAATGGTAATCGGTGCAAGGTTTAAACCAATGATCATCACAATCGCACCCGTGACAATCGGAGGCATCAGTTTCTCAATCCAACCTGTACCTGTTTTCATCACCACCAAGCCTATCAGGGCATAAATCATACCGCAGGCAATGGTTCCCCCTAGTGCGAGAGCTATATTCGGATTTGCGCCAACACCTGCATACCCCGTTGCCGCAGCGACGGCACCAATAAATGCGAAGCTCGATCCGAGATAGCTGGGCATTCTACCTCCAGTCATCAGGAAGAATAGGATCGTTCCAATACCTGTGATGAAAATCGTCAGGTTGGGGTCAAATCCCATCAGCAAGGGTGCCAATACCGTTGCGCCAAACATGGCAAAGGCATGCTGTAAACCTAAAACGATACTGCGCCCAACTGGCAGGTATTCGTCAATTTGCACAGGGGTTGTATCTAAATCGCCTTGGTAAGGCTTAAATTTCGGAAACCACGATTGTTTTTCTTGCATGGGTTTCCCCTCCTTCATTCGGGTTGGTTCTTTAGCACATACGGTGGGGTTCACAATAAGCACGATTAAAATACATCAGTGCATTCAAGCCCTGATTCTGCTGAATGGCTTTGACCTGACAGAATAAGACATCATGACTCCCGACGCTCATGCTTTGTACAATTTCGCAGTCAAAACTAATCAGGGCATCTTGCAAAACGGGTGCTTGAGTGGTGAGCGTGTCCCATTGACCCGCAGCAAAACGTTCATGCATTGGCGTTTTTCCGCCAAACACATTGGAAAGCGTCATTTGATGTGACGCCAAGGTATTCACACATAACACCTTATTGGCCTTAAATGTTTCGAACACTGAAGCCGAACGGTTTAAGCAGACCAACAAGGTCGGTGGCGTATCCGTTACGCTGCATACGGCTGATGCAGTAAAGCCTGCTGTGCCTGCGGCACCCGATGTGGTGATCACATTGACTGCTGCACCTAAATTTGCCATGCCTTCTCGGAACGTTTTTTGGTCTACGTCGCTATGCTTATTTTTTTGCGTGCCATGAATTTGTTCTAAGCAGTCTTCTTTAATCAAACTTTTGAGTAATTCGCTATTCATCTTATTTCTCCTATTAAGCTAGATATCGCTACAAACTAAGCAGTAGCGACATGAGCAATACTGGCAATTTCAACTAAAGCATCGGGTTTAACCATACCGACCTGAATGCAATAGCGTGCTGGTTTATCTCCGGGAAAATATTCTGCATAGACCTGATTAATGGCTGCATAATCTGCCCAGTCTTTGACAAAAATATGGTTGAAGGTCACATCATCCATAGTGCCGCCCGCTTCTTTGAGTACCGATTGAATCGTTTCTAAAATATGTCGTGTCTGTGCGGCGGCATCTCCGACATGCACCACATTGTTGTTTTCATCAAAGGCCAATGTCCCAGAGACATACACAATATTGTCTGCCTGAGTTGCAGGAACATACGGCGCTAAAGGTTTAGAGGTTCCTGCTGGAATAATCACGTGTTTAGGCATGCTTTAAACTCCTTGGCTTAGGCAGATTTTGCGAGTTGATCGGTATTGGGTACAAAGGTATCGATAAAACTTTGTGTATCCGAGACCCAGCCAAAAAAGGTTTTAATGTTGTAAAGACTCGCTTCTTGCATTTCTGCAGGTCCTGCTTGATAACAGGCATCTTTTAACGCTACCCCAAAGTACTCGAGGAAAAAGCCATCGCGTAAGGTTGATTCCACACAGACATTGGTCGCAATGCCCACGAAAACTAAATTACGGATACCGTGGGCACGTAACATGCTGTCCAAAGCAGTATTGAAGAAACCGCTGTAGCGTGGTTTTTCAATCACAATGTCTTGCGCTAAGGGCTGTAACTCATCAATCAGTTCAAAGTCCCAGCCTCCTTTTGCCAATAATTTGCCCTGTAGTTCGGGTTGCTGACGCATGGTTTTTAGCGCATTAGACTTATGGAAATTCGGTGAACCTCGCCCCCCTGCTTCTACATAGTGCTTGTCCCAGCCATTTTTAAAGTAAATCACTTGGATGTTCGCAGCATGTGCCGCTTCAACTGCCTTTTTGATGTTTTGCACCACAGGTTGAGTCGTTGAAACATCAAAACCAGCCAAGTCTAAGTAGCCTCCCTTTGAGGTATAGGCATTTTGCATATCAATCACGATTAATGCGGTTTGTTCAGGTGCAAACTGAATGTTTTCTGGTTCCGCCTTTAAGGTTTTGCCTAATCCTGTTGCTTCAGTAAAATCACTAATCACGGTATGTGTGTTGACTTGATTCATGCTGATTTCTCCAAAACAGTTACAGCTGCTTGTTCAGACATTTCCGTGACAACGTGTTGACGACATTGCATCAGCGGTTGAATTTTTTGACCAAAATCTTCTACGCCCTGAACAAAATCATCAAAGGTCAATAAAATACCTTCCGTACCTTTAATTTCTCCAATTTCATCCAGCATCGCCGCCACTTTTTCAAATGAACCGACCAACGTTCCCATGTTGATATTGACAGGTGACACGCTCGATGCCATTTGTCGGATATTGGTATCTGTGCCTGAAGTGGTGTCTTTACCGCCTTGGTTCATCAGCCAGTTGATCGCTTCCATATCTGCACCATCGTTATAGCTTTGCCATTTTGCAAAGGCTGCTTCGTCAGTTTCAGCTGCAATCACCATGAACAGCACATAGGTTTGAACGTCACGCCCAGTTTTATCGGTATGTGTTTTTAAACGATCATTAATCTCGGCATATGCCGTTGGCGTATTCAGTCCTTTTCCAAAAACGAAGTTGTAATCAGCATATTCCGCAGAAAATGCCAGCCCAGTATCCGATTGACCTGCACAGATAATTTTCATGTCGGCTTGTGGTGTTGGACTGACACGGCAGTCCTGCATTTGAAAATGCTCGCCCTTGAAATCTGACTTGCCTGTTGCCCAGAGTTCCCGAAGAATTTGCACATATTCCGATAAGTACTCATAGCGTTTGCCGAAGTATTCATCTCCCGGCCACATGCCCATTTGGGTATATTCAGGGGCTTGCCAGCCTGTGACCACATTCAAGCCAAAACGACCATTAGAAATAGAATCAATCGTTGCTGCCATGCGTGCCACAATTGCAGGTGGCATAACCAATGTTGCTGCTGTTGCATAAATTTTGATTTTACTGGTGACAGCAGCTAAGCCTGCCATGAGTGTGAAAGTTTCTAGGTTATGATCCCAAAATTCGGTTTTGCCACCAAAGCCACGCAGCTTGATCATGGACAAGGCAAAATCAAAACCATAATGCTCGGCACGTTGTACAATTTTCTTGTTGAGTTCGAAGCTTGGCATGTACTGCGGAGCATTCTCAGAGAGTAACCAACCATTATTTCCGATCGGGCAAAAAACACCTATTTTCATTCGCTACATCCTCTTTTTATTAAAAAATACTGAAAATTTAAATTCTGACAAATATTCAGAATAAAAATTTATGATCCTTAATTTAAAGATTGCATAGAGCATGCCAACTCTTAAATACTTATAAATATTAGTTGGTTATATGTTTTATAAAAATTATGTATTTTACCAATGGGTAAAATATACAATTTTATAATGCACTTTTTTTGTGATCCATGATCTAAATTTGTGCATATTTTTTACCAAATGGAAAAATATCACCTATAAAAAAAGCACTGTCATTTGCAGTGCCTTGCTCAAAATAAAGCATCAAATCATTGTTGTGTACAAAACTATCCAACTGCACGTTGCATGGTTTTAAAGTGGGCTAATTTTCCCAGAATAAGCTGGTTAAATTCATCAGGTATCGTCACAGTTAACGCATGCCCACCACGTGGCAATATTTCTAAATCTGCATGTGGAAGCACTTGTTTTAAAAAGTAACTTTGCTGATAAGGCACAAGAAAATCATCTTCGGTTGCAATCAAATACACCGGAATTTTCCCTAAACTCAAAAGTGTCTCGTCACTGAGCTGATAACTCATCAGGGCTTTTAGCCGTGTAAATACATTCAACAACGGTGGAAACTGCGTAAGCTGTTTATTTTCTTGTATTTCAATCGCAGCAATTTGTGCTGAAATCCATGCCGGCGGATATAAAAACAGGGCTTGTGCTCGGACATAGGCTTCGGCACCCGCATATTGTAATAACGTGATTCGGGCATTAAAACACTTGTGTGTATGGGCATCCAAATGCTGCCAGCCATTAACAATAGTCAAGGAAAGCATTGATTTTTCAGTTTTTTCCAACAAAATCGCCAATTCTGCGCCAATAAATCCCCCCAAGGCATGTCCAATAAAGTGAAATTGTTGAATATTTAAAATGTGTAGCAAGTGCAAAACTTGTTCTGCCAAATGCCTCATGCTGTAATCATCGTCCAGTATTTCACTGCTTTTATGACAGCCTTCCTGATCATAAATCACCACATGAAAATATTGTTGTAAGGCACTGATTTGCGGTGCCCAGTATTGTCCATGTCCCCCTAAACCCGAAGAAAGTAGCAGATATTCAGCCTGTGGATGTTCAGATAAAAAAAGTTGGTATTGCATACAGTTTGCCTTTAAAAATTGTGCTCCTTAGGCTTTAGAGCAAAATTTATGCCGACTGTGGTTTGCAACGGGCTTTGCAATGATTCCATAGACTTGATGAGAAGCTACGGTGCTGTTCAGATACGTTCTGTTACGTACCTAATGTTTTATTTAGCAGCAAAAGCATTTGTATTCTTGCGGAAGATTGCACAAAATAATCCCCGAAACATGGTTCAAAGGAACAACAATGTCCAATAAAGGTTATCGCCAACTTTATCGTCAACTCACACAGAAAATTCTAAATAAAGTAGTGAGTCCACAAGTATTAGGCACGACCACAGAACTTGAACAGCAAATTTCTAGTACAACTGAGTCCAATCGTATTTGTTATGTTTTACAAGATGCCTCTTTAAGCAATACGGTGCTGATTGATACTGAAGCCCAAAAAAGAAAACTCCCTTCGGTTTATCAACCTCTTCAAGTTGCAACAGCGACTGAAGAAGACTCCATTTTGGTTTTGAATGATAAAGATCATCTTAAACAAGGATTTCACTATCCTGAAAAACTGATCCGTTTAATTGAAGCACTTGAACAACATCCAGATCAGGATATTGATTTGGTGCCTGTTACCATGCTGTGGGGACGAGCACCTGAATATGAAGATTCTTGGTATAAAGCTCTGTTTGCGGATGCATGGTCAACGCCATCGCCATTAAAACAAGCCGTGAATATTTCGCTCTACGGGCGTGAAAACTATTTAGAGTTCCACAAGCCACTTTCTTTAAGAAAGTTACTTACTGAAGCCAAAGAAATCAGTCCTAACTTTTCACCTGCGCATCATGTGATGCAGCAACTCAATTTAAGTTTTAATAAGTATAAAGAAGCAATTTTAGGTCCCGATCTGTCCGACCGTCGTAATGTCATTCAAAATCTGATGATCAGTGACGGCATTAAACAGGCCATTCGTAAAGAAAGCATTGATGAAAATATCAGTCTGTTTGAAGCTGAAAATCGTGCGCGACATTATCTCACGGAAATTGCATCTGACTTTTCTTACTCGACGCTACGGTTTGGCTATTTGGCGCTGACCAAGCTCTGGACTCAACTCTATGATGGCATTGAGGTTCATCATTTCGACACGGTACGAGAGCTGGCGCAGGACTACGAAATTGTCTATACCCCATGCCATCGTAGTCATATTGACTATTTATTACTGTCTTATGTGATTTTCAATCGTGGTTTAATGGTGCCGCATATTGCAGCGGGAATTAACCTGAATTTACCGATCGTCGGGCAACTTTTCCGTGGTGCTGGCGCATACTTTATTCGCCGTAGCTTTAACGGCAATGAACTATATACCTCTGTGTTTAAAGAGTATTTACACAGTTTGTTAATGCGAAATACCCCTTTGGAATATTTTATTGAAGGTGGGCGTTCGCGTACTGGCTTATTACTGCCAGCGAAAAAAGGTATGCTGTCGATGACCATTCAAAGTCATTTACGTGGAAATTCAAAACCTATTGCCTTTATTCCGACATATTTCGGTTATGAAAAGCTACTTGAAGGCACATCATACTTAAACGAGTTGAGTGGTAAGCCCAAAGAGGCTGAATCACTTTGGGGCATTTTAAGTTCGGCACGAAAAATTGAAAAAGTTTTTGGACAGGTCTATGTCAATTTTGGTGAACCTGTATTCCTCGATGATGTCCTGAAACAGCAAAATGCAGAAAAAGTAAGCTTAAAATTAAATGAAAAATTACCCGAATCTGTCGTCCAGACAGTCGACCAAACGGCTCAATCGATTTTAGAAAATATCAATAAAGCAGTGGTGATTAACCCGATTTCCATTATTTCTTTGATTTTACTGAATGCGCCACAACACCAATTGCGAGAATCCGACTTAATTGCAAGCTTGGATCAGTACCGTAGCCTACTCGAACAGAATCGTTATGATCAACGCATGATTATTTCCGAGCTGTCCAGTGCTGAGATTATTCAATATGCCTTGAAGCTAAAACAGGTCGAAATTCACAGCAAAAATGACGAAACTTGGATTCATGTTGCAGAAAGTCAAAAAATTCTGTTGAGCTATTTTAGCAATAACATTCTGCACTGTTTTATTTTGCCTGCTTTGCTTGCGCGTATTCTAATTCAGCAGCCACAGCTTGAAATGAAACATCTGCATGACAAGGTTCAGTTGCTCTATCCGTTTATTCAGGAAGAATTTTTCCTGAAATGGCCTTTACAAGAATTAGCTTTGCAAGTTGAAGCCATTTTAAATAGCTTTGAAAAGTTAAATTGGATTGAACGTAAAGGAAACCAAATACTCGTGTCTAAAGCGACAGAGTCAGAACTTCAGCGATTGGCCGTGCTGTCAGAGCCTAGCCTGAATAACTTCGTGGTAATGCAAACTTTATTTCGCCAATATGCCAATACTCAAGCTTTCTCAGAAAAAGTATTTGAAAAAATGGCTAAATCAGTTTTACACAAGCTCAGCCATGATCAAGTGATTGCCCCGGGCTATTATTTTGACAGTGCTACCTTAAAAGGCTTTATCACTGCGCTGAAAAAGTTAGCTTTAGTTGAAATCACCCGTGAACATCTGTTGCTTTCTCCAGACTTTGCTAGCCAAATGCAAAATTGTTTTGCTTGGTATTTACAAGAGCGTCAAGACTCTTTTGAACAAGCAACCCATTTTAGTGATAAGGAACTTAAGCATTTTTATGACAGTGTAAAAGCCAAAAAGAATTAATCTGCAATTGGCATAGCATGCAACATCGACTTGCATGCTATGCGCCCTACTTATAAATAATATTGATAATTATATTCATTAAAAACCATCGAGATTGAAAAAAAGCATACATGTAATCTGCATTTTCTGGCTTTATAATATTGTCCTACGTAAAATGAGGCGGTCTTATGGAAAATGATTTTGAAATTACATCAATGCGAAATTCTGCAGAGCATGTAGTCAGTATTTTAAAATCACTGGGTAATACAGATCGTCTCTTGATTCTGTGCCATTTGGCCAAACAAGAACTGAATGTTTCTCAAATTGAACAAATTACCCAAATTACTCAACCAACGCTTTCACAACAACTCATGATGCTACGTAAAAGTGATGTCGTTAGCACGCGCCGTGATGGCAAACAAATTTTTTATTCGATTAAAGATGAAAAATTGGTACAGGTACTGCAAACCTTATATGAACTGTATTGCACGAAGGCCGTGTTGAATTAAGCAGTTTTTTTAAGTTTTGGTTTTTCTTCTGTGTTTTTGTGCATAATAGATCTAAAGTTGCGATTTAGATCAGAATATGACCCAATCTAATAAAAAAGATCTTCAGTATTTCCCAGCTTCAAAATGGTTGTTTGATTATAATTTTAATACGTTTAAATCAGACCTGCTCTCTGCATTCATTGTAATCGCAATGTTGGTACCGCAAGGCATGGCCTATGCCATGTTAGCGGGCTTACCACCGATTACTGGACTGTATGCCAGTGTCTTCCCAATGATTGTGTATGCACTATTTGGTGGCAGTCCCACACTTTCCATTGGTCCTGTGGCCATTATTTCGATGATGACTTTTGCTACACTGAGTCCATTTTATCAAGCAGGATCTGAGGCTTATATTCAAGCTGCGGGTCTACTCGCCATATTGGTGGGTGTAATTTCTTTATTGTTGGGGATTTTTAGATTCGGCTTTCTTATTCAGCTGATCAGTCATCCTGTTATTCATAGCTTTATTATTGCTTCGGCTTTGCTGATTGCCTTAGGGCAAATTAAATTTTTACTCAATCTGCCGCTACAGTCGAATAATATTCCCGAACTGGTGACGAGCCTGTTCCATAGCATGGGTCAGACGCATTTGGGTACGTTGATATTTGGTAGTCTTGCCATCGCATTTTTGGTTTTTATCCCCAAAGTGTTAAATGTAAGTCATATACAGCAACGCTATAAATTTGCTCATTTTTTTGTTAAAGCAATTCCCTTAATTTTAGTGGTACTTTCCATTACGGTTGTTTCATATTTCCAGCTGGAACAACTCGGTATTAAAACTGTGGGGGAAATTCCTTCAGGCTTTCCGCCTTTAACCCTACCGACATGGAATACAGAACAGATCTTAACGTTATTGCCCGGCGCCAGCATGATTGCCATGATCAGTTTTGTCGAATCTTTATCAATTGCGCAGGCAACGGCATTACAGCAAAGAAGTGCTTTGAATAGTAATCAAGAGTTAATTGCTTTAGGGCTTTCTAATCTCAGCGCTGGGCTTAGTGCGGCTTTCCCTGTTACAGGTAGCTTGTCCCGGACTGTGGTTAATGCCGATGCTGGGGCAAAAACCCCCATGGCGGGCATTCTCTCCTCATGTTTTATTGTGTTTGTCAGTCTGTTTTTTACTGGCTTTTTCCAAAACCTTCCCTTAGCAATTCTTGCCGCCACAATTATTGTGTCAATTTGGAAACTGGTCGATTTCAATCCTTTTTTTGAAACTTGGCATTATTCCAAAGCAGATGGCCTCGCCATGTGGATTACCTTTTTTGGGGTTATTTTTATCGATATTTCGACTGGACTGATTATTGGGGTAATTTCGACTTTTATTTTGTTACTTTGGCGTATTAGCCGACCACATATGGTGGTTATAGGTTTGGTTGAAGGCACTCAGCATTTTCGTAATCAGCAACGCTATCCGGTTAAAACCACAGAAACAGTGCTTTCATTAAGAGTTGATGAAGGTTTAAATTTTTTAAATGCCAATAGCTTTAAAGACTTTTTCATTAACGCCGTGAGTGCAAAAAAGCTGGTCAAATATGTCGTGATTAACTGTTCTGGTATAAGCAGTATTGACTACAGTGCACTGGAAATGCTGGAAGAGTTGGACGCAGAACTTCAAAAACTCGACATTCAATTACATCTAGCCGAAGTCAAAGGTCCCGTCATGGATAAACTGATTCACTCAAGAGTCTTCACTCGTTTAGAAGGGCGAATTCATTTGACCCATTACCAAGCCATTCAAAGTTTAGCACCTGAATTTTTAAGTCACGCTTGAAAGCTAAGTAAATAATTTAAAAGCTGTTATTTGCTTAAAAGCTTCATTTTTGGCTTAATTATGCAATAAAATTCGGTTTTTAAGCGATTTAAAACAGAAAATATCAACTTTAAAAATAATAAGTTAGTTTTTATAGCAAAAAAATTTTTATTGATTTTAAATTTTAGGTATAGAATTGCACACTTAATTTTAACCCTCTGCCCTCGTAGTACTGACAAGGCTAACCTATGTTTTCAGCTTTTGCGCGTTTAAGTTTAGTTACGCGAATCATTATCGCCATTATATTAGGGATGGCAGTTGCCTTCACATTCCCTGATGCAGCTCCTTACTTGAGCCTTTTAGGTGACCTTTTTATTAAGGCGCTGAAGTCCGTTGCCCCTATTTTGGTTTTTGTGTTGGTTATGGCTTCCATTACCAACTTTAAAGTTGGACATAGCGCAAACCTGCGTCCAATTATAATTTTGTACGCTGTTGGTATGTTACTCGCGGCATTCAGTGCTGTAGTTGCTAGCTTGGCTTTTCCAAGTACCCTATTCTTAGATATTCCAGCGCAAAGTGACTTACAACCGCCTGGTAGCCTGGCAGAGATTTTAAAGAATTTACTTTTAAGTTTTATTGCAAACCCAGTGGTTGCGATTAGCAATGCAAACTTTATTGGTATTTTAGCGTGGGCAATTGCGCTAGGTTTAGCCTTCCGCCATGCGCAAGACACAACCAAAGCCTTCATTTCCGATGCTGCACATGCTGTCAACCAAGTCATTCGTATTGTGATTAACTTTGCACCGATTGGTATTTTTGGTCTAGTTGCCGTCACCTTTGCCGATGCAGGTCTTAAAACCCTAGAAAGCTATGCACAGTTATTGGCAGTGTTGGTGGGCACCATGTTCTTTGTGGCATTGGTGATTAACCCGATCTTAGTGGCATTGGTCATTCGTCAAAACCCTTATCCATTAGTTTTTCAGTGCTTACGTGAAAGTGGTATTACTGCCTTCTTTACCCGTAGTTCTGCGGCAAACATTCCAGTCAACCTCGACTTGGCTAAACGTTTGGGTGTGAATGAAGCGACTGCTGGTGTTGCAATTCCATTGGGTGCAACCATTAATATGGCGGGTGCATCTGTGACCATTACCGTATTAACCCTAGCAACCGTCAATACCTTAGGGATTTCTGTTGACTTATCGACCATGCTGATTTTATCTGTGGTTGCGTCGATTTCTGCATGTGGTGCGTCAGGTGTAGCGGGTGGTTCTTTACTGTTAATTCCAGTTGCATGTGGCCTATTTGGTATTTCATCTGACATTGCGATGCAAGTCGTAGCAATAGGTATGGTCATTAGCGTACTTCAGGACTCAACCGAAACTGCTTTAAACTCATCTACTGACGTTTTATTTACCGCAGCAGTTGATCGTGCAGCCCGTTAATATTATTGTATAAATAATAACTTAAGCGATTCTTGGATGGTTGTATCACGATATGCCATTTCAAACTTTACCTATGTGGATGCAATTTGGGGCATTCTTTCTCGCAATTAATGCGGGCATGATTAACGTACTCGGGCTGGTGACTGTATTGCACCAGTCCGTTTCCCATATGACGGGAAACGTGAGTATGCTAGCGATGGCACTCATTCACTGGCATCCTGCGACCATTCTGTACTTATCTCTGGTGATTCTGTGCTATGTAGCTGGGTCCTGTTATAGTGGACTCATACTCGGCAGCGGCCAAGTTCAACTCGGTCGTCGTTACGGTGTGCCACTGAGCCTCGTGGCTCTGTTCATTTTATTGTGCTGGATTTTTCTCCCCTATTACCCTCGTTATGCCTTATTGTGGGCGTGCGCAGCCATGGGCGTCCAAAATGCGATGGTTAGCCATTACAAAGGCACAATTATTCGAACGACCCATCTTTCCGGAGTATTAACCGACTTAGGTCTCGCTGTGGGCTATTGTCTGCGGGGTTTAAATGTGGGACGGCGGCGAATTATTTTACATTTACTCATTTTATTTGGCTTCCTGATTGGCGGATTGCTTGCAAGCCTGATTTATCCTTATTTAAAATTGAATGCATTCTTGATTCCAATGTGCTTAAGTGCAAGTTTAAGTCTGGTGTACTGGATCATTTATTTTCGATATCGTCATCATTAACCTTTTTGGGAATTTATTATGGTTAAAAATGCATTACAGGCTCAATTATTAAAAGCGGGTCTGGTAGATAACAAAAAGGCAAAAAAGCTCTCGAAACAGGCGGTGCATGAGCAACGCACTGGACAAAATGATGATGCAGAAATTAAAGCGAAAATTGCCAAAGCTCAGCAAGAAAAAATGGCAAAAGACCAAGCGTTAGAACAAGAAAAGAAAGTCATCTTGCAGGAAAAAGAGCTGAAAGCAGCCATTGTACAAATGATTCAGCAACACAAAATTAAAGATGTTGCAGGTGATGTTGCTTACCAATTTATTGATGACTCGAAGATCAAAAGAGTTTACCTCCAGCAGCAAGTATATAATGCGCTGGTTTCTGGCAGTCTGGTCATTGCCAAAGATCAGGACAGTTATGCTTATCTGCCGAAAGCATTGGCAGATCGCATTAATGAAAAAATGACGGGCTTTATTATCGTCAACAATTCTGAAAAGAATGAACAAGTGACTGATGAGGAAGATCCGTATGCAGCATACGTGATTCCAGATGATTTAATGTGGTAATCAAAAGGGCGTCATGATGACGCCCTTTTTTATAAGGTCTTGGTTTGGGATTAAAACTTCATGGTGGCTTTAAGTAGCGCTTGACGTGCATCGCCTTGTAATTTCGCATTAAAACTATTCTATTTACATGTGATAATGTATTGAAAATGTTATTCAAATACGCATGAAAGCTGATAGTTTATAAACTATTTCTTTTGCAATTCTATAGAGGTCGGCTTTGGAGCAATTTGCTATTCATAAACGCATTCTAGACTGGTCAGATCAGTACCCTTTACTGGATATGTTTTTATCCCTCGGTCTCATCATTTTATTGGCCATTTTAGCTAACTTCATTGCTAAACGAATTGTAGTTCGAGGCATCCGTAAAATTATAGAAAAAGTAAGTTTTGCGAATCAGGATGTTTTTTCACAGCATAGTGTCATTCGTCGTATTGCGAATATAGTGCCCGCCATTATTGTGATGAATGGTATTATTACCGTACCGCATTTATCTCCCAAAATTGTCAGTCTGGTACAAATGGGAGCGCAAGCCTTTATTTTCTTGACCATCGCCCTTGCGATTGGTGAAAGCCTCAACATCTTTAATCTGGTTTATCAACGTAATCCAAAATCTAAAAACAAGCCAATTAAAGGCTATTTGCAACTGATTAAACTGATTATTTTTGTTGTTTGTGGGCTCATGATTTTAGGCACCTTCCTCAAAAAGGATGTATTCACTTTACTGGCTGGATTTGGTGCCATGGCCGCGGTACTGATGCTGGTCTTCCAAAACACAATTTTGTCTTTGGTTGCTTCTGTACAAATTTCATCATATGACATGGTTCGTATTGGGGACTGGATTGAAATGCCATCTTTAAATGCGGATGGTGATGTCATTGATATGTCCTTACATACCGTCACGGTGCAGAATTTTGATAAAACTTTTACCACGATTCCCACCAATAAACTGGTAACCGATACCTTTAGAAACTGGCGCGGTATGGCGCAGGCTGGTGTACGCCGTATTAAACGTTCTCTTTATATTGATCAGAGCAGCGTACACTTTATGGGTGAAGAGGAACAAAAGAAACTTAAAGACTTTTTATTGCTAGATCAGTATTTAAATAGCAAACAAGAAGAACTTGAACAGTTCAATTTACAGCTGTCTAATCAAGCCATTTATAACCAGCGCCGTTTAACCAATCTGGGGACTTTCCGTGCCTATATTGAATTTTATTTAAAACAGCATCCTGGCATTGCGCAAAATCAGACTTTACTCGTGCGTCAATTACAACCAACAAGCGAAGGTTTACCGATTGAAATCTATACTTTTGCCAATACCACCGTTTGGAAAGATTATGAAGCGATACAATCGGATATCTTTGATCATCTGATCGCTATTTTGCCTGAATTTGGTCTAAAAATTTATCAAGCTCCATCAGGTTCAGATATGAAATTTTTAGCCCAGCAGACTGCTCATACTGCCCAAAACAACTCACATAATCATTATGTAGAACACTCATAAGGCCTCTGTAGTAGCGGAATACCATGACAGGACATTGGACTGAATGACTCTGCTATAGCCTTGAGTACATATTTGAACGGCAATTGCATTTCCCCTCTTTTTGAGGGGATTTTTGTGCAAGCGATATTTGAACTGCAACGATGTATTGATTCATCCAATCAAGGAAATTTTGACTTTAAAAGACCGAAGGAAGGACTGGAAGCACATTTATTCACTGGCTTCTGCATGTTCACAATAATCTAGATATTCATGCTTAAAACTGTCTATGACTTGCTGTTTATCTATTTCACTAGGCAAAATCGGTATATTGTAAGCATCTTCAACAATTGCTTCATATAATTCGCGGGCACCATCTTCATATTCAAGCGCAATGCGTTTTTGCGTATCCAATGACACATCCTCTTGTCGTTGCTGCATCACATTCGCTGCAACAATCGCGATCGCATCACATAAGCCAATATTATCTTGTACAGAAGCAAATAAGCTTGCCGAATACAAACAACAGCAACACATTATTATTTTTTTCATAATGCACCTGTTTTTTATGCTTTATATCTATTTTAACGACTGCAATGTGAAGCTGTTGTAATTTATTGTTGGGTGAAAACTTACAACAACTTTTCACCCATATCTTCATCAATGATGTGCTAACGTTTACTCAAGAGCAATTTGAATGCAAAAGCCAAGAAAATAGCCCCTGTGACCTGATCCAAGCGTTTAACAATTTTAGGCTGCTTAAGAAATTTAGAGATGGGTTTCATCATAAAAATCAGCATTGTAGACCATACAATTCCCAAAACTACATGAGTGGCTACCAAACCTAAAATCCACAGCACAGTATTTCCAGTCAAAGGAACGAATTGTGGTAAGAACGTCACATAAAAAATACCGACCTTAGGATTTAACATATTGCACAAGAAGCCTTTCAGAAACCAGTTTTGTGCTTTTTGCAGCTCTACTTTATTTTCGAGGCTACTTCTAGGTTTAATAAGCAGTTGTAATCCTAACCATGCCAAATAAGCTGCCCCAATCCATTTTAGTAAATTAAAAGCGAATTCAGAGGTTGCCAATAATGCACCTAGGCCACATGCAACAATAATGCCCCAGACAATACACCCTGTACAAATGCCAAGTGCTGTTTGGAAGGCCTTGTTTTGATTCTCAACTGTTGCTGTACGAATAATTAAAGTGGTATCTAAACCTGGTGTAATGGTTAAAATAATAATTGCGATGCTATAGGGCACAAGAATTTCAAACATTTCAATAGACTCTAAAGATGATAGTTTGTTTAGCTCGATATTCTCGATTGAACTCTTCAATAACTTAGTCGTTATCTGTGCTCAATAGCAAGTTTATTTCACCATATGAAATTAATGAGATACCGTCATATACAGTTAAAAAAATAAAGGTCTACCTGTTGGTAGACCAGTGTCACTCTTTTCAGGTTCAACATGTTTTTGAACGCTAATGCGGCATTTTGACTTCCCATACTGAAGTCACCTCATCACCATTAATTACAAAATCAACCACTAAACCATCTATCGGCAAATTGCTTGGGTCATTCCACTGCTCAACCGCAAAATAAAACCATTCACCACACTCATCACGAATCATGCCCAATTGTGTTTGGGAGTCATATCGTTCAACGCATCCTCTCATATTGCCACCTTTATTATTCGTCTAATTTTTTAAGTTAACAATGACAGACTTTTTAACTTATTAAACTCATCTGTACGAAAAAAATATTATCATTTTTTACAAAAAAATCATGAGGATTGAATAAAAAAATTATTATTTTTTTGTTGTTTTAGGCGAATCAGCTTTTCTATTTATAAAGAGTCTTTGGCGACGCTAAGATGGAGTCAAAAACTCCATCTAGAGTGTTTTCGACCCAGAACCATAAAATTTAAACACAGTTTATTGCACTTGAAAGTAGTGCTTATCTGTCACCAAGGTAATTTTCAGCTTCTTGTAATACCGTGTTTTTGGCTCTTCCTGCCCTTTCTGAATTTGGTCGGCAAATTTATCATCTTGCATTAACATCGCATAAGTCTTGTAACCAAAAATCAGACTGCTAGGCGCTTTTCCATTCTGGGTAAACTCTTCAATTTGTTTATTTATTTTCTTTACAGTTAAGTCATTCATGATGATGTTATATCTCAGCTTTGTATCACTTTTTTATAATTTAAATATGTGACAACTACATGAACCCTGAGCGGATTTTATTTCTTTATCACTGTTTAAATTCTTATTGAAATTTTAGCCAGAAGTTTTACATGCACCCTCACGACTTAAATGTCTAAACATGCTAAATTGCCAATAAACATTTTATCTTGCGTATCATTCATTTAATTACGTAGTATTTTACCAATAGAGAAAATATATGTTCGGTTGGTTCGAGAAGCGAGTTGATCCTTATCCCTCTAAAGGACTTAATGATCCACTCCCTACAACTTTTTTTGCCTTTGTTTGGCGCGCCTCTCAAGGTGTACGACCTTACTTACTCATTTTGGTGCTATGTACCGCTGGCGCAGCGAGTTTTGAAGCCATTCTGTATGCCAAAATCGGTGATTTGGTCAACTGGCTCAGTAAAAGTCAGCCAGATACCTTCTTAGCCGAACACCGCCAAAACCTTATATTGCTAAGCATGATTTTGTTAGGCAATATCTTCTTTGCCAACTTCCAATCCCTGATCAAACATCAGATTTTGTTTAGTAGCTTTCCAATGCGTTTACGCTGGAAGTTTCATAACCTATTGCTACAACAAAGCCTCGATTTTTTTCATAATGATTTTGCTGGTCGCCTATCTGCCAAAGTCATGCAAACCGCATTGGCAGTGCGTGAGTTTTGGATGATTTTGGGAGATATGTTGGCCTATGTGCTGATTTATTTTTTCACAGTCAGTTTGGTTTTGGGCTCAATCTCCCCTCTGCTTATTATTCCCCTCTTGGTATGGCTTGCTCTGTTTTTAGTTGCAGCTTGGATTTTCATTCCTCGTTTGAGTAAAGTCTCAAATGAACAAGCCGATGCCCGAGCTGTGATGACGGGACGGGTCACGGATGCCTATACCAACATTCAAACCGTAAAATTGTTCGCGCATGCGGGGCGTGAAAGCCAGTACGCCAAGCACTCTATGCAAGAGTTCATGCGTACCGTCTTCAAACAAATGCGTTTGGGTTCTAGCTATGAAATTAGTATTAACTCGTTGAGTATTGTGCTGTATGGCGGTGTACTCGGTACCGCCATTTGGCTTTGGACTGAAGGCCGGGCTGAATTAGGTATTATTGCCGCAACTACAGCCATGATTTTAAAACTCAATAGCATAGCTGAATTTATGATGTGGCAAACTTCAGCACTCTTCGAAAATGTCGGTACCATTCAAGATGGTATGAAAACCCTAGGACGCCCAATTAGCATTCAAGACAAACCGAATGCAGTCGCACTGAATGTTCCCAAAGGTGAAATTAAATTTGAAGACGTCAGCTTTGCCTATAATGAAAAAAATGTCATTGATCACTTCAACCTAACGATTCGTCCTGGTGAAAAAATTGGTATTGTGGGACGTTCTGGCGCAGGTAAGTCGACACTGATTCAATTATTACTGCATTTTTATACGTTGAAACAAGGTCGTATATTGATTGATGGTCAAAACATTGAAGATGTAACCCAAGACAGTTTACGCAAAAATATTGCTTTGGTGACGCAAGATACATCTTTACTGCATCGGACTGTTGCGGAAAATATTAAGTATGGTCGTCCGGATGCCAGTGATGTAGAAATGCATGATGCGGTACGTAAAGCGAAAGCTGAAGAATTCATCCCGCAGCTGACTGACCTCCGTGGTCGTAAAGGTTACGATGCTTATGTTGGTGAACGTGGGGTTAAACTTTCTGGCGGACAACGCCAGCGTATTGCCATAGCACGTGTGTTCTTAAAGGATGCGCCTATTCTGATTCTGGATGAAGCCACCAGTGCCTTAGACTCAGAAGTGGAAGCGGCAATTCAGTCTAGCCTTGATGATTTAATGCAGAATAAAACGGTGATTGCGATTGCACATCGACTTTCAACTATTGCCCAAATGGATCGCTTAATTGTGTTAGATCAAGGTCGAATCGCAGAACAAGGAACCCATGATGAACTGGTCGCTCTAAATGGTATTTATGCCCATTTATGGCAACGCCAAACTGGCGGTTTTTTAATTGAACAACACGAGATAAATAAGAAGGATAGTGCTTAATGTTGTATTTGGAAGATCTACATGTCGGAGCTCGCTTTATCAGCCAAGCTTATGAAATGACTTTGCCAGAAATTAAGAAATTTGCGCATCAGTTTGATCCGCAACCTTTTCATACCGACGAAGCAAAAGCAGCCGAACACCCCATCTTTCAAGGGCTCGCGGCCAGTGGATGGCATACTGCTGCGGTCACGATGCGACTTTGGACAGAGTGCTTCCCTGTGGCTTATGGTTTAATCGGCTCAGAATCTCATGTGCGTTGGCCTAGACCTACCCGCGCAGGCGACCAACTCCATGTAGAAGTCGAAATTACCGAAATTAAACCCTCTCAATCAAAACCTGATCGTGCCATTGTGACTTATGTGACCCAAACCCTGAATCAAAAAAATGAGGTGGTATTTATATCGACGACCAAAATTTTGGTGTTTAGCAAAAATTATCAGCCTGAATGAGCTTGTGGTGATTCTCAAATTTGCTTTAGCAACAAGAATCACCTTTATTCACTTTGTCCAACAATTTATACGGCTCAAGCAAATATTTCATGCCAATATAAAAAAACTGACAGATAGAACAACACTTAACGTGCAATGGATCGCGCATGAATACTATTTCGTCTAGACAAGATCAGGGGATTCCGGGGGTCTATGGTCTATTACTTTTAGATGTCTTATCGCGATGGGGATATACAGCAGATACCTTGTTTACCCCATTTCAATTAAATAGTGAAAAATTGGCCGAGCCAGATTTTCGTATTCCGACCACAGTGGCGAATCAATTATTTCAACATGCATTAATGCTCACTGGTGAATCCACACTGGGTTATCACTTAGGTACGCAAATGCGCATTTCCATTCATGGCTTTATTGGCTATGCCATTATGACCGCCAATGATATTACCGATGCACTTGTTCTTGCGAACCGCTTCGTTCAATTACGGTTGCCGTTTTTGCAAATCTACTTTTCCACCTTTGCAGAAAAGGCCACTTTGCAAATCCGAAGTGATGTGACCTTAGAACCCTTGCGTTCAGAAATTTGTATTGCCTTGACCATTGGCATTATTTCTATGGCAAAAGCCATAACAGGCGTAAATGATTTAGGCGGAGAAATTGACTTTGACTTTCCCCAGCCTGAAGGATTTGAACGCTATATGACCAAGTTCCCCAATCATCAATTTCGCTTTGACCAGCCACACTTGCTCATGAGCTTCGACAAACAATATTTAGCATTAAAAATGGTCAATGCTGATCCGATTGCCAGTCAAATTGCGATTAACCAATGTGAAGCAGAACTTTCAGCACTGGGTGAGCGCAGACGGCTCTCTATGGCGGTTCGAGACATTTTAACCCATTCGGAACAGCACTATTTAAGCATCGAAAATGTGGCATATCGTTTACATATGTCCGACCGTACCCTAAAGCGTCAACTGGCTACGGAAGGAACCTCTTTTTCAACCATTGTTGATGAAGTTCGCTACAGACATGCCACATCGTTATTGTCTCGGACGGACTATACCCTCGAACAAATTGCTGATGAACTCGGATATAGCGATGTCGCCAATTTTAGCCGTGCTTTTAAACGCTGGAGCGGACGCAGCCCAAGTAACTGGCGTAAAGATCCGTATTTATAAGCCTTTTGTTTTGTTGTAAAAACATGTATAAAGCATGACAAAAATAAATGAATACTTTAAGGAGTCATCATGAATCATCCTTCAGATTTAAAATATGCGAGCACGCATGAGTGGGTGAAAATTGAAGGTGATCTTGTTGTAACTGGGATTTCAGACCATGCGCAGGATGCCTTAGGCGATTTAGTTTATGTCGAAATGCCTGAAGTGGGTCAGCAAGTGACTGCAGGTGAACAAGCGGGTGTGGTTGAATCGGTCAAGACAGCTTCTGACATTCACGCTCCTATTTCGGGTGTCGTTGTTGAAGTGAATACCACCCTCGAAGATGATCCAGATTTTGTGAATGACGAGCCTTATGGTAAGGGCTGGATTTATAAGATTAAACCTCACAATCTAGATGATGTTAACGCTCTCTTGTCTAGTACGGACTATGAAGCTGGACTCTAATCCAAGATTATCAAAAATCAGCCTGCGGGCTGATTTTTTTAACACTAAATATTCGCATATTGATAATTAATAATTTTAAATAGCTATAAATTTTAAAATAAAATAACAAAATCTCAATTTACTTTAAATTTCACTTATAATTGTTTATTATGCATACTCATTCTCATGACCTTCGCTCGCTCGAAACAACAATAACAATCGATAGATAGCTGCATTGTCATGATTCACTCTTCATTCTGGGTAAATTATGTCAAATGTCTCTACAACTCCTTTATGGAATAAGTCTTTTATTCTGTGTTTAGCAAATAACTTATTCTTGTTTGTGTTCTATTTTGCTCAAACCACTATTCTACCTATTTACATTTTGCAAGACTTAAACGGTAGCCTTGCACAGGCAGGACTTGCCATGACCTTGTTCATGGCCTCTTCCATTGCCGTCCGTCCATTTAGCGGTTTGATTATTGAAAAACTGGGACGAAAAAGAACACTGTTTATTTCTGAATTTTTATTCTGCTTATTTTCAGTCGCTTATATTTTTGCAGATAATCTCCAGATGCTTCTGGCTTTACGCTTCTTACACGGCATTTGGTTTAGTATTTTAACCACCGTGGCCGTACCAATTGCCAATCAATTTATCCCAGAGTCACGTCGTGGCGAAGGTATGGGCTATTTTGTCATGTCAGTGAATTTAGGGATTGTATTGGGGCCTTTAATTGGTCTAACGCTTATTCAGCCCTTATCTTATTCTATGGTGGCAAGCATCTTGGCTGCTGTGGTTTGTCTCGGTTTTATTTTTTGTTTTTTAATTCCCATTCATACGCAGCCGTCTACTACGGCTACACCCCTAAAGAAAAGCTTGTCTATTCATGATTTTATTGAAAAAAGAGCATTATCGATATCCATCTTGGCCATGATGGTTTCTTTTGCCTATGCCAGCATCATGTCCTTTATTTCGACTTATGCGGCTTCAAAAAATTTATTGGCTTATGCCAGTCTATTTTTCATTGTGTTTGCTTTTTCCATGATGAGCCTGCGACCATTCACAGGCAAAATCTATGACCGTAAAGGTCCAAGCTACGTCATTTATCCTGCCTTAGCTCTATTTTCACTCGGTTTAGTGGTACTGAGTCAAATTAATAGCTTAATGGGGTTAATGTGCGCTGCGGTTTTAATTGGGGTCGGGTTTGGTTCAGTACAGCCTTGTTTGCAAACACTTGCAATTCAACGCTCTGAACCTGAGCGTATTGGTCATGCTACATCCACTTTTTATACTTTTTATGATATTGGGATTGCCTTAGGTTCAATCCTGTTAGGCATGCTGATCACGGCGCAAGGCTATAGCGTAGCGTATTTACTCTGTGCCGTGATTATTGTACTGAGTCTGGTTTATTATAAATTTTCGGTAGCAGCAAAAAGTTAGCCCACTAAAAAGCCCCTTTCGGGGCTTGCTTGTTAAGCACTGCGCTGTAATGCTTGCATGTTTAACTGCTGGGCAGCTTCTAATAATAGTTGTTCTGTTTGATCCCAACCAATACAACCATCAGTCACCGACTGGCCATACATCATGTCGCATGAAATCTTCTGGCTGCCTTCCACCAAATGGCTTTCTAGCATAACTCCACGAACTTGAGTCTGTTCACGCTCTTGTACAATTTGACGCAACACTTGTGGCTGTAAGGCAGGATTTTTGCTGCTATTGCCATGACTACAATCAATGACCAGTGCAGGTAAATCCCCTTTTGCTTTCGCCTGAATTTTAGCAATTTCTTCGGCTTGATAGTTTGGTCCAGTATTTGAACCACGTAGAATCAAATGCGCTAAGGGATTGCCTTGAGAATGGAGTACACAAGGTAGACCCGATTGGCTCATGCCTAAAAACTGATGCTGATTTGAAGCGGATTGAATCGCATCAAGTGCAATTTGAATGGAACCATCCGTACCATTTTTAAAGCCGATGCTATAAGGCATTTGACTTGCGATTTCACGATGAATCTGCGATTCGCTGGTTCGTGCACCAATTGCGCCCCAAGCCAATAAATCATCAAAATATGCAGTCGCCATTGGGCTTAAAATTTCGCTCGCAATCGGCAAGCCCATTTCAATAATATGCAGATATAACTGTCGTGACTGCTCTAAACCAGCCTGTAAATCAGAAGATCCATCTAAATCAGGATCATACATAAAACCTTTCCAGCCCACTGTGGTACGTGGTTTTTCTATGTAAGTACGCATTACAAGAAAAACTTGGTCAGAAATACGAGCTTGTAACTGTTGTAATTTTTGCGCGTATTCCAAAGCTGCAACTGGATCATGAATCGAACATGGACCAGTAATCACCAATAAGCGTTGGTCTTTGCCCGCTAAAATATTCTGAATAATTTGGCGATGTTCAGCAATCTGAGCTGCAAGAGAGGCAGAAAGTGGTAAGTGTGCTTTGAGCTGATGGGGCAAACTCAATAATGTTTCTTGCGGTGTTGTTTGATGTTGTAGAGCAGTATTTAGAGCGTTCATCGGTCTTTCCTTTGGACTGTTGTTCAGTCCGATCTTTTATTTGTGCTTTTTGGGTCTATGGGATGATAAGGATTGAGTCATAAACTGACTAAAGTAAAACCAATAACCGTTGCTAAAATATGAAGTGTTAAATGCGTACATGTGAATCTCCTAAAAAATATATAAAAAACAAAGCATAAAAAAACCTGACCGGGGTTGCCGATCAGGTATCAACTGGTGGGCAACCTTTTTTTTGCCCAAACGCGTTCAGGCAATTATCTAAACTGCCAAAAATAAAAATAAGCGTTTGCGATTAAAGGTTGCTTTAACATCTTTGTTTCATCAAAAAAGTCTCTGAAAATAAAAATACGCCTAATCACAACGTTTGACAACCTTTATTTTAAGAAATAATAGTTATACTTTCTGCAACTTTTACTTATCAATACACTGAAATTATTTAAATTTCAAAAGCCAGTTCACAACCAGCTTTGTATAGTCTTTTTAAATTGCCCTGTCATATCGTTTGGGAGTGAACATTTTGCCAATCTAAACCAAACACTGGCGAATTGACGGACAAAGCTCGCTTCGTTGTAATGAATACCATATTCAGCACATAGGGCTTTAATTTTCGGTGCAATTTGCGCATAACGATTTGCAGGCATATCGGGAAATAAATGATGCTCAATTTGATGGCTCAAGTTTCCACTCAGAATATGTAACCATTGTGTGCCTGTGAAATTACTCGAGCCGCGGATTTGGCGGATATACCATTCGGCACGTGTTTCATTTTCAGTGTGGTCTTGTTCGAAGGTTTCCGCATCTTCCGTGAAATGCCCATTAAAAATTACCGCAGATGCCCATAAACTGCGAATCACATTGGCTACAGCATTTGCCGTAAAAACAGGTATGGCATTCGGTCCAGCAATCATCGGGAAAAAGACATAATCTTTCACGATTTGTCGTTTTACTTTTTTTCTGAGCTTTGTTGCATCTTGCCAAACTTCACGCCAAGTTTTGCGTTTATAAGCAATCACCTCTTCCAAATGTAAATTTTGTACGCCTACATACCATTCAAAAAATACCATCAACTGCATGGCTAACGGAATATTGAATAAAAAGCGCGGTTCCCATACTTGGCTCTCGCTCACACGAATTAAACCATAGCCGACATCATGGTCTTTTCCGACAATATTGGTATAGGTGTGATGAACATAGTTATGTGTGTATTTCCAGTCATCCCCTGTGGCAATGGTATCCCAATCATATTTGGCACCATTCAGGCTTGGATCATTTAACCAGTCGAACTGCCCATGCATGACGTTATGCCCCAATTCCATATTTTCAACAATCTTAGAGATACCTAACAAGGCTGTCCCGCATAACCATACTGGGGGCAACCAACCCGCGAACATGAGCATGCCTCGAGAAGCAATTTCACTGTAACGAACAAAATTTCGGATGTTATAAATATAGGCCGCATCCTGTTCACTCAAACTTTGCATCACCTCTTGGCGAATAGCTTCAACCTTTGCGGCAAAGGACTGCATTTCTTCTTCACTTAGATAACGTGATTTACTGCCGGCTTGAAAATTAACGGGTTTATTCATTTTATTTGTCCCTAGCTTAAAGTTTTATAAATTAATTACGACCGGACTGACGGCTTGAGAAATACAAAGTTTAATCTGAGTATTACTCTGCGCATCAATCTCACCTGTAAGGAGATTGCGCACCGCCCCCTGAACTTTGGTACACGAACAGGTATTGCAAATACCCATCCGACAGCCGTGCGCTGGTCTCAGCCCTGCTTTTTCTGCACTTTCCAAAAGGTTATTTTGGGCTTGAAATTGCTGTTGAGCACGTAAGAAAGTCACTGGTTGGGCTTCCAAAGTGCTATCAACCTGAATTTGAAAATATTCAGTTTTTAAAGCATGTATTAGCTCTAATTCAGCATAAAGTTGTTGAATGCTTTGCATCATAGGAGCAGCTCCGCAGGCATAACAGGCTCTCTGCTGGAAATCTGGAATGCATGCCGTGAGCAGACTTGGACTAAAATGCTGAGCAGTTTGCCGGGTATTCACATGATGATATTTAAACTGCGGATATTGCTGGGTTAAGGACTGAATTTCTTCGTGATAGGCATTATCACGAGTGAAGTAAAGTAAATCGACCTTTTGATCAGCGTTTCTAAGCATCTGTTTTAACAGTGCATAAATGGCGGTAATACCACTACCCGATGCTATGAGCAGTATGGGCATCGGCAATTGTGGATCAACTACAAAATCGCCTTGTGCTTGAGAAATTTCAATCACTGAATTTACTGCCATGCTGGTCAGTGCTTGGGAAACTAAGCCCTGACGCTTCACAGCAATGACTAGATCTTTATTCGGTAAAATTTCGACCACCGAATAACTTCGTTGCTGGTGTACTCCCTGAATCACGACCGTCACTAAAATACTTTGACCGGCCTTGACCTGATCGACTTTAAAGTTTTTATTTGGCCGCAACTGGAGCTGAATAAAATCATCACTTAGTGCTTTTCGCGCACTAAGCTGAGCTTTGACCTTTTTCCATGCCCATGTAGGGTGAAGTTTTTCTGCGAGAAAATCGACAAAATCTTCACGCACCCATTCAGGCTTATATTGCACATGATTGACCATAATTGTACTCATCCGAATCAGTCTATATTTTTATACAACTGTCTTTTATTTCTAACTTAACAATAGATTTAACTGATCGCATGCTCTATGTCAGATGAGGACAAAACATATCATTTGGCATTTATTATCATTTTTTGTCTAACAAAATGTCAGTTTCTGCCAATCTCACATTTTCCTGTTTTAAAATAGATCAGATCGAATGGAACACTCTGGTCTTATTAAATATGGCTGATTAAGGCTTTTTCATATCGCCAAACAGGTCAAATCGCTTTAACTGATGAACTACAGTAAGCATTTTTAAAGCCTTAATTCTGCCCTAACATCATGATAATATGTGCATATATGGGTCATAATGAATTAGAAGAAAATGCAAAAAAATAACCGATACTTCCCTATATTATTATGTGTGAGCATGGGATCACTGACCGCTTGTAGCCTACCTCCCAATCAGGCTAAAAAAGAAGCTTCCTCGAGTTACCATACCGAGCACTGGGTACAACGGCAAAATGTTGACACTCAGATCCAGCAAGGGCTCAGTGCATATTTGGCACTCGATGATGCTTTTATGAGTATTGCCTCACGTATTCATTTAATCCGTGAAGCACGACATACGCTGGATTTGCAATATTACATTTGGGAAGACGACTCTTTGGGTCATATGATGCTGACAGAATTGTTAAAAGCTGCAGATCGTGGGGTCAAAGTCCGCCTGATGATTGATGACCAGAATGGTACAAAGTTAGACCCTTTGCTTAAAAAACTAGCCGCTCACCCAAACTTTGAAATTAAACTCTATAACCCTTACAAGTACCGAAATTTCAGAGTCCTAGATTATGCTTTGCGAATGAAGCAGATTAATCATCGCATGCATAACAAGTTGATTATCGCGGATGGTGCGATTGCAGTCACAGGTGGGCGCAATATTAGTCGAGAATATTTTGATGCCGGCGATGAATTCCAATTTACGGATATGGACATTTTATTCTTTGGCAATGCAGTTAAATCTGCCAATCAAATTTTTATTAACTTCTGGAACAACGATTTAAGTTATTCAGTACCACAATTACTTGGCAATGCGACAGCCGCTGAGCTTGATGAACTACGTCAAAGCAATGCCATGAGTGATATGCAAAAAGATCAATTTAAGGATCAACTTGAATTGTCGCGTCAACACATCATGACTCAATTAAATGAACAAAATATAGAATGGGTCAAAGCTCAATTTTTAGGTGACTTTCCTGAAAAGACTCTTGGAAATATCAGCCAAGATAAACTGCTATATACCCAATTAAAGCATGTGATGGGTACACCCGAACAACATTTAGAGCTGGTGTCTGCCTATTTTGTTCCGACCAAGGATGGGACAGCATTTTTAAATGATTTATCAAAACAGAAAATACAAGTCCGTGTTTTAACCAACTCCTTCTTGGCGAATGATGTTGCTTTGGTACATGCCTTTTACCAAAAATATCGTAAAGATTTGCTAGAAAATGGTGTACAGCTTTATGAATTTAAACCTGATATTACGCGTAAACAGCGAACATGGTATGAGGTTTTAACTGGCAATGCCATCCCCGCTAAAGGTAAAAGTTCCTCACGCTTACATGCCAAATTCTTTGATGTTGATGGCAAAGTCTTTATTGGCTCTTTTAACTTTGATCCGCGATCAGTTCATTTAAATACTGAAGTAGGCTTAGTGGTGGAATCAGATCAACTACAAAATCGGGTCACACATGCACTGGATCGTTATCTTCCGAAAATTGCCTATGAACTCAAACTCAACTCTAAAGGTGAAATTATTTGGTTAGAGCATCATGAAAATGGCCAAGTGACTGAATATGACGTAGACCCACATACCACCAAATTCCAACGTTTTACGTTTAAAAGTCTCGCTTACTTACCCGTTGAATGGATGATGTAATGACAATATCATTACATCCTATCCTACCCAAGCAATGTGTTTAAATTTTACTGCTTGGACTCAACTGTAAAAGTTTTTAAGGCTTCTGCGAGCAAAGCAAACACTTTTGGATTCATGCTCTGCGCTACATTAAATCGCAAAAAGTGTTTTGCATCCTTATCTTGGCTAAAGGCATTTCCGGGCGCCAGAATTAATCCACGTTTTAAACATTGCTTGGATAACTCGGAAGCATCTATATGCTGCGGCAATTTACACCATAAGAAAATTCCAGCTTTAGGAATAAACACGGGTTGAATATCCAACTGTTGTAAATTTTGAATACATTGCCCCATACAGCTATTGAGTTTATTCTTTAACCACTCCATATGTTTTGGGTAATGGCTATCCATAAGGGTGTTATAAATAATTTCCGCATTTAGATGCCCACCACTAAAATTGGTCGCGATTTTTAAATTAATATATTTTTCAATATTTTGCTGATTTGCAACAATATAGCCACAGCGTAACGACGCCGTCAGTGTTTTTGAAAAACTCCCAATCTGAATCACTTGATCCAAACCCATTAAAGTGGAATAGCGCGGTGCAGGCAGATATTCAAACTCGGTAAAAATATCATCTTCTATAATCAGCAGATTGGTTTGTTCAGCCAATTTTGCCACTTGGTGCGCGGTATAAATCGACAAACAGCCCCCGGTAGGGTTATGTATGCCAGAATTGGTTAAATACAATTTTGGCTGATACTGCAGGGCCTGCTCAAACTTGGTTAAATCAGGTCCCTGCGCGGTAAATGGAATTGCTATTGCCTGTAAATGATGCGCTTGAATTAACGCCTGAAAATTAAAATAACAAGGATCATCAATCAGTACGACATCACCTGCTTTTAAATGAACTCTAAAAATCAGATCAATCGATTGTGTGCCAGAATCCGTAATCATGACCTGTGAAGGTTCAACTTGCATTTGATATTGCGTATTTTTACGAACAATCCACTGTCTTAAACCTAAATGTCCATGTGGTACTGGATATTCGACCAACATTTTTAACGAAGATTTTGCAGCCTGTTTCAAGGCTTTGCGTATACTGGTTTCTGGCATCCATTCTGCTGGTAGCCAGCCGCAGCCCGGTTTTAGCATAGAATCACTGGCTTCGAGGGATTGACGTGATATCCATAAGGGATCGATTTCACGGTCATACTGAATGCAAGGTTCTGCCATTTTTAGCGGCAACATTTCTCCTTTCACATAAAAGCCTGAACCGGCTCTGGCTTCCAGCACACCTTCAGTGACTAAACGAGCATAGGCTTCGACAACCGTTGAAACTGAAAATTGCATGTCCTGTGCTAGGCGACGCACAGATGGCAATCTTGCTCCAACGACAAATCGCTGACTCGCAATATTTGCTTTAATTTGCGCAATGACAATGTCAATTTTACTCTGCATAACGATCGTGAATACCAAAGGCCAAGGAGGATACACAATAAATTGTATACCCATACAGTTCTTTTAAATTGTACTGGATTGTATCTGTTTCGTGCGCTTGATTTGGCATGTAATTCTTGTATATCAACATGAGTAGAAAAACATGCAGCAAAATAATATTGGTTGGCTACATGGTTTATTGGGTGTCATTATTTTTGCAGGATCAATGCCAGCGACTCGACTTGCTGTGTCTGATTTTAGTCCTGAGTTTCTGACTGGTGCGCGTGCAGTGCTCGCCGCAGGTTTTGCAATTTTGTTTCTGATTTATTGCAAGCAAACACTGCCCAATTTTAAGCAAATCAAATCCTTGCTTATTATTGCATTTGGCGTCGTATTTGGCTTTCCATTTTTTACGGCCCTTGCTTTGCAAGACATGACAGCCGCTAGAGCATTGGTCTTTGTTGCATTATTACCCCTCGCTACAGCATTATTTGCCGTACTCCGTGCAGGTGAAAGACCGAGTATCAAATTTTGGTTAGCCGCACTGACTGGAAGTAGTTTTATCATCCTGTTTATGTGGCAACAGGATAATCAGCGCCTGAATTTAACTGCTGATTTATATATGCTGATTGCCATCTTTGCCTGTGGTTTAGGTTATGCCGAAGGCGGGCAATTGTCGAAACAACTTGGAGGCTGGCAAGTGATTTGCTGGGCTTTGGTTTTGGCTTTACCTGGTATGCTGGTGCTCGCTGGCTGGTATTTCCCACCGAATTTAGCCGACATTTCGCTCGCAGCTTATGCAGGACTCATTTATGTCTCGCTATTTAGCATGCTCATCGGCTTCTTTTTTTGGTACAAAGGCTTAGCCTTAGGCGGTGTAGCCCGTGTCGGACAAATTCAGCTAATTCAACCTTTTTTGGGCTTAATGCTGTGTGCCATATTTTTAAATGAAGCGATCGAGATCAGCATGATTCTGGTCTGTTGTGCAGTTATTCTGTGCGTGTTTTATGCCAAAAAACATGCATAACATCTGAAGTTATGCAATTAAGCCAATTTGCTGAAACAACTGCTGATAGGCTTCGGCCTTTTTTTCTAAGGCTAAAGGATATGCTCTTGAAGATGAAGGCATCCGCGATAGCGTCAACACTCGATCAGCAAACATCGTCTGTGTACTCGAACCAATGATTGGTTTATGAGCATCTTCAGGCATGGAAAGCATTAAGGTATCTGTTGCTTTATCGCCTGTCGTCACAATATTTTGGCAAAGTGGAATTTGAGCCAATAGCATATTTAAATCTGCAGGGGTTTCAATGTGCAAAAACTTATCTGAAGCATTGTCCTTTAAGCGCACCACTTGGTAGGCAGTATCAAAAATCGCAATACCTTTTTCATTTAGGAAATTACGGATCAATGTTTCTTTAAATTTTTTCTGATCTAAATCAATAAAATGATTTTTGTTTTGAAAAAAAATCAGCCCAAAAATACGCCACATATCGTTTTGAAAATTCGGATAATAGAAATCCATTTTCCAGCGTGTTTTCGGGGGCGGAAAACTGCCTAGCATCAGTAATTGAGCATTAGGGGGTAAAAATGGTTCGAGGGGATGGGTTTCTATTGTGGACATAGTAAAAATCAGAAAAATGTAAATAACTAGATCATGCGGTGAAGAATATATTCATTACGAAGATACTTTAATTTCCTTTATCCAACATTTTATATTAATTTGCAAAATACTTTTATCTCAATTAAACACACAATACATTCTAGGTACATTCTTTATAAAGCCAACCCTACTTATAGAGTCGGCTCATCTTACTCATTCGCTTGTTATTATGCTTTATGCAACAACATCTTGCGCTTTTGTATAATGTTTTTTTAGTTCCCGCTTAAGAATTTTTCCACTTGCATTTTTAGGCAACTCCGTCCTAAAAAATATCTTTTTAGGGGCTTTGTAGCTTGATAGTTGCGTTCGGCAATACTGCAAGATAACGTGTTCATCGATTTCAGCATGCTCATGTTTAATAATCACGGCAACGACCTCCTCAATCCAATGATCATGAGGTATACCAATGACAGCAACTTCTTTAATGCCCTCCAAGGTGTAAATCACCTCTTCAACTTCACGCGTTGAAACATTCTCACCGCCTGTTTTCACCATATCCTTTATGCGATCTACAACATATAAATATCCATGTTCATTGAAATAACCCAAATCACCGCTATGGAACCAACCATTGCTAAAGCTTTCACTGGTTTTTTCAGGATTTTGATCATAGCCCAATGTTAAATGGCAACTGCGATGTACAATTTCACCGACCTGACCCAACGGTAATATATTTCCATCCTCATCCATAATTTCAGTTTGTACATGAACAGCAGGCTTCCCAACTGATTCAATAAAATGTTCATGATCATCTGGACTCAATACACTCGCCACAGGCGCCATTTCCGTTTGACCATAAAATTGCCAAAAGCGTATATGCGGAAGCAGCTGTCTTAATTGTTCAATGACTGTGCGAGGCATTGTAGAAGCACCATAATATGCTTTAGCCAGTGAACCTAAATCAACTTGAGTAATTACTTCACTGTTTAATAAAGCAATCCATGCTGTTGGTGGGCAAAATAATTTCGTAATCTTTTCCTGAGCAATGGTTTTTAATACTAATTCAGGATCAAAACGTCTAAAAATGTAACTTGTTGCACCTAAAAATAAGTCAACATTTAAGAATGCGTCGAGCTGCGCACAGTGATAAAGTGGAAATGCGTGAATTTCTTTATCATTTGCACTCATTTCGCCTTCAATAATGCATGTCGTATATTGCAGAATTAGACTCTCACTATTTAAGAGTACACCTTTAGGTAAAGATTCTGTGCCACTGGTATACATCATTCGTATTGGGTCATGTGAGTTCAGTTCAATTTCTGGTAAATCCACTGAAATATCTTGTAGATAATGTTCAAAGCATTGCCATGAATCAGAGATATGCACCTTATTGAGATTTAACACAATTTTCTGTGGCTGAAGAAAAGTAATCTTTTCACAGGCCGCATCGATGATATGGCACAATTCATCTTCACTCACAACCATTTTAGGCTGTGCATGTTCTAATAAATAACTAACCTCGCTGGCATTCAACATAAAGTTAATGGGTACACCGATTACACCTAAACGTGCTGCAGCATGTAAAATTGCAGGAAATTGCCAGCAGTTATGCGACATCACAACTAACTTATCGCCTTTCCTTAATCCAGCCTTATATAGATGAGCAGTAATTTTACTTACCAGCAGATCTAAGTCTTTAAAGCTAATTTTTGTTTCGCCGTCAATCAGTGCAATTTTATGACCATGGCGCTTTGCACTTCTTCCTATAATGTCTGCAATATGAAGCTGCCGTGCACGTTGAATATCCTTAATCACGCTATTTTCCTCTTGTTATATTTCCTGATTTTTTATTTTGTATTTAGAATACTGGGATATAGAAATTTCTGATCTGTTTTTGAAATTTCTATATTTCTACATCCTATCAGTTCTTTTAGAGCACTCAATTGTCAAATTTGATCATTATTCGCCCCAAAAAATAGTTTTTCATATTTTTGGGACTTAATTATTTAAATCTATAACCATGATGCCGAATGAACTTCACTTCTTCTTATAAAAGATGATGAGTAAAATGAGAATAATAACCAAGATTAAAGAAATAATAGCTGTTTCCATTTTTCAATATCCTTTTTATTTTATTTATAGTTTCTTTTGAGTTTGGAAATCAATAATTTTCTTTAAAAAGAAAGTCATTCACTCTCTTTTTTTGATCAGCATCACCATTTAGTCTATCTAGCTTGAGTACTCAGGATCTGAAATTGTTTCACTAACTCATAAGATTTAAAATATGCTCATAATTTTCAGCTCAGCCAATCGAATTCAATGATGGCTGTTGATACAGCCCTAATTCCACCTATTACTCACCCACTGCTGACTATCACGCATTTGTAAATCTAAAGCGTAAGTTATGCTTATTGTATTAGTGAACCCTCTTAAATTGTTTGTATTAAAATTACTGTATAAATTTTTATAAAGATAAGGGTTTAAAACCCTTATCTGGTAAAGCTTAACCCAATTTATTGACAATGCGTAAAGGCAACACTTTCATAGCCAAACCCATTGGTAACCATGGCCATTTGGGTACATAAGCTTTAACAGGCGCTTTCTCAATCGCTTCGGCAAGTAAATGAGATCCTGTCTTTTCATCAACTTCAAATGGCAGTTTTTTGGCACCTTCATTGAGTTCAGTGCGAATATAACCCGGGAAAATGGTTGATACTTTAATTGGGGTATCAATCAACTCGGCTCGAATGCCTTCAGCTAAATGTGCCACCGCGGCTTTGCTCGCGGCATAAGTTGAGAGATGTTTTGGTAAGCCACGCATGGCACTCATAGATGAAATCACCACCAAATGCCCAGAATTTTGTGCACGAAAGATTTCTACTGCGGCCTCACATTGCGCTAAAGCAGAAATAAAGTTGGTTTCCGCTGTCGCGCGGTTAATCTCAAAATTCCCTTTACCAATACGACGCCCTTGCCCGACTCCGGCATTTACGATAATCCGATCCAGCTTGCCAAAATCCTGTTGAAATGCCTTAAATACGTCAAAGACCTGATCGTAATTGGTGACATCTAAGGTTTTCGCAATGACTTGAATACCATACTGGCTTTCAAGTTCTTGTTTCAATGCTTCTAAGCGATCCATACGTCGTGCACAAATTGCAAGGTTATAGCCTTTTTGTGCAAATTCACGCGCCATACCAGCGCCCAAACCTGAACTAGCCCCGGTAATTAAAATAGTTTTTGCCATGGGTCGAATCCTTGTTATATCCATGTTAAAAGTTCTGAGTCATCTGCTTTAATAAAATGATGCTCATTTAAACTGAGTAATTGCGGCTCATTGCCAACTAAACGCAACGTGGTAATACTGGTATTGGTAATTGCCCAATTCAGTGCAAAAGTACGATTGGGGTTCAGTTCTAAAATTTTCCCTGCAGCAACAGAAATCACCCCCCCTGAGGTAAATACAACGGCATAGCGTGGTTGAGTTTGTGCCAACTCATCACATAAATTTTGCAGGGCTGTTTCCACGCGGTCTTTAAATAAAGGCCATGATTCATCATATTCATGATGAAACTCTCCGCCCGTCCAGCGTTCAATTGCCCCTTCAAAAATTTTGGCTAAATATGCTCGGGGATTAACGTGATTGGCCACATCTGACTTTAATAAATGCGGCTCATTAAATCTTGGTTCGTATTGAGCAAAAACTTGCTGATGGTTAAATTCATTCCACAGATGGTCGGTCACTACCTGACTATGTGGAAAACACTCAGCTAGTGCTAATTGAGCTGTTTGCTGATGACGATGCATTGATCCTGCAACAACATAAGGGGCTTCTTTTAAAATCTGCTTGAAATATTGCCCTAAGCGTTGTGCTTGAAGTTCACCCTTACTGGAAAGCTTGTCGTAACTTTCAGCTCCAAACGAGGCTTGCCCATGACGGATCAAATAAATGGTGGTCATTTTTCTAAAATTTCCTTCATTTTTTCAATATATTTATGGGCAATTTCATTGGCTTCTAGCTTTTGTAAACCAATCAACTTTAATGCTCGAATATGCAAGGCATGAATAATGACCCAGAAATCTTTAAACGCAGGGTTATTGGTTTGTTTGTGGAAATAACGGTAGTAAATTTGTTGGGCTATCACCGCCAAACGGAAAATTCCAAACACTTCATAGAACGTCCAGTTTTTCGGCTGTAATCCTGTTTTTTCCAGATAATATTCAACCACTTGTTTACGGGTAAACATGCCTTTGGTATTGGTGGGTTGACGACGGGTGGCTTTAAAAATTTTATTGTCGGTCTCTTCAACCCAATACGCTAGCGCAGAACCTAAATCCATCAGTGGATCGCCCAATGTGGCCATTTCCCAATCCAACACGCCAATGACTTGCGTTGGATCTTGCGGATCTAGAATGACATTATCAAAACGCCAGTCATTATGAATCAGGCATGTGGCAGAGTCTTCAGGAATATGTTCCATGAGCCATTTACGCACGAATTTAAATGTTGGAACGTTAATCGTATGGGCTTTTTCAAAGCGTTGATCCCATCCCTCAACTTGACGTCGGCAGTAACCCTCTCCTTTGCCTAATTTTTCCAGCTCAGTGCCTTCGTATGGGACTTGATGTAACTCGATCAGTTTGTCGATAACATTGACACAGAGCTGCTGGACTTGTGCTTCCGTAAAATGCAATTCAGGAGGTAACTTAGCCCGTGGAATAATACCTTCAATACGCTTCATGACATAAAAGTCACAGCCAATGACCGACTCATCCTGACAAAGTCCAATCATTTTAGGCAGCACAGGATAAAAAGGGGCTAGATTTTTCTGCACCGTATATTCACGTGCCATATCATGCGCAGATTTGGCTTTAGTCCCTTTAGGTGGACGACGCAGAATTAAATCCGTATTGTCATACTTTAAACGATAAGTCCAATTCGAAGCCCCCCCTGAATATTGAGTGACTTCAACTTGACCTTCCAAAGTGACACCTTGTGACTTTAACCAGTCTTCTACCGCTTGGACATCCAGTTCTTCCCCTTCACGGACATTGCCACCGACATCAATTACCGACATACTTTTATCCCTAATTTTTTAGACTTTGAGTGCTTAACTTACTTTTACCACAGCTTTATTTTTTACGCGCGCCGTATCCACGTTTTTTCAGTTCAAGTTTTGCAATCATGCCTTTATGAACTTCATCTGGACCATCAGCTAAACGTAAACTGCGGGCTTGAGCAAAAAAGCCCGTTAACGGCGTATCTCTAGAAACACCCGCACCACCATGGATTTGAATTGCCATATCGACAACTTTCTCCAGTACGCTTGGAGCGACGACTTTAATGGCTGAAATTTCGGTCAGTGCAGCCATATTGCCTAAGGTGTCCATCTTATATGCCGCATACAACGTCAATAAACGGGCTTGGTCAATGGCAACACGGGCTTCCGCGACACGCTCCAAATTTCCACCCAGTTTTAAAATTTCTTTACCAAAAGCGGTTCGGCTCATGCCTCGGTCAATCATTAACTCTAAAGATTTTTCCGCTGCACCGATACAACGCATGCAGTGATGAATTCGCCCTGGGCCAAGACGACCTTGTGCAATTTCAAAGCCCTGACCTGCACCACCAATAAAGTTAGCCACGGGTACACGAACATTATCAAAACTAATTTCACCATGACCATGAGGTGCATCATAATCACCAAAGACCGGTAACATCCGTTCAATGGTGACACCCTTGGCATCAATCGGAACCAAAACCATAGAATGTTGATGATGACGATCTTTGCTGTCATCTGGTGTATGCGCCATAAAAATAATGATTTTGGCATTTGGATCACCTAAACCTGATGACCACCATTTACGTCCATTCAATACAATTTCATCACCATCTACCACCGCAGTTGCCTGCATATTGGTGGCATCACTTGAAGCAACAGCGGGTTCTGTCATACAGAACACCGAACGAATTTTGCCTTCAAGTAATGGCATCAACCATTGTTGCTTTTGAGCCTCATTTCCATAGCGCCATAACACTTCCATGTTGCCACTATCTGGCGCATTACAATTAAAAACGGTGGGAGCAATCAGGCTACGGCCAGTTAATTCGGCAATATGTGCGTATTCTTGGACAGAAAGCCCTGCACCCAATTCAGGATCAGGCAAAAACATGTTCCATAACCCCGCCTCTTTAGCTTTGGATTTTAATTGTTCTAATTGTGCGGGCCATTGCCAGGTCGTCCAATCACCATTCGGGTTTAAATGATGAACTTCATTCCAGAATTCCGTTTCAACTGGCTCAATTTCATGGTTTATAAAGGCTTTAGTGCGTTCAATATAGTCTTTGGCACGTGCTGAAAGTTCAAACATTTTGTCATCCTGTAAATTTTGTCTTTTTTCACTTTACAGTACATTAGCCTGAAAACTAATATGAACCAAATGATTTAATTCAATACATCAGCATGAACAAAATTCATAATATGGTCGATATGGATTTGGCCGCCTTTTATCATATCGATATTAATCTCTACCCTTTGTTTGTGGCTATTTTTGAACAAAGCAGCATATCGAAAGCTGCTCAAATTCTGAATATCACACAATCAGCTGCCAGTCATGCTCTACAACGGCTGCGTCATCAACTCCAAGATCCTCTGTTTATTCGAGCTGGCACCAAAATGCTGCCAACTCCTTTTGCTGAGCAATGTTACCCAACCATTAAAAAGGCACTGAAAGCCCTTCAAAGCATTTCTTTACAAAAACAAAGTTTTGAGCCAAGCATGATTCAATCACTTAAAATTGCCGTGCATGATGAAATTGAACCGATTATATTCCCTCGTATTCTGCAACATTTTCAAAATCTTAATTTAGATATCCAATTTAGTAGCATTAAATTAGACCGTAAAACTGTCGTGGCAGATTTAGCTGCCCAGCAAATTGATTTTGTGATGGATTTAGAACAAAACTTCGGTGAAAAAATCCAGTTCTATCCTTTAGTTCATGACCAATTTGTTGCCTGTACTCAGCAAACTCAAATGAATGAAGCCATTTATTTTTCATCACCACATATAGGGGTTTCTTCGCGCCGTACCGGTTTATTAATCGAGGATATTTACTTACAACGTCAACAATTAAGTCGAAATATCTTTTTACGCTGTCAGCATTACTCCACTGCTTTACAAATTCTGGATCAAGATTCAAAAGCGATTTTAACTATGCCAGAAACGATCTTGTCGCATTTGTTAGTGTCTAATGCACTTAATATTTTTGCTGTGCCTGTTGATTTACCAGATATGAAAATGGGTATGTTTTGGCATAAAGATGTAGATGAAAATTTAAGGCATGTTTTTTTGCGGGAGCAAATTATTTCAATTTTTGCTTAGGCTATTTAGTAGTATACAATCTGCTTAGGCTATTTTGATAGATCGTTAGATAATCTCACTGAGAGTAAAAAAGTGATTTACTGTTCTGTAAATCACTTTTTTGCATGTGCAGATGCTGTCTTTAATTTTTTAAGCTCATGATTAAGTTGAAGATTAAGCTTAACTTTTGCCTCATTAGCTTTAAAAATAAGTATGGTACAGTCTCATTGTTATTTAGCATGTTCAAGGACTTCGGCTAAACCCTAGCGCAGCACTAAATTTAAATGACTAAAACTATAAGAACACTTTAAAACGTTCCGAATTATCAATATAAGTTTTCTCTTTTGCTTCCCCTGCAACTGAACCAAAAACCAATTGGGCACGTAATTTCCAGTTCTGAGGTATATTCCATTCTCCATGGACTTGCTCATCTACAATCGGATTGTAATGCTGCAAGGAAGCCCCTAGCCCCTCTGTGTGTAATGCTGTCCAGACTGCAAACTGTGCCATAGCGGTAGAATGTTCCGCCCAAATTGGAAAGTTTTCAGCATATAAAGCAAAACGGTTTTGTAAGTCTTCAACTACATTCATATCTTCAAAAAATAAAATGGTGCCCATGCCAGCAGCGAAACTATCCATTTTACTTGCTGTTTTTGCTTCCGCAGTTTCATCTGCTGCATAAGACTGCAACTCTTGTTTAACGAAATTCCAAAATTTTTCATGTTCAGCATGAAACAAAATAACCGCACGTGAAGACTGCGAATTAAATGAGGATGGACTTTCACGAATGCTGTTTTGAATCAGATCGGTTAAATATTCAGGCGTTTGTTCCACTTTTCTCGCCAATGCATAAATGGTACGGCGCTGTTCAATCAAATTGAGAAATTCGTTAGCCATCAGTCAATCCTTATTTCAATATACCTAGATTTGATGAATCCATGACTTGTATTCATCTACGCTGTGATGGACTACATTATGCAAATTTAATTCCAAATCACTTATAAAAATTTATAAATTTCATATCTATATTTTTTATATTTGGTAAAAAACATATTGTCGTATTTCACTTTCTCTTCGTGTCTTGGTAATTTTCTTTAAGTTTCAGACTCATAGGACACAAAAAACCCTTGAGTGCGTTCACTCAAGGGTCTAATTCATCACATCTGTGATTGGTCTAAATTATAAATTTGCCTGTAATACGGCATTTGAAAGATGTACTTTCCATTGTTCACGTAATGTTGGCAAGTAGAACTTCTCGCCCAATTCCACCAATTCCGCATCAATCAGTGCATGAATTTCGTGCATGAACAAATAATCTAACTCGACTGTTTTCAACTTTGCATGCTTTTCAGCATCTAATTTGCGCTTTTGTTGTGCACGCTTGACCAGCTCATCGGCAAACTTTCTATCTTTAAATTTTGCTAAAGCCGTTAAGCGTAATTCAATCACACCCCAACCACCTAATAATAATTTAAACAGTTCAAAATCTTGAGTGGTTGATTCCCATGTCATTTCTTCTAAATTTTCATTTTCAGGCAGGACAGGCAATAAAAGCTCCATCACACTCGGGAAAATTTTCTTGAAGTTTAGAATAAATTTAACAGGATGCTCACCTGGGTAATCCTTAAATTGCACACGTTTCTGAACATCTGTCAAAAATATATCAAGCATAGGTCATCATCAGCGGTAAAAATCTAACTGCATATTGTACGCACTTATGCGGCAGATAAAAACCGCTGATCATGTTTCGTTTTACAGAAGCTTATTTTACGTTCGGAGAAACCATATTCTCTGGTCGAACCACTGCATCAAACTGCTCTTCTGTCACCAATTGCAACTCGACGGCCACTTGTTTCAAGGTTTTACCTTCCTTGTACGCTGTTTTAGCGACTTTAGCGGCATTTTCATAGCCAATCACTGGATTCAACGCTGTGACCAGCATAAGTGAATTATGTAGGAAGTAATCGATTTTCTCGCGATTAGGCTCAATTCCTACTGCGCAATGATCATTAAAGCTGTTACATGCATCTCCTAATAATTGAATCGACTGTAATAAGTTATATGCAATCACTGGCATAAACACATTCAGTTCAAAGTTACCCGAAGCACCTGCCACATTAATGGTGGTGTCGTTACCCAATACCTGTGCAACAACCATGGTCATTGCCTCACTCTGCGTCGGATTCACTTTACCCGGCATAATGCTAGAACCAGGTTCATTTTCTGGAATACGGATTTCACCAAATCCGCAACGAGGGCCACTGGCCAACCAGCGAATATCATTGGCAATTTTATTGAGACTGGCAGCCAGCGTTTTTAATGCACCCGAAGCAAAAACTGCGGCATCACGTCCTGCTAAAGCTTCAAATTTATTTGGTGCTGTAATAAACGGCAAACCCGTTAACCGAGATAATTGCTCGGCAGCTTTTTCCGCATAATCAGGATGGGCATTTAATCCTGTCCCTACAGCAGTTCCTCCCAAAGGCAGCTCATACAAGCCCGAAAGTGCCTGATGTAAGCGCTTTAAACCATGATCAAGTTGGGCAACATACCCACTAAACTCTTGTCCAAGGGTTAACGGCGTCGCATCTTGTAAATGTGTACGCCCAATTTTCACAATATCACTAAATTCTTGTGCCTTCGCATCTAAGGTATTTCGAAGCTGAGTCACCGCAGGAATCAGCAACTCATTCATTTGCAGACTTGCCGCAACATGAATTGCTGTTGGAAACGAATCATTGGTCGATTGCGCACGATTCACGTGGTCATTCGGATGGACTGGCTTTTGTGCACCCAGTGGATTACCTAGTTTTTGATTGGCAATGTTGGCAATGACCTCATTGCAGTTCATGTTACTTTGGGTGCCTGAACCCGTTTGCCAAACAACCAATGGAAATTGACTGTCCCATTGCCCCTGAATCACTTCTTCGGCAGCATCAACAATATAATGTGCTAATTCTTGTGGAATTTGATTTAAATCCGCATTGGTCTGCGCTGCCGCCTTTTTCACAAGTCCCATGGCACGGATCATTGCACGAGGTAAACGCTCACCACCAATTTTAAAATTCTGTAGACTACGTTGGGTTTGCGCGCCCCACATTGCTTCTGCAGGAACTTCGACTTCACCCATGGTGTCATGTTCAATACGTGTTTGCATGTCTACCTCATTCTTTCTCTATGATCGTTATACTTATTCATGTATTGAATAATAATTTTATTCTAGTTTATTCTTTTAAAATAGTAAACGATAATAATTATCGTTTACTATTAGTGTTCTGCTTTACGTTCGAAGCGACTGTTGATAGAACCGCCATTCATCTTCCAGCATTTGAGTCAGACTACGTTTCGCTTTCCATCCCAGCAACTGTTCCGCTTTGGTTGCACTTGCACCAACCTGATCAAGCTCTTGCGCAATGGTATAGTTGGTATCAACGGTCTTAATTTGAGTACCTGTGACTTGTGCAATCTGCTGCAATACGGTTTGGATTGAATAGTGACTACCCGCAATATTAAATGCTTCACAACTATGCTGCTGATTAAACAACCATTTTAAAGCGGCAATTACAGCATCACAGCTATCCAGCACATGCACAAAACTACGTTCTACTGTCCCATCATCCGTCTTGGCATTTTTGTGCAGATCAATATACTCACGCTGACCCGAGGCAACTTGCATTGCCAAAGGTACAATGTTCTTAGGTAAAGGTTGAACGAATTCACCCAAAATACCGTGTTCAAATGCACCGACAATGTTGCCCAGTCTTAAAATGGCGATATTCCATTCCTCGTCGGTTTTGAAGGTATCTCGTATAATTTCCTCAATCATTTGTTGAGACTTAATATACGGATTTGGATATGCATAGTTAAACGGCTGGTCTTCTTGCAGATCTAAACTTGATTCACCATATACCGCCAAACTGGATAAATGCACCAAATGTCGTACACCGGTACGTTGCATGGCACGCATTAAACTCATAATACAACTGACATTGTCGTTGTAATACTCTAGCGGCTTTAATACAGACTCTTGCAGAGATTTAAAACCCGCCGCATGGACGACTGCATTCACAGTATATTGCTCAAAGACCTTATTCAAAGCAGGCGTGTTGCGAATATCTAGCTTCGCAAACGGAACATACATGCCAGAGATGTATTCCAGTCTTTCCAAGGTCTGTAGATTGGCATTGGACAAATTATCTACAATAATGACTTCTTGCCCCTGAGCCATTAAGCTAAGAGCGACATGAGAGCCTATAAAGCCTAATCCACCAGTTACTAAAATCATTGTATACTACCTTTTTCTTATGAAGTCTGGACGTTCCAAATTTTGATTGGTACAGCCTTTAAGTGAATTCCATGAGTACATTACTGTTAATTACCTCTGCTCCTACTTCCATTTATGCTTGGCATGCACTCGGGCTTGCACAAGCGTTACATACACAACAGCAACCGTTTCGGGTTTTCTTTTATCAAGATGGGGTTACGGTGGCAAACGCCCTGCAATGGGTGCCTGATGACCAACGTAATCTCATGAATGAATGGCAAAAGCTCGATATACGCTTACCTGTATGTGTAAGTGCAGCTTTGGCAAGGGGCATCACAGATGAAGAAAATGCAAAAAGACACAATATTGACCAACATAACTTAGCGCATGGCTTTGAATTGGTCGGTTTAGGTGAGCTTGCCGATGCCGTACAATCCACTGAACGTCTAATTCAATTTTAAGTGGTTATTTTTGGCGAATTTGTTGCATTTAAAAGGTAAATTGTGTGAAAACTGTACTCGTGATATTAACCCAAGCCAACCTAACCAGCTTACAAGTGCATGAAAGCCTTGCTGCGACTATGGTTTTAGCGACATTCGGTTGTGAAGTCAAGGTATTACTCGTGAATGCTGCGCTCAGTTTATTACAGTCTGAGCAGCAGTTTGATGCGATGAAACATGCTTTTAAACTGGGCTCAAACATGGTGGATAGTTTTGAATTTTACGATTTAACCCCAGTTTTGGTCGAAAGTGTGAATCAAGACCATCCTTTTGTGGTCCAAGCCGCGCAAGAAATCGAATTTGTCGAGCTGAATGCCCAGCTTTTACAAGGCTTTGATCACGTTTTATATTGGTAACGGATGAATGTTTTTTATGCAGACTTCTACACTTTATTTGATTCAATCCGATTATTCATCGACTGCCGCAAAGCTGGATCAGTTACAAGCACTGCTACAAAGCAATGCGCATATCGTACTTATGGGAGATGCGGTTTTACATGCACATCACCCTGCCTTACAACAGGCTGAACAGTTATTTGTCCTAGATCCCGATGCTGCCTTGTTAGGCTCTGTTGCCCCACAACACGTACAAGTAATTTCTTATCCTCAATTTGCCGAGATCTGCTTGGCACATACACGCTGTATGACCATTAAATAATAGGTTTGAACATAACATGATGAATCTAGAGCTTGACCAAGACGGTCACTTGGTCGACTACACCATCTGGACACCTGAAGTAGCACAAGAATTAGCGAATAGCTTGGAGCTAGAGTTGACGGATTGGCATTTCACTGTTTTACAGGCTGTACGTCAGTTTTATCAGCAATTTGGGCATTCACCTGCAACACGTCCGCTGATTAAGTTTTTAATGAAAAGCGTGAACCCAGACATTAATAATGCGCTCTTACAAGAAAAGTTTAACACTGGACTGGTTGCACGTCATTTGAGCCGTTTGGCTGGTATTCCTAAACCCGCCAACTGTTTATAAATTGGCTGCATTAAGCCTGCTGCTGTTCAGCAGGCTTCATTTCAGTATGAAATGGATGCTGTCGGAAAACAGGTTTTACCTGACGTGCATGAAGGGGTTCACCGCATTCCGAACACACCATTACCGCAGTAAACACTTGACCACACGGTTTATGCAGCAATTGCATCGGTTTGCCAGAGCCATCATCCATCCATTTGTCCGCCCAAGTGACCATACTCATGAGCACAGGATAGAGCTCTAAGCCTTTTTCAGTTAAGCAATATTCAAAACGCTGCTGGCGCTCGATATAAGGTCTTTTCTCTAAAATTTCATGTTCGACCAGACGTTTTAAACGATCTGCCAAGACATGCCGAGTAACGCCCAACTGCTGCTGAAAATCATCAAAGCGTTTCATTCCCATAAATGCATTGCGCAAAACCAGGAGTGTCCAACGATCTCCTACTATGGATAAAGCTCTTGCAATTGAACATGGCTGCTCGCCTATCTCATCCCATTTCATACATATCGTCATTTCATCCAGTCTTCTTAAAAGTATCGGATTGTTATAGTTTTGACAACATCGGCGGCACTGATTGCTCAGTGCTCCATAAAAGGCAGATAAAAAAAGCCACGTTATTCACGTGGCTAATCAAGGGATAAAACAGCAACTAGGGAAAAGTTGCCTGATTAAAAGAGATTGCTCCCCTTCAACACAGCTATTGTGCTGTTAAGCAACTTATCATTTCCCGTCATTTTCATGTCATTTCCAGTCAATGTGGAGCAAGTGCTTAAATTTCATCTCCTTCTTTCCACACATCTTCATATTCTTCACGATCAATCATAAAGCGATAGCCATGATCAAGTGCTAAATACGGTAGAACCTCAGGTAACAGTTTATGCAAATCTTTTACAGCAACCGTTTGGAAAAAATCTTCTCGATCATCATGCTCACCCGCATAAATGAACCAAGAAACCTCATCCCCAGCTTCAGGTTGATTACGAATTCCAACAATAGGATCCTGCTTTAATGAATCAACCGCTACCGCAATCATATCCTCATCATTTACAGCAAGATACTTTGAGCCATATTCTTCACACACCAGTTTTTGTTCAGTGATTAAGTCCATATCCATAGTGGATACCAAATGCAATGATTGATGTTCCGCAGTTTAGAACCAAGTGCCCTTTGTCTCAAGTCATCCCTACACAAAATATACTGTTGTCATTGACTGTCTTCTGCTAATCTTGATTATGTAACTTTATCAAGGTGAATTATGAGCTCATCCATTAAGACCACACATGGTGGCAAACGTACTAATGCTGGGCGCAAGGCACACTACCCAGAGAAAACTGTGGTCATGCGCGTGCCTGAGTCTAAAGTCATTGCCATTAAAGAATGGTTAAAACCCGTTCCTAAAGATGACCGCCAAGCAGATATAGAACTTAGCTCTATTCATTTGCAGACGGAATTAAAACTTCCATATCCCTTGGAATCTGTCGCAGCAGGTTTTCCCTCGCCTGCACAAGACTATATTGAAGACTATATTGATTTAAATAAGTATCTGGTACGTAATCCTGTCAGCACTTTTATATTAAGAGTGAATTCTCTGTCCATGAAAAATGCAGGGATTGAAACTGGTGATCAAATTCTAATTGACCGTAGTTTACATGCAGAGCATGGCGATATTGTTTTAGCCCTGATCAATAATGAATTCACGGTAAAACGCTTTATGCAAGAAAAACAGGCAAAGCATGGTTTTAAAGTCTGGCTAAAAGCGGAAAATCCAGATTACCCCGATATCTATCCGCATAGTGAAGAAGATATTGTGGTCTGGGGCGTTGTGACCTGTATTTTAAAGAAACTCAAATAAGTCACGCTTATGGATAAGCTCTACCATCAAGAATTATACGCGCTGATTGACATTAATAATTGTTATGTCAGTTGCGAGCGTGTATTTAACCCCAAACTAAATGATAAGCCTGTAGTTGTGCTGAGTAACAACGATGGTTGTGTCATTTCACGCAGTAATGAAGCCAAAGCCTTAAATATTTCCATGGCTGTGCCATGGTACGAAATTGAACGAGAAGCGATTCAAGCGGGCGTACAGGTACTTTCCAGTAACTATCCCCTGTATGCGGATATGTCACGCCGATTTTTTGCCATTTTGGCTGAGCATTTCAATGAGCACGACCTCGAACCGTATTCGATTGACGAATGCTTCATCCGACTTACCAGTTATGAATCGCTTTTTGATCTTGAACAGTACTGTCGTACACTGGTCGACACCATTGCACAATGGATCGGTTTACCTTGTTGTATTGGCATAGGCTATTCTAAGACTCAGGCAAAGCTGGCCAATCATTTTGCAAAAAAAAGAAAAGGCTTTAATCAAGTATGTTATTTACCCAAACTCGACTTGTGCAGTTTCGAAAGCCTGCTTTTAGAGACGCCAGTAGAAGAAGTTTGGGGCATTGGGCGAAAAATAAGTAAAAAATTACAACATTATGCCATTCATAATAGCTTTGACTTAACTTTTGCCAATGAGCACTACCTCTGCAAAGAGTTTTCCGTGCTGATCGCACGCACAATTCGTGAGCTAAAAGGTCAATCCTGCATTGCGTTAGATGACCCCAAATTACCCGCTAAAAATATTCTTTCTTCACGAAGTTTTGCAAAAGCCCTGTCACAAAAAGAGATCATCAAACAAGCGGTCATTTTTCACATAAATCGTGCACATAAGCGCCTAACTGAACAACAACAACTTTGCGCCTGCATTCATGTTTCATTGTATGAGAAAATCCCACAATCACCGTATAAAAAAAGCCATTCTCACGCCATTGGTCTGGAATATGCTACGGATGACATCCTGATTCTCAACAAGGCTGCGCTACAGCAAATTGATGTTTTATTTAAAGAAAATAATAAGTATGTAAAAGTTGCCTTAATGTTTTCAGCCTTGCATCCTAAAAGTCAGCATATCGATGATCTATGGCAACCTTTAGCGTTGATTCAACAACGTGAAACTTTAATGAAGACTTTATACAAAATGAAACAGCGCTACGGTTCCGATTGCGTACAAATTGGTTATCATTCCAGCAGTACAAGTTGGAAGATGAAGCAACTGCATCGTTCGCCACGCTACACCACTTGTTGGAATGAAATGTTGACGGTTGATGATTCTGTATTCAGTCAAATCTCTTACAAATGAACTGTTTTGGTCAATTCAAGCCCTAAAAGAAAAAAGCGAACGAACCATAAATTTTGTCATTTTTTAACATTGCCAATTGTCAGCAAAGTTCTCAATATATGACCCAAGTTCTGGCACAAGATTTCTACGACAATTCAAAGAAAAAAACAAAAGACTTGTAGGAAATTATGCCATAATAAGCAAACTTTGCTGTGATCTTGCAAAGTATTATTGCAAACTTAAAAATTGGAGCACGCTGAATGAGTTCGACCATTTTGGTCATTCATGGACCGAATTTAAATTTACTAGGAAAGCGAGAACCTGAAGTATACGGCTACCTCACCCTAGAGGATATCAATCAGCAGCTCATCTCTCAAGCGCAAAAAGCATCAACCTCTCTTGAAACTTTTCAAAGTAACTGGGAAGGTGCAATTGTCGACAGAATTCATCAAGCACAACAAGACGGCGTTCAATTTATTATTATTAATCCTGCTGCACTCACGCATACCTCAGTAGCAGTGCGGGATGCCCTTCTTGGCGTAGCAATACCTTTTATTGAAGTGCATTTGTCGAATGTTCATGCCCGTGAAGCATTTAGACATCACTCTTATCTTTCCGATAAAGCCGTAGGCGTAATTTGCGGTTTGGGTGCAAAAGGCTATGCCGCTGCACTCGATTACGCCCTCGAAAAAATTCAACCATCTAAGTAATCATAATCAGGAATACTGTCTCATGGATATTCGTAAAATCAAGAAACTCATCGATTTGATGATTGAATCTGACTTACAAGCGATCGAAGTTAAAGAAGGTGATCAATCGATTGCATTGACTCGTCGCAGTCCAGTCGTTGCTGCAGGAATTGCGGCAATGCCAGCTCCATCAGCAGAAATTCCATCTGCACCAAAATCGTCTCCACGTGGTGCTGTTGAAACTTCACCAATGGTTGGTGTGTTCTATGCTGCTCCAAGCCCAGGCGAAGCACCATTTATTAAAGTAGGTCAAACTGTAACTGCTGGTGAAACACTAGGTATCATCGAAGCAATGAAAATCATGAACCCAATTGAGGCAACTCAAAGCGGCGTGATTGAAGAAATTCTTGTGAAAAACGGTGAAGTGATCCAATTCGGTCAACCTTTATTCCGCTATCGCGCATAACACCACGGGGACTCACAATGTTGCAAAAAGTTCTAATTGCAAACCGGGGTGAAATCGCTTTACGTATCACCCGTGCTTGCAAAACTTTAGGAATCAAAACGGTTGGTATCTATTCTGATGCCGACAAAGACCTAATGCATTTACGTTTTTGTGATGAAGCGGTCTGCATTGGCCCAGGAGCGAGTAGCGAGAGCTATTTAAATATTCCTGCAATTATTACTGCTGCAGAAATTACAGGTGCAGATGCCATCCATCCAGGTTATGGCTTCTTATCTGAAAATGCTGAGTTTGCTGAAATTGTAGAAACCTCTGGTTTTATCTTTATTGGTCCACGTCCTGAACATATTCGCCTGATGGGGAATAAAGTTTCTGCGATTACAGCGATGCGTAAAGCTGGCGTACCAACAGTACCAGGTTCTGCAAATGCAGTAACACCACAAAACGCCCTCGCTGAAGCGAAAGAAATCGGTTTCCCACTGATTGTAAAAGCTGCTTCTGGTGGTGGTGGTCGTGGTATGCGTATTGTAGAACGTGTTGATACTTTGCTTGAATCAGTTCAAGCAGCTCAACGTGATGCAGAAATGTGGTTCGGTGATGACACCGTCTACATGGAACGCTTCCTACAAAAGCCACGTCACGTCGAAATCCAAGTACTTGGTGATGGTAATGGTCATGCAATTCACTTATTTGACCGTGACTGTTCTTTACAACGTCGTCACCAGAAAGTACTCGAAGAAGCTCCTGCTCCTAACTTGCCAGAACAAGCTCGTGCAGACATTTTAGAAGCATGTGTAAATGCTTGTAAATTAATGCAGTATCGTGGTGCGGGTACTTTTGAGTTCTTATTTGAAGATGGTGAATTCTTCTTTATTGAGATGAATACCCGTGTTCAGGTTGAACACCCGGTCACTGAAATGGTAACTGGTGTTGACATTATTGAGCAGCAATTACGTATTGCCGCAGGTCTTGGACTTGAAATTGCTCAGGAAGATGTAGAGTGTAAAGGCCATGCGATGGAATGTCGTATTAATGCCGAAGACCCATCTACCTTCATGCCATCTCCAGGTAAGATTGAGCATTTCTATGCTCCAGGTGGTGCAGGTATTCGCTTAGACTCGCATATTTATCAAGGCTACAGCATTCCTCCTTACTATGACTCAATGATTGCGAAACTCATTGCACATGGTAAAGACCGTGAAACCTGTATTGCCCGTATGCGCCAAGCTTTAGATGAAATGATTTTGACAGGAATTAAAACCAACATTCCTTTGCATAAAGATTTGATTCTAAAAGATAAAAACTTCTGCAAACATGCCATGGATATTCACTATCTAGAAAAGCACTTGTTGAAGCAGCTTGAAGGTCAAGCAGAGAAAGAAGCTTCTTAATAAAAGCTTCGTGATCTATGCAAAAAGCCAGTCAAATGACTGGCTTTTTTCTTATCTGATCGGGAAATCTGAAACTTCACTGATCACATTAAAGATTAAGGCAAGACTCTACGCAAAGTTGCAAAGCACTTACCTGCTTTATCGTTATTGCAGAAATTAATCGTGGTAGGATTTTTCCACTGCACAAAATACTGAGAAATTTCGCCAGACTGATCTTGCTGATAACCTGAACAATCTTTTTCGTTATTGTCGTACTTTACTTGCAACATCAAAACAGGTAATTGAGCAGTCGCGTCTTTAGATGCTTGATAGTCATAGACTCCCGTAGACCATTCCTGACCACTTTTAATAAACACATCGTTATTACTTTTAAAATTATAGTATTCGATACATTTTTTATTATTTGGAATTTCCATTCCCCATAAACCTACAATTTCAGGTCGCGTCATAATACGAATCGTATTTGCAGTGCGATCTGCCGCATCTTGAGCATTTTGTGTTGCAGTAGAACTTTCATTCGCCATGCTCATTGTCGAACATAACATTAAGAACACTGTAAGATATGCTTTTTTCATATAATTAATCAGCCATTGCACTACTGCAATTAAGTTACCATATTTTTATGCAAAACCATCACTTATAACCATTTCACAACAATCTATTTGTTTAAAAATTTGTACTTCTATCATCTTTTGATAGCGATTTATTATACACATTCTATAATATAGCCTCAGTCTGCTTTGAGTGCCAAAAGCAGCATAAAAATCTTTTATTTTCTCTACTTATAGAGAAGCATTATCTTGATTAGGGATGATCATTTGCAAGCGCAAATCAAACGGTTTTTTAATTCTTCACTGACGCAGCAATCCTACGCATTTTCGATCATTGCGATGGTAGTTTTTACGTGCTGCCTAATTGGCATTTTTACTCGTCCTCTAACATTTCTAGCAATTCTTTGGCCGGCTAATCCAGTTTTACTGGGCCTGTTTTTACGATTCCCTAAACTGAATAATCTAGGGGGTTGGTGCGGTGCTATTACGGCATATATTCTTGCCGATTTGCTTACTGGGAATTCCCCCGAAATCACAATTTACCTGACCCTTTCAAATTTAATCAGCGTGTCTGTCCCCCTAATTCTGCTTTCACTCTTTAAAGTGAATATCCGCAACTACAATCACGGTTTTAGTTTTCTATACCTATTTGCGATGTGTGCCTTAGGGGGCTGCTTACTAAGTGCTACTTTTGCCGTTCAAACCATTACTCAAGTACCGAACAGTTTTATGCCTCCCGAACGATTCTGGACTGAATTTGGCATGTGGTGGACTGGAGAGATTGTCAACTTTATTACATTTTTACCACTTATTCTGACCTTTCCCAAAAAAGCTGACCGTCAACAATGGTTGTTTGAATTATTTACTCGACCTCTAAAAACCAATGATGTGCTGCCTTTTATTGCAATTGTCATTTCAGTAGCATTTACACATATTTTCTTTGGGCCGGGAGCGCTGCTTTACCCTTTAGCGGCACTGATTTGGGCGGCACTCAGCTATCGCTTATTTAGCGTTGCTTTAATTAACAGTATTGTCTGTCTGGTGACCTACCATAGCCTGACCTATTTTTACTTATCCTCCTCTTCAGATGCGTATTTGGCTACAACAATCTCCATACGTATTGGCTTATGTATGCTGGGCATTGCCCCGCTAATTTTATGTGTGATTAGTCAAAATCGGCAAAAACTGTTTCATCAGGTACTGCATTATGCCAATCATGATAGCTTGACCAACACATTGAATCGACGTTATTTTCTAGAACAAAGCCAATTACTTATTGAGCAACCCGAGCATAGATCGGTCTCTATTTTAATGATTGACTTGGATCATTTTAAGCAAATGAATGATCGCTATGGACATCATGTCGGAGATTTAGTGCTACAACAATTTTCCAGAATCGTGAGATGCAAAATAGGACCAAATGATTTATTTTCACGTGTAGGTGGAGAGGAATTTACTGTTTTTAGTTTAAATAACTCACTGACTGAAACCATACAACTTGCAGAGCGCATTCATCATGCAATTGAAACTGCGGTGTTAAACATAGAAGATCATCTTAAAATTCAGATTACTGTCAGCATCGGCATCGCACATCAAGCCTTACCGTTAAGCGCAACATTACAACAACTGATTGTTCAAGCCGATCAAGCCCTTTATAGTGCTAAAGCGCAAGGCAGGAATCAAATTATTATTTCAACTTAAGAAACACCCCACTCGTTTTATCAAAGGACAAAAACAATAATGAAATATTCTGAATATGCACAATATGATGGTTTAGGGCTTGCCCAACTTGTCTCGAAAAAAGAAGTCCACCCGCATGAGCTACTTTTAACTGCGATGCTAAGAGCTGCCGAAGTCAATCCGAGACTTAATGCCATCACAATTCCTATGCATGAGTATGCGCAGCAACGTTCTCAACAAGTACTGCAAGGTGCTTTCGCTGGCGTACCTTTTTTAGTGAAAGATCTATTTCAGGAATTCAAAGGGTATCCTAGCACTTTTGGCAGCAAGGCCTATAAGAGAGCAAATTATATTGCACAGTCCAATTCAGAAATCGTCGACCGTTGGGAAAATGCAGGCATTGTTACTTTTGGCAGAACCAATACCCCTGAGTTTGGAATTAAAGGCGTGACTGAACCTGAAGCATGGGGAACTTGTCGTAACCCATGGAATTTGAAACACAACAGCGGTGGCTCCTCGGGTGGTTCAGCCTCTGCTATAGCAGCAGGGATTGTACCAATTGCAGGTGCAGGAGATGGCGGTGGTTCCATTCGCATTCCAGCTTCTTATTGTGGTTTGTTTGGTCTAAAACCTAGCCGTGGACGAACCCCATGGGGACCACATTTGAGTGAAGCAATGCATGGTGCTGCTATGCAACATGTTCTGAGCAAATCTGTTCGAGATAGTGCTGCGATGCTAGATGCCACACATGGTCCAGAACGCCATTCATTATTCACCATCGAAGCCCCGCAAAGCAGCTATTTAGAAATAATTCAACACCCACCTAAAGCTATGAAAATAGCGTACAGCACTAAATCGCCTATCGGAACCAAAGTATCTGCCGATGCGGAAGCTGCTATTCTGCAAACGGCTAAACTTTTAGAATCTTTAGGACATACTGTGGTTGAGGCTCAACCGAACATTGACGGTATGGCTTTGGCTAAAGATTTTATTACGACATGGTTTAGCCAGTTCGCGCATACCCTGCAAGAAACTCGCCTGAAGCTTAATGCCCAAGATCAAGATTTTGAACTTGATTCCCTTGCCTTATCGGCTTTTGGTGAGAAAACCTCAGCACTACAATATATTCATAATTTAAATAATTGGGGCATCTATGCAAGCCAAATGAATCAATTCTTTGAGCAGTATGATCTCTATTTAATACCTTCGACCGCCTCTACATCCCCCAAAAATGGTGAAGTGAAAACACCTACATGGCAAAAACAACTGCTTAAAAGTTTACTGAAGATTGGGCAAGCTCATCGGCTGGCTGAAGGAAAACTGATTGAAAAAGTCATCCAAGAAAATCTGCAATGGGTGCCTTTTACCCAGTTAGCCAACATCACAGGCTTGCCTGCAATGTCTGTTCCACTTTACTGGAGTAAAAACAATCTACCTTTAGGTTCACAATTTGTTGCACCATTCGCTAGAGAGGATCGTTTATTACAACTTGCACAGCAATTGGAAAATGAACAACCATGGATGAGCAAATACAGTGAAATAAAACTTTAACTAACGATTGTTAAGGTCGACTTTCTGTATTTTGTTGGGAATTCCTGCAACAAAGAGTAAGCCAAGAAATGCAGAAAGTCCTGCAATAATAAAAATATGCTGCCCTGTAAGCGTAGTCCAATATTTTCCAGCCAGTAAGCTACCTAATGCTACACCCAGTCCCCACATGGTACTGTAAAGCGCTTGACCACGCCCTTGCTGCCCCACTAGAAAATTTTCAAAAATGATCCGCATGGCCAACATATGAAATAACCCAAAACTCAGCGCGTGGGTCATCTGTGCAAAAACTTGGATTAAAAAATTGCTAGGGAAAATGCCGACTATCATCCAACGCAGCCCTGTAAATACAAGACAAACACTAATCAACCAACGCCATGAATAACGTTGCAAAAATCGATTCGCAAACGCGAACATAATGATTTCAGCAATGACCCCCACGGACCACAAAAAACCAATTTCTGTGGTGCTATAGCCTGTTTGCTGTAAATAATTGCTATAAAAACTATAAAATGGCGCATGTGAAAACAACATAATAAATTCAATGACAAAAAATGTTGCCACAACCGGTCTACATAATACTGGCCACAATGGATCAAGATTTTTTTGTGATTTTGGTGCTGTAGAAGGTTCTTGAATAGAGAAAGACCAAAGAAATGCTAAAAATGAGATCGCAAGCAACATTACAGGCAACATCGAAATTGGGATGATCTCTAATACTGCGCCAATACAAAATACCCCAACAATAAAGCCTATAGAGCCCCATTTTCGGACTTTTCCGTAAAGTTCAGTCCTTTGCTCGCCTAACCAAAATAGTGTTACCCCTTCAAATTGAGCCAAAATTGCGTTTTGAAAAAAACTGAAGATCAGCATCAAAAAAGCAATGGATTGGAAACTGTTCGGGATAATAAAAATTAAAAACCAAATACATGCTTCCATCCATGTTGCGATTCGCACCAACAACATGCGCTTACCAGACTTATCAGCAATCCATCCCCATATAAATGGGGCAAAAAAACGCGTTATAATCGCAATCGAGGATAAAATGCCAATTTCTTGATAATTGAAACCTTGATCTTCGAGATACAAGCTCCAATACGGCATGAATGTCCCAACAATACAATAATAGAAGAAGTAGAAACCACCGAGTTTAGTTGTCATTGGAAGGGTTAGCATCAGGTGGTTTTCTCTAGCAATTACAATAACTTAACATTTTTAAAAGTTGTATCCGTGTGTACCTGAAATGCTCAATTAGCAGTTAAACGGTATACAAAATAGTATACAAATCTTGTTTAAGAAAATTATTTCAAAATTTGTATACTGTGAAAATATGGCATATTTTATCACTTTAGATGTGGGTCTCCATAGAGGAGATGGGAAAAATGAAAAAATGGCTCTGCTTCTACATCAAACACACGATCAAAAATGCTGAACCATTCTATAAAGAGACAGTCTGGTCGTTGGGTTTGAACAAAAACTATACGGTTATGAGCTGAGAGCGAAGCTGATGATTGGTCATGTGATGCAGCCGAGCAAGGCACGTACAATTACTATGAGCATATTCCGCAGCAAACTGAAGCTTATGCCAAGTGGATAGAAAAATTAAAATCACTTACAACATAATTATTCAATTTCAGAATCAGATAGGTCTTTGGAAATATTAAGGTCAATTTTAAAATTTTCATGCAAACCCTCCTTGGACCAATCACCGTATATTAAAGCCTGCACATTGATACCCGAGTCTTTGGATAGATTATTTAATTTTAATAATTTAGTAAATTTAACTGCATCGTCTTCAGAAAGATAGCCTAGCCTCAAGTCATTCACTAGAACCATTACTCGGCATTTATCATCTTTATTACTAAAATCTCTTACTAAAAATGCTGTAACTTCTTTTTCTACAGAATCACCTAGCTTAGGACCAATTATTTCAATAAAAGCCCCTTGATAGGGTTCACCATTCAGGATTTCATGCTGGAATTTGTTTTTTTTAATATGCTTGAATTTGCCTGATAACTTGAAGTTTTCGCTTGAGTTAACCATCACAAAAAAAGTAATGGCTATGATGAACAAAAAAAAGAGTAATAACCACATTGTCTGCTCTTTGCATGAAATTGTGGGTTGATCTCAATTTTATCACTAAAAATACAATAAAAGAGGCTCTACGGAATATCTAGTGTAATTCAATAATTCATAGATACTCCGTAAAATGGAATAAGTAGTAGAATTTAGATCAGTCTCAATCGCTCATTTGAGCTTAGATTGCATTTCAAACGAGCTATGTGTGTCTAAAATTTTGGTGGCTATTCACACTATCCATTAGGGTGAGCCATTCTCCAAATAGATAGCTTAGTCATTCGGCTTAAAGACTAATTATATTGTTTTGTGCCGAGTACAAAGTTAAAGCACTACAGAATATCCAGTGGCATAAAATATTACATAGATATTCCGTAGCTCGCTAATTAGAAACTATAATTTTTATCATTGCCTAGTTTTGAAAATTGAGCTTCCATATCGTTAAATGCATCAGTAAAGCCATCCAATGAAACTTTATTCTCAATAACTTGTTTTTTATTATTCTGGAAACGTGTAAAAGCAAAATTTCCCCGTTTAAATTGTTTAATCAGTTCAGAACCATTTCTAAATAATCCTTCACGCTCTTTGAGAATTTCTTGCTGATCTACATGAATAAAAGCAGGATTGTCTTTTAAATGCTTTTCACCAATATTTACGATATATTGTTGATTAACACGCAAAACAGAAATAGGACCTTTACTCATCACACAGGCTTTGATGTCTTCAAATACTTTATATTGACATTTTATTTTCCAGCTAGCGCGTCCGAGCAATTTATTCTCTAATAAGTCGATTTCCTCATTATTTTTCGATTTGCTGTTAACTTTTAAAATTAAACTAGAAATTTTATCTTCAGCATAGGTAGTGTTTACACTGCTGGACATTAGAATAAAGAAAAATAAAAAAAGTTTTTTATGCATAATATAATCCCCAATATTTTAAAAAAGCTATATTAATCAGCATTTTTTTGATATCTATTGCCTAATGTGTCATTTTTATGAAATAAGGATGTTTTTTTATAAATTAATTCAGGAAATGTGTACCAATGCACACTTTCACTCTGATTGCCTTCAGTTTGTAGAGGCCTTATTTGTACAAAAATTTAAAATTTTTCTATACAAGAAAGTTGCAGAAGATCAGGATTACCCTGAATATCTGTGGATGAGAATGATGTATTATTACAGAATTCATTCATACTTCCATCCGCAGCAACAGAAAAAGTAGACATCATAAATAGCGAGGAGAATATAAAAAGTGATTTTTAGTCAATCTCATGCTTTTCTCTTTATATATTTTTCAAATTTATTTAAGAAATAAAATTGTTTTCTATATTAGACATAACTCAAAATACGCGAAAATTATTCTAAATATTGAAGATGCTAGCAATCAGCCAAATACCAAGTGATGAAGATTTAAGCTATAAAAATGAGCCAGCGAATCGATATTATTTTTCGTCATTATATGCATAAATTATCAATGACCTGAACTTCATCAAAACAATCAAACTATGTGTTTTATAATTTATACTAAAAAATAACCACCCGAAGGTGGTTGATGAAATCAAGCCAATTAACAACATTCCTGTTCTAAGCAGATCTCTTGCAAAAACTTATTTTGATCAGCCAAGTTTTTAAATTTCAATCGCTTAACACTACCAACATTAAAATGAATCACAATAGCAAAAGGAGGTTCATTTTTAATTTCCATATATTGAATTAAATCCGTATTGACGATTACGTCATTGATCCTAACTAGCATCCAAGCACCACAAACATCTGTTAAGCCAACTATATTAGTAGGCTATGTCATGAAAATCTATGCTTGAAATCAAAATATAATAGACGCGGGATTCATATCATTCTTACTGCACCAGGATCTCGATATTGAAATCAATCCTTATCATTCATAACAGTTACACTTGGTGTCATTAGCACAACTTCTAACTTAATTTACTCTATAGAACTTGAAATAGTCTTTCTTAAAATCATAAGTAGATTAATTATTTAAGTAAACTTCATAAAAAAAAACCTGCAACTTGGGGAAGAAGCAGGCTGGTAACTAGAGGACTAGTTAAAATGGAGAATATTTAATGTTGATTATTCTACTATGATTTATTATCAAAGAAATTGTCATTATGTAACTTTTTTGTAAAATAAAGCACAATAAAAATTAGCATAAGGATTAAAAATTATTCAGAATATTCGACCCACATTTTTGCCATATCTTTAGCTCAAACAAATAATATAATATTAAGCTAAATCAATTTTTTAATAAAAAAGTCAATTCAAAATCATCATGGGTAATTTTAACTTTTACATCACGATAACTCCGTTTATCTGGATCTAGAGATGAATTTAAGATGTCTTCTGAAAATTTTAAATCTTCCATAAATTTTGCATAAAGTTCGTAACCTATGCGTATTTTCTTAATTTTTTTACCTTTTGCCTCATATTTATCTAGGGTCTGATCTAGGAATTCTAGAGTTAAATCAGTCACAAGCTCGATCCTTTTTATTGTTGAATAAATATTTTATAGTATTACCCGATTTTACAGCATTATCAGTCTTTAAGTGCAGTCTACTTACCTTACTCATTCAATTAATAATCACCATTTTCGCTTATCTCTACTAAATAATATACTTTTTAATACATTGTCTTTTAGATAAAAATGATGGATTAAAGCAACGCCTGTATGTAATCCTACTAATGAAATAAAAAGATTTCCTAGAAACTGAGAAACTGATGTACCGTCCCAAAAAACTCATTTTGTGACACTGAAGAAAATAGCATTAAATTAAAACCCAATAATCGAAAGTGATCCGTGAGACTTGATAAAGCTAACCACCCCAATAGCGGTACAGCAAATAGAGAAACATACAAAAGCAATCGTACAATTTTAAATAATATTTCTTGTGTTCTGTTGATGATTACATTCTGTGGCAGCTGACCACGATAGTGAAATAAAAATAGTATTCTTATCAGAAAAAGAATAAATACACTCATACCAGTGATCACATGAATCTGACCTTGAAGTCCTGTTTTTAAGGGATTACCACTGCTTAAGTAAGCTGCTACAACAAACAATAAAGTTAACCAATGCACAACAATCATTGGTTTAGGATAATGATTCACCATCCTTACCCCCTACTAGGTTTAATTTATTTATTATCAGTAAATAGCATACAGTTCATCAGTCATCTTTGTAAATTAAATATCAAATTGCAATCTTTTCTCAACTGCTCATCTAAACCTTTAACATACCTCACAAAAAATATTTTTAACTTAAATTTCAAGCTATTACATGGTTATTTAAGCAACCCCACATCTCGTACAAAAACAATCAATTAAAAAATATACAACAGTCATAAATCATTTTATCTTATAAAAAAAGCCCTAAGTTCATAACCATGCACCAGAAAAAAAGATTAATTCTTTTTTTTGATGGCACTTGGGATGATGCCATCGAAAATACTAATGTCTATCGGCTATCGGCTATCGGCTATCGGCTATCGGCTATCGGCTATCGGCTATCGAGTTTACTTCATGACTACGATGGCGATATCCAACAACGATTTTTTTATAACCCAGGCGTTGGCACTCGACCATTTGAGAAAATCGTAGGTGGAATCGCGGGTATAGGTTTATCCAAAAATTTAATTGATGGTTATGAATGGCTTATCAAAAGATACTGTGAAGAAGACGAAATCTGGATATTTGGATTTAGCCGTGGTGCCTACACCGCTAGAAGTTTAGCTGGATTAATCCGAAAATGTAGACTTTTACATACCTCAACCAAACGTCTTTTAAGAGAAGCAGAAAAATTATATCGGAATAAAAGTATTGGCCCTGACGATGCTTTAGCCAAAACTTTTAGACGTAAATACAGCCGTGAAGTAGATATTCATTTTCTAGGTGTTTGGGATACTGTTGGGGTACTCGGGATTCCTAGCACTAATCAGACTAACCGCCATAAACTCACTTGGCATGATACTCAACTATCTAAAATTGTAAAACGTGCCTATCACGCTATTGCATTAGATGAAAATCGTGAAGTTTATGATGTCACACTTTGGACTTTTCCAAACGGACAGAAAAAACCTGAACAGATTGAAGTTGAGCAACGCTGGTTTATTGGATCGCATGCTAATATTGGTGGTGGCTATGAAGCAGACCCCTTAGCAGACATTACTCTCGAGTGGATGATTAGCAAAGCTAAAACCGCAGGTCTTAAAGTTTCTGATTTTAAAGCTTCTCCAAATGCTTGGAAAAACTTACCGACAGATTCTTATCAAATCTTCTTACATAACATTTATGCTTTGTTAAAAGACTTACTCAACCATGGAGATGGGCGTTTCTATAGAAAATATAATTTGGACTATAAAAATGATTTGGCCGTTAACATCACTATTGATGAGAGTGTCTATAAATTATATTTAGCCGATGAGAGATATAGACCACGAACTTTAATATCGGCAAATCAACTCCCCCAAGATTATTCAATCTAAATATTTTTCCAAAAGATGGCCTCAAGTACTTTAAGGCCACATATATTATTGAATAGCGAATAGTCTAGCCACAGTTTGCATGGATAATAGTATGATTCACGGGATCAAGCGTTATGGTCACTCGATCTTCCCTATAGTCCATTGTTACTGCTTGCCCACTAGTTACACTTCTCACAACTTTAGCTTGAGAAATTTGTTGAATTTGCTGTTCAGTTAGTCCCTTCTGTCCGATCAAGGTTGCAGCTTTTTCAGCTATACATAGCGAATGATTGTCTCGATAATATTCCCACTCTTCTATTTCATCCCCATTGGGTAAATTACAGTATCCAACTTGTCCATTCTTTTCATTTTTTATAATCAATTTTCCACCTTGAGAAATACAATATTCACTGGCTGGATTAGCAATTGCAAGCTTTGTTGAAGCAAACTGATTCTCTTTCATAGAATTACAGGCAGTCATGGGTAATATCAATAGTAGAGAAATTAATATTTTATTCATGGCGTTATAACATTGTATTAAATATTAAAAGTAACAAATTAATTTTATTTTTGGAATAAAGATTACATAAAAGCATTATATTCAACTTACACACTAAATTAAGCCCTAAATTCATTTTCAAAATCATCTATTTTAAGTTCAATACGTCTATGCTGAAGTTTTAGATTAGAGTATCCTCAATATATTGTCCAAGATATTCTTTTATAGGAGTCTCAAATGCTTAAAAAATTCTTTTTGCTGTTTGCAAGTTGCATTGCCTTTGTGCTCATTCTAGGATTAATATTTTCCAATTTCACCAGCTTCAGCCATCATGTTGAATACTGGATTGTATTATTAATCCCTACTTTTGCAATTCCAATCTTGACAGCGGTGCTCGTATATAAAGAACCCATTACACTTTAAGTTTTAGCTGTTTTCTCAAATATTATTACTATTTCCGCACATAAAAAAACACCCCCTGTTGATTAACAGGGGGTGTTTAGAATTAATGAGCTGGCGATGACTTACTCTCACATGGGTAACCCCACACTACCATCAGCGCTAAGAGGTTTCA